>JALHQU010000291.1 GCA_022841795.1 Fimbriiglobus sp.
GGCAGGTCGGCGAACACGGCGGTGATGGGCAGGGCGGCCATCGGAGACTCCTCACGGAACCCCTGTCATAGCCGCAAACCCCTACAATGTCAGCCCTTCATAGTGCGGTAGCCCTGGGAGCGGGGGAGAGGTCGGACCGGAGGGCGGAGCGACCGGGCCGGGTGAGGGGGTTTCCTTCGTTACCCCAACATTCGATGGCTGCGCCTTCTACGGTGCCCTTCGGTTGGGGAAGAATTGCGGTGACTCGACCCGCACGTCGTTCATCACATGATCCACTCGCGCTTCGCCGAAGAGTCTCAGCATTTCGGATCGGAGGCGGTCGTAGTCTGCCCGTGTCGGCACAGGACCACTCAGGCAGAAACCCAGGACCGGAAAGTCGGTCGGGCCGATCCATTTGAACGCCGGATCGGACGCCAGCACCGGAGCCGCCAGTTCCGTGTCCGCAACGAACCGTCGTTCGGCTTCCCGGATCGCCCGGATGTATTGGACGAACGGATACGACACCCCGACGACCCCGGCGATTACGCCGAGGGCACATACCACCACCACAATGATCCGCGTCCGTCTCACGGCTCACCCCGACTGGCCCACACACCACGCCAGCAGCGCCGCCATCTCCGCCGCCTGGACGCGCTTCAGCAGTTCCTCCCGCTCCCCGCCGCGGCCGCGGGCTGCTTCGCAGTCGTCCACGAACTTGTACGGATCCCACGCCTCGCCCGTTTTCAGGTAGCCCAACGCGGCCGCCGCGGTCGTCAGTTCGGCGAACACCGGGTGCGTGCCCACACGCCGCCACCAGTACTTGCTGTTGGCGGCGTCCGGCTCGCGGCGGTGCATGATCGCGTGTAGGTAGCTGCCGGTCGGGGTGTCGATCCCCTGGCTGATCTCGTGCGACTCGTGCAGGAAGTCGTGGTGCAGCCACAGCAGCGAATGCACGCACCGGGCCATGTCGGATTTCCCGAGGGTGAACGCCGCCAGCTTCGCCCGCACCGGATCGTTCGGCGTGCCGGGGCCGAGATCGGCGAGGCGAGGGGTGAACAACTCGGCGACGGCGGGCGGCAGGGTCATGAGGTCTGCTCGGCAATAAGTAGTAGGCACACTCCGTGTGCCGTCATTCCGAACGGCACACGGAGTGTGCCTACTACTTATTGCCGCCTCAGGCTTGGGTAAGATGCAGGATACACCCGTGGGGAGAAACCCGGAATGGACGGGCCGAAGCTGGGGCATCGGATCGCCGACGGCGACCGGCGGCGGGACGCGGTCCACGTGGCGGTCGCCCCGGTGACGGCCGGCGAGACGCTGCGGCCGGGCCAGCACGTCGGGTTCGCCCCGGCCGGGCAGACGGAGACGGTCGGGCCGGTCGAACCCGACCGGCGGGTCGGGGTGGTGGACCCGTTCCTGCCGGCCGACGTTCCCCCCGGCCAGCGGTTCTGGCTGTTCCTGTACCCGAACACCGTCACCTCGCTGCGGCACGTGTGGACGCACCCGGCGTTCGCCCCGAAGGTGCCGGCCGCGAAGGAGGGCTGAGCGTGGACGAGCGACAGGCGTTCCTGAAGGCGATCGCCGCCGCTCCGTGGGACGACGAGCTGGTCCGCGGGGTGTACGCCGACTGGCTGGACGAACACGGCGAGCACGAGGAGGCCGACCGCCAGCGGAAGTACGTGCCGGCCGAGCGGTGGCTGCGGGCGTTCGCCAAGAAGCATTCCGACGACTTCGGCTACGATGATGCGGACGGACCCAACGACGAGAACGACATCTACACGTCGTTCGGCCAACTGATGTACTTCCTGAAGCGGCACGGCGACGAGTCGCATTTCCTGCCGTTCGACACCCCTTACGGCTTCGACGACTACAGCGACGAGCTGTGGCAGAACTTCGAGGTGGTGACAGGGTTAATGGCCCCGCAAGGCCAGTACCGCCGCGAGATGCCGCCGTTCCGGTGTGCGTGCTGACCCCGAGGACCGAGGCGACCATGAAGCGAATCCGGATCGGCAACGGGTGCGGGTTCTGGGGCGACAGCGTGGACGCCCCGGTGCGGCTGGCCGAGGCCGGCAACCTGGACTACCTGACGCTCGAATACCTCGCCGAACTGACCATGTCCATCCTGGCGCTGCTGCGTCAGCGGGATCCGACCGCCGGGTACGCTCACGACTTCGTCGAGGTGCTCGGCCGGCTCGCCCCGCAACTGAAGAAGCAGCCGGGCCTGAAAATCGTGACCAACGCCGGCGGGATGAACCCGGCGGCGTGCGCTGCCGCGGCGAAGGACACGTTGGCGAAGGCGGGCATCACCGACCGCACGATCGGCGTGGTGTCCGGCGACGACCTGCTGCCGCGGCTGGACGACCTGATCGCGTCCGGGCACCCGCTGAACCACCTGGACACGCACGAGCCGCTGTCCACCGTGCGTCAGCGGGTGGTCAGTGCGAACGCCTACCTCGGCTCGGCGCCGATCGCCGAGGCACTCCGGCAGGGCGCATCGATCGTCGTCACCGGCCGGGTGGCGGACGCGGCGCTGGCGGTCGGGCCGTGCATCCACGAGTTCGGCTGGCCGGCCGACGACTGGCATCGCCTCTCCGCCGGCAGCGTGGCCGGGCACCTGATCGAGTGCGGGGCGCAGGCCACCGGCGGGCTGTGGATCAACGCCGACGATTCGACGCACCTGGAGACCGTCGGCTACCCGTTCGTGGACATTTCGGAAGACGGGTCGTTCACCATCAGTAAGCCCGCGAACACCGGCGGGGCGGTCAACCTGGAGACGGTGGCCGAGCAACTGCTGTACGAGGTGGTCGATCCGACCCGGTACTACACCCCGGACGTGGTGGCCGACTTCACCACCCCGACGTTCACGCAGGACGGGCCGGACGTGGTGCGGTGCGTCGGGGCGAAGGGGCACCCGGCCAGCGACAGCTACAAGGTGAGCATCGCCTACCGCGACGGGTGGACCGCCGCCGGCACGCTGGTCATCCCCGGCCCGCACGCGGCGGCGAAGGCGCGGAAGAGCGGGGCCATCCTGCTCGACCGGCTGAAGCAGGCCGGGCACACGTTCGAGCACAGCCACGTCGAGGTGCTCGGCGCCGGCGACTGCGTGCCGGGCGTAGGGTGGCCCGCTCCCTCCGGGAGCGGGTATGAAGCTCCCGAAGTGATCCTCCGCGTCGCCGTGCGGGACCGCTCTCGCCCGAGCGTGGAGCGGTTCACGAAGGAGTTCGCCCCGCTCGTCACGAGCGGGTTCGCCGGCACCACCGGGTACACCACCGGCCGGGCGGCGGTGCGGGAGGTGTTCGCGTACTGGCCGGCGCTGATCGCGAAGAGCGCGGTGCCGCCACAAGTTGCTGTAGTGTAGCCCGCACACTCCGTGTGCGGATCGATGTTGCCGGAGTGTAGCCCGCACACTCCGTGTGCGGATCGGACAACCGCACACGGAGTGTGCGGGCTACATTCAGGAGTCGCCATGCCGCCCCTCGATGCGGACGCGGTGGTCGGGTGCCTGCTCGGGCAGGCGATCGGTGACATGATGGGCCTGCCGGCGGAGAACCTCGGCCCGCGGCGGATCGCCAAGCTGTTCCACACCTGCGACCGCCCGCGGTTCCTGTTCGGCCACGGCATGGGGTCGGACGACACCGAACACGCCTGCCTGACGGCCCAAGCCCTGCTGCGGAGCGGCGGGGACCGGCACCGCTTCCGGCGGTCGCTGGCGTGGCGGCTGCGGTGGTGGTTCCTGGCCGGCCCGCCGGGGATCGGGCTGGCGACGCTGAAGGCGTGCGTGCGGCTGTGGCTCGGGTGGCCGTCGCACAGGTCCGGGGTGCGGTCGGCGGGCAACGGCCCGGCCATGCGGGCGGCAATACTGTTTGTGACGGAAGGCTTGGCCTTGGAATGGAGGAATCGAAAAGGGTTGCGTGAGTCCTTCTTCCCTGGCTATCGGCCTTGGCTGTCGGAGGCCACCGACGTAACGCACATCGACAAGCAGGCAAGCGACGGGGTGTCGGTGATCGACATGATGGCAGGTTTTGCGGCCGGCCAGCGGAACAGGGCATTTGACATCGAGGGGATCTGGCTTCGGATGGGCAGTCGCCCATTCGGCGACGACGATCTCCACCGAAATGTGAAAGCCATCCGCCCGGCCTACGAAGCCAACAAGTCCGTTGCCGAGTTCGCGGCCGAGTTGAAGCTCACCCGCGGCGTCACCGGGTACATCGCCCACACGGTGCCGGTCGCCGTCTACGCTTTCCTCCGTCACCCCGACGACTACCGCACGGCAATCGAATCCGTCATCCGGCTGGGCGGGGACACCGACACGGTGGCGGCGATCACCGGCGCGCTGGTCGGCGCCCGCGTCGGCAAGGCCGGCATCCCGCCGGAGTGGCTCGACCGCTGGGCCGACTGGCCGCGGTCGGTGGCGTGGATGGAAAAGCTGGCGCTCAAACTCGCCGAGGGGAAATGGCGGGAGGCGCCGCAGCCGGCGGTGTCGCTGGCGTGGTGGGCCATCCCGGCCCGCAACCTGTTCTTCTTCCTGGTCGTGTTGGCCCACCTGTTCCGGCGTCTGCTGCCGCCGTACTGACGCACAAAGTAGCAGGCACACTCCGTGTGCCGTCCGCGGACGGCACACGGAGTGTGCCTGCTACTTTTCAGACTCACTGCCAGTCGGCCCCCAGCACCTCGCCGCCGGCGCGGGTGCAGGCGGCCCACCAGGTGGCGGCGCTGATGCCGCGGCGGATGTTCCGCACGCTGCCGTCGCACAGCGCCGCCTGGAGTAGGCCGGTGTGCGGGGAGGACGCCAGCCCGCGGTCGCAGGTGCCGGCGGTGGTGTTCGGCTGCTGGACGCCGAACGTCTGCGGCAGGGCCGCGTTCCCCACGTACCAGCGGGTGCCGTCCACCCCGCGGCCGCCGGCGAACACCGCCGACAGGCGGTCGCCGGGGAAGCTGTCGGTGCTGCTCGGCGGGGTGGTGCCGGTGACGGTGCCGGCGCGGAAGATGCCCCGCATCCACCACGTCCCGCCGTGGCTGCTGGTGCCGTTCCGCGGGCTGATGGTGGTGAGCGGGGTGCGGCCGGGGCAGTACGCCAGCTTCTCGGCGAACATGACGGTGTTCGACTGGCCGTCGGTGATGTCGGTGAACTTGGTCTTCCCGTCCCAGTCCGGCATGATGACCAGCAGGGCGGTGCTGCTGGCGTTGAACGCCGGGTTGCCGAACACCTGGAAGTTGGCCCCGTAGCTGGCGTCGCCGGGGAACCAGTCGGTGGCCGCGTTCGTGTTCAGGGTGGGGTCCGACGGGCACTGGTACACCTTCACCCGCGTCTGCCGCAGGTACCCGCCGGCCGGCGACGGCGTCTCCCACAGCGGGATCACCCCGCCGACGGTGACCGGCGTGGCCGCCTTGTACACCGTCTCCTGCTCGATGTACGGCAGCAGGTGGAAGTACAGCGGGGCGTAGTACGCGCCGCCGAACTGGTACGCGGCCAGCGGCGGCAGCCGGCCGTGCGCGTCGTGCAGGTTGTGGCAGGCCAGCGCCTGCTGCTTCAGGTTGTTCCCGCACTGCATGCGGGCGGCGGCCTCGCGGACCTTCTGCACGGCGGGTAACAGGAGGCCGATCAGGATGGCGATGATGGCGATGACGACCAGCAGCTCGATGAGGGTGAACGCGGACCGACGATGACGGGTCATGACACGGCCTCCGGTGGGGAACTCGGGAAACCGAACGATGAAAGAAGACTCACAATTCCCCGAGTGTACCCGACGCCGGGTGTGAGGCAACATCAAAAATTCGCCCGGTTGTGACCCTCCGCCGCCGCGTGTACAGTGAGCGTGTCCGCCCCGCCCGCCGCGAAAGGACCGCCGATGGCCACCCGCCCGCCGCTTCACAACCCCCGGCTGGTGGCCGTGTGGCCCGGCATGGGGCACGTCGGGGTGAACGCCGGCATCTACCTGCTGTCCAAGCTGGAGATGACCGCGTACGCCGAGTTCGACAGCTCCGCCCTGTTCGACGTGGACGGGGTGGAGGTGAAGGAGGGCCTCATCCGCCCGGCCCGCCGCCCCCGCAACCGCCTGTTCCACTGGGTGGACCCGGAGCACAAGCACGACCTGCTGGTGTTCCTGGGCGAAGCCCAGCCGCCGATGGGCAAGTTCGCCTTCTGCCGCGAGCTGGTGCGGTACGTGCAGAACCTGGGGGTGGACCGCGTGTACACGTTCGCCGCCATGGCGACGCACATGCGGCCGGAACACCCGTCCAAGGTGTACGCCGCCGCCACCGACGCCGACCGGCTGGACGAGTTGAAGCAGCTCGACCTGACGGTGGTGGAGGACGGGCAGATCGGCGGGCTGAACGGGCTGGTGCTCGGGGTGGCGGCGGACGAGGGGCTGTCCGGCGCGTGCCTGCTCGGGGAGATGCCGCACATCTTCGCCCAGCTGCCGTTCCCGAAGGCGTCGCTGGCGGTGCTCGAGTCGTTCTCCGCGCTCACCGGCATCAAGCTCGACCTGTCCGAGCTGTCCGCCCAGGCGGAGGCGGTGGAGGAGCAACTGGAGGAGCTGCTCGGGCGGATCGAGTCGCAGCTGCGGCGGCAGAACGAGGGGGACGACGAGGAGGGCGAGGGCGGGTTCACCCCGGAGCCGGCGGACGAGGCGGACGAGGACGACGCCCGGCGGATCGAGGAGCTGTTCGACCAGGCGGCGGACGACCGCTCGAAGGCGTTCGAGCTGAAGCAGGAGCTGGACAAGCTCGGCCGGTTCAAGGAGTACGAGGACCGCTTCCTGGACCTGTTCCGCAAGAGCGGAAAGTAGCCGGCCCCGCCGGGGACCGTCTCGTAGGGTGGGTTCACCGGGCGGGTCCACCCCTGGTATGTTTCTTTCGCCAGCGGTTTTCGTCTTTCGATACCCTGGCGAGTGGCCTTGCGGCGGGTGCGTTCGTGACCCCTCAGGTCCGCGCGACCGTGGGGAGTGGGAACC
>JALHQU010000292.1:0-5515 GCA_022841795.1 Fimbriiglobus sp.
GAACGAGGGGGCTGGGTTGGCCCCCTCGTGCACCTGTGGCACGCGCTCCGCACCTGCCGTTTGATGGACGAGCGGGGGGGGTGGGGTGGGGCCCGCCGGGCCCCCCCAACCCGGGGGTGTTTGTGGGGGGGCCCCGGGGGGGGGCGCCCCGCCGACCGCCCTCGGCGGTCGGCGTTCGGCAGGATTTCGACACATCAACCCCCGGAGGTTCCCGATGACCCGTGTGCTTCTCGCGGCCCTGGTCGCGGCCGGCGGTGCCGCCGCCGCGCCGGTGCCGAAGGCTCCGCCCCCACCGAACCCGAAGGCCGGGGCGACGTTCCAACTGTCCGCCGCCAAGTCGGTCGGCAACGGGCAGCTCGAACTGTCCAGCACCGTCACGGTGATGAGGACGGTCGCCGTGACCGAGAACCGGGCGGTCGGCGGCCAGCAGGTGCAGGTGACGTTCATGAAGCAGGTGCCCGAGCAGGTGGCGATGACCACACGGGTCGTGCTGACCGGGGTAACGGCCACCACCGCCGACGGCAAGGAACTGGACGAGGACGCGCTGGCCAAGAGGCTGGGCGACGGCGGTGCGGTGGTGCAGGTGCCGGCCGGGTTCGACCCGGAGTGGCGGAAGGTGTTCAGCGACGACGTGGTGTTCCTGGAGTTGAAGGCGACCGCCGGCGTGCCGCGGGCGGGGCGGGTGGCCCCGGCCGTTCTGCGGCCGGCCCTGATCCCGCCGCCGGCCCTGCCGCCTCCGCCGCCCCCACCCCCGCCGCCGGTGGAGAAGAAAGAGGACAAAAAGGACGAGAAGAAGGAGGAGAAGAAATGACTCGCGGACCGGCCGTGTACCGCGTTCTGATCGCGACGAGCTTGGCGGTCGGCGGGGCGGTCGCGGCCCCGGTGCCGAAAGGCCCGCCCCCGCCGAACCCGAAAACGGGGGTGATGCTCGACATGGCTGTCGCCAAATCGCTGGGCGACGGGATGCTAGAAGTGCGCGGGTTCCGGGTGATCACGGAATACGTCCCGGTGACCGAGACTCTGACGGTCGGCGGGCACCGGGTGCAATCCACCCGCCTGGATTCCAAAATCAAGCAGGAGCGGATGACATACCGGGTGAGAGCGGAGTGGCTGAAGGCGACGACCGTTGACGGCAAAGAGTTGGACGCCGACGTGCTGGCGAAGAAGTTGGGTGACGGCGGGCCGGTGGTGCGAGCGGAAACGGGGTACGACCCGGAGTGGCGGAAGGTGTTCGCCGACGACGTGGTGTTCCTGGTGTCCGAAGTGCCGTGGAACTTGTTGCCGGTCCTGCCGCCGCCGGTGGCGAAATAGGTCACACCTCTTCCCCGAACAGGGTCGGGCCGGCCGGCTTGGCCTTCCGCTTCGCCCGCTCCGGCGGGTCGATCACCGTCGGCTCCGGCCGCGGCGCCCGCCGGGGTTTCGCCTCGGCCTTCGTCACCTCCTTCGGCGGGGTGGGCAACTGGTGCGGGCTTTCCAGCGTCACCAGCACTTGCGCCGCCCGCCCCAGCACCGCCTCCGGCACCCCGGCCAGCCGGGCCACGTGGATGCCGTAGCTCTTACCCGCGCTGCCGGCCGCGATGCTGTGCAGGAAGATCACCTCGTTCGCCAGCTCCTGCACCTGCACCGTGTAGTTCCGCAGCCGCGGCAGGGTCGATTCCAACTGGGCGAGTTCGTGGTAGTGGGTGGCGAACAGCGCCCGGCAGCCGGTCACGTCGTGCAGGTACTCGGTGATCGCCCACGCCAAACTCACCCCGTCGAAGGTGGCGGTGCCGCGGCCGATCTCGTCCAGGATCACCAGGCTCCGCGGGCTGGCGTTGTGCAGGATGTTCGCCGCCTCGGTCATCTCCACCATGAACGTGCTCTGCCCGCGGCCGAGTTCGTCGCTCGCCCCGACGCGGGTGAAGATGCGGTCGGTCAGCCCGACGACGGCGGACTTGGCCGGCACGAAGCTGCCGACGTGCGCCAGCAGCGTCACCAGCGCCGTCTGCCGCAGGAACGTCGATTTCCCCGCCATGTTCGGCCCCGTCACCAGCCAGAACGTGCCGTCGTCCGCTGACAGCCGGGTGTCGTTCGGCACGAACGTGCCCGGCGGGAGGATCTGGTCGAGCACCGGGTGCCGGCCACCGCGGATGTCCAGCGTCGGCTCCGGCACCAGCGTCGGGCGGACGTAGTTGCGGCTGGCGGCCAGTTCCGCCAGCCCGCCGAGGAAGTCGGCCGTCGCCAGCACGTCGGCCGTTTGCAGCAGCCGGGCCGTCTCCGCCGCCACCTTGTCCCGCAGGTGCAGGAACAGCTCGAACTCCAGCGCCCGGCTCTTGTCCTGCGCCGTCAGCACCTTCTCCTCGTACTCCTTCAGCTTGGGCGTGACGTACCGCTTGGCGTTCTTCAGCGTCCGCTCGTGGACGTAATCCGTCGGCACCCGGTTCTCGTTCGCGTTGGTGATCTCGATGTAGTACCCCATCACGTCAGTGAACCCGACCTTCAGGCTGTTGATGCCGGTGCGGGTAATCTCCGCTGCCTGGTACCGGGCGATCCAGTCCTTGCCGTCCTTCGACAGCCGCTTCAGCTCGTCCAGCTCGGCGTGGAACCCGTCGCGGATCACCCCGCCCTCCTTGGGCGAGTACGGCGGGTCGTCCACCAGCGCGGTGTCCAGCATCTCCCGGATGTCCGGCACCAGCTCCAGTTTCAATTCGAGTTCGTTCAGCAGCGTCGCCCGCCGGCCGGTCAGCTTCGCCTTCAGCTTGGGCAGCAACCGCAGGGTGCGGGCGATGGCCCCCAGATCCTTCGGCGTGGCGCGTGCCGTCGAAACCCGCGTGGTCAGCCTGTGCAGGTCGGAGGTGGCGTCGAGCAGCCCGCGGAGGTCGGTGCGGAGGGCGTGTTCGTTCAGCAACTCCTCGACCGCGTCGAGCCGGGCGTCGATGGCCGCGATGTCGTTCAGCGGGGCGAGCAGGTGGTCGTGCAGGAAGCGGGCGCCCATCGGCGTGACGGTGCGGTCGATCAGGCTGAGCAGCGACCCGTCCCGCTGGTTGTCCCGGAGTGTTCGCGTCAGTTCCAGGCTGCGGCGGGTCACTTCGTCCAGCACGAGGAACTGGTCCGGCCGGTGCGGGCACAGCCGCCGCAGGTGCCCCAGGTCGGCCTTCACCGTCTCGTGCAGGTACAGCAGCAGCCCGCCGGCGGCGGTCAGGCACGGCTGGCGGTCGGTGAACCCGAACCCGGCGAGCGTGCTGACGGCGAACTGCTTCTTGAGGGCGTCGAGTGCCGTGTTCGGGTCAAACGTCCACGTCGGCCGCGGGGTGACGCCGCGGGTCGCCCCGAGCCGCGGGCGGGTGTCGTCGAACTGGGCGTCCGGCAGCAGGCACTCGGCGGCGTTCAGCCGGGCCATCTCGTCGGCCAGTTGCCGCTCGTCCAGGTCGGCGGCGGCGAACACCCCGGTGGTCAGGTCCACCCACGCCACACCGAAGATGCCGGCCGGGTTGCGGTACACGCTCACCAGGTGGTTCGGCCGCCGCGGGTCGAGCAGCTCGTCTTCCGTCACCGTGCCGAGCGTGACCACGCGGGTGACTTCACGGCGGATCGGGCCTTTGACCGCCGGGTTCGGCGGCTCCATTTGTTCCACGACAGCGACCCGGTGCCCGGCGGCGAGAAGCTGTCGCAGGTTGTGATCCAGCTTGGCGAGCGGGAACCCGGCCATCTGCGGCTGGTTCTCCTCCCGCCGGGCGAGGGTCAGGCCGAGGACGCGGTGGCCGAGTTCGGCGTCGTCGCCGAACAGCTCGAAGAACTCGCCGTTCTGGAACAGCACCACCATGCCCGGGTGCTGGTCGCGGGCGGCCTGGAGTTGCTGCATCATCGGCGTCATGCGGTCCGCTCCCGGTGGCAGGATCGGTACTGTATCGACCGATGCGGGGGAATGAAATGCGGGTAGACAAGACCTCGCCCGGCTCACAGGAACGCGAACGACTCCGCAATCGTCCGCAGCATCCGTTCATCGACGAACGTGCCCTTCAACCGCACTTTGATGACCGCCACCTTCTTGCCGTTGGTGGTGACGTAGTAGATGGTGTGCGTCCGCTTGTCGAACTCGGCCGGCGGCGGGGGCGGGTCCTTGCGGAAGTACTCGGGGTGTTCGCGGGTGCGGATTTCGAGCGACGGCCGGCCGTCGAGCGTGGCCAGCTTGCGGCTCACCACCTCGTGGCTCTTCCCGCCCTCGTAAGACGGGTCGGCCAGCGACACCAGCTTCTCGAACTCTTCCGGCGGGCCGGGCTTGGTGCCCGCCGGAAGCGGCACGCACACCACGCCGAAGTCGGTCGTCGGGCTGCCGAACCCGCCGCCGGTGAAGCTCGCCCACACCACCTTCTCCGAGTCCGGCACCGCCCGCCCGTTCTCGGTGAGCTGCCCCTTCCGCGGCGAGCCGGGCAGGTACACGCGGACGCCGCCGGCCGAGTCCCGCACGCTGCCGTACCCCTCCGGCGGGGAGTCGAACACGGCCAGCGGGTCCACCCCCTTCCCGCCCTTCCCGCGGCTGAGCACCACCGCCAGCACCACCAGCACGATCACCAGCGTCACCGTCGCGCCGGCCGCCATGAACACCCACACCGGCAGCCCGCCCTTCGCCGCCGGCTTCTTCTTCCGCGGGCGGTCGCCCGCGTCGTCCTCGTCCGGTACGGGGAACCGCTCGCCGCACTCCGGGCATCTCAGCCGGTTGCCGGGCGAGCCGGACAGCCGGACGCGAGCCGAACACGACGGGCACGACACGGACGGCATGGGCACGACCCCGAGGGAGCGATTCGGCCCCATATTACTCACCCGCCCGCCCGTGGGAAATGTGAGCCGTTGCCGGGTGAACCCCGACCGCCAGGTCGGTAGGTGCGAGCCAGCATCAGTGGGGCAAGTTTCCAACTTGCCAGGCAAGATGCAATCTTGCCCCACGCACCCGCGGCCCTCGCGGGCCGGGTTCACCAAGACAGGTCGGCTCACCCCCGGTGTCGTTCGAAGAACGCCCACAGCCGCGTGTTCGCGTCCAGTCGGTCGGACGGCGGGCCGCCGATCCGCGGGTTGAACTGCCCCTTCCCGCCCGGCCAGTGGTGCCCCAGCCCGGCCACCACCACCGACCGGAACTCGACCGGCCCCGGATACACCGATTCAACAATGCCGTCGGTGTTCGACATAACCCGCGGGGGCGGCTCGCACCCGATCATGCCGGCCCACTTCGCCAGCGTGTCGGCCACCGGCGGGCGGGGGATGACCTTGTTCCCCCACGGAACGCGGGCCGTCCCACCGGCGAGCGGGATGAGCAGGTCGGCGTCGCCGACGATGTACAGGGTGGGCAAGGGTTTAGTGAACGATCCGGGTTGCTGTGGTGGGTTCGGCGGGTGTTCACCCCTCCCCGTTGGGGAGGGTTCGCCGGCCGAGCGGAGCGAGGACGGCGGGGGTGGGGTTTTATCCGAGGGCCCCCCCCCCCCCGGGGCCGGCCGCCCCCCCCCCCCCCCCCCCCCCCGGGGGGGGGGGGGGGACCCGATGT
>JALHQU010000292.1:5525-6887 GCA_022841795.1 Fimbriiglobus sp.
GTTTGCCCGCCCGAGGGGCGCGGGGCGGGCGGGGGTGGGGTTTTATCCGACCCCACCCCCGGCTCGTGCTCCGCACTCGCCGACCCCTCCCCAACGGGGAGGGGTGAGGGCAGTCCGTGATGCCTGGATGCGGTATTGGGCACGCGGGCCGGCGGGACGTGGCAATACCCGGCGAGCGGGGCGACGGCGGCGAGCAACTCGCCCCGTTCGGCGGCGAACCGGAACGCCATCCCCGCCCCGTTCGAGAACCCGGTCAGGTACACGCGGTGCGGATCGACCCCGCGGCGGGCGGTCAGCTCGCCGATCAGGGCGGCCAGGAACGTCACGTCGTCGGTGTCGGCGTGCGGGAAGTCGCCGGGGCGGGACGAGCCGTCGTTCCACCGCTGCGGGTTGGACAGGAACCGGGGCGGGGCGGCGGGGTCCACCGGCAGGCCGTCCGGGAAGGCGACGGCGAACCCGCGGGCGGCGGCGAATTCAGCCCAGCCGGTCTCGTCGGCGGCGAACGCGGCCGACCCGCCGGTGCCGTGCAGCATGACTACCAGCGGCACCGGCCCGGCGACCGGCGGGCGGAAGAGCAGGGCGGACCGGGGGTGCCCGCCGCTGGTCAGGGTGACGGTTTCCACCAGGGGATGATACGGTCTACGGGTTCGGGCGGTTGCCGTTGTGCGGGCGGTGGCACGGCGGTATGGGCGTGCCCTGCGACCGTCCGGCCGGTGAACCCATGCCCCGTCTGCTCCTCGCTCTCGCGGTGGTGTGCCTGTTCGCGCTACCGGGTCCGGCCCAGACGCCCGACCCGCTGCTCGGGGCGGCACCCGCCGCCCGCCCGGCCGACCCGCTCCTCGACCCGCCGCCCCTGCCGGCGTGCCCGGCCCCGGACCGCGACGACTGGCGGCTGTCCGCCGACTTCGGGCTGCCCATCGGCCTGCGGCTCCAGCGGCGGTTGTTCGACACGAACCTGTGGTGGGAGGCCGGGGCCGGGGCGTATGTGATCGTGCCGTACGTGTCCACCTGCCTGCGGTACGACGGCACGCTGCTGAAGCGGGAGCGGAACCTGTTCGCCGTGCGGCCGGGGGTGAGCGCGACCCTCGTGGTGTGGGATCCGAACTTCGGAACCGGGATCGACGCCGAGTTCGTGTGGCAGCACACGTTCGGCGGGCAGGTGACGACCGAGCTGGGGGTGCGGCTAGGGGTGACGGCGGTGTTCCCGAACGGCGGCAAAGGGTGGCTCGACATCCGGCGGGTAGCCCCGGTGCCGGTGGTGTGCCTCATGTGGACGTGGCAGTTCTGAGCGGATCGTTGGCCCGTCTTCGTTAGCCCGACGCGCGAGCGAGGGTCTGGGGACTCGTCCCTCGCTCGCGCGTC
>JALHQU010000293.1 GCA_022841795.1 Fimbriiglobus sp.
CCATCTCCGGGATGGTGATCGTGCTCGCGGCCGGTTCGGCCGCTTGGGCGCGAGTGGACAGCAACAGCAGCGCGGCCATCGCCGCGGCCACCAGCGGGCGGGTCATCGTTTTCATCGGTTGGAACTCCTTTTCGCGGACAGGTTCCCGCCGCCCACTGCGGAGCGGAGGCATACGGCGGCCGGCGTCGTTGCCGAGTCGCCGCCGTTGGTTCAGGGGGCAGCCGTCGTTGGCACGGCCGTCCCGTAGTCTCACGTCATCTCACTATCAGCCGGCGGGGCCGGTCACGATCCTGCCCGCACCGGTCAGCCGAGGCCGGTTCACTTCTTGTCCTTGGCCTTCCCGTCGTCCTTCTTCTCGTCGTCCTCGATCGCCGGCGGCGCTTTGTCGAACTTCGCCTTGTACTCGGCCGCGTACTTCTCGCGGAGGCCCGGGTTGCACTTGAAGCAGCTCGACTTCACCCGGTCGTGCTCACACCAGTTCCCCTTCGCCTTCTCGGCCGCCCGGTACTTCTTGCTGCACAGGTCGCACACGTCCTCCGGCAGGCCGTGCTCGTCGCACCACCACCCGCTGTGGTCGCCCTTGGCATCCTCCTTGGCGGGATCCTTCTTGCCGCCATCGGTCTTTGCCACCGCCTTGTCCTTCCCTGTCCCCTTCGTATCGCCGCCGGTGGGGGCGGTCTGGCCGCATCCGGCCGCGAGGACCGCGAGCGCCCCGAACAGGGCGAGTGCGGGACCGCCCCGCGTCAGAAACCTCGTCATCGTCTTCTCCTTCACACCTGGGAAAGTAGGACCGGCTCGTCCGCGGACCCGTTCCGCGAACCGTCCCGGTCTCGGTTTGCCTCGTCGTCGAGGACTTCCACGTCCAGTCCGAGTAACCCTCGGGCCGTCTCGTCGCCCACCCGGAACACCCGGGTCAGCACCCAGCGGAGGGCGTGGGCGACTGCGTCGAAGAACAGGTACAGCACCCGCAGGACCAGGAGCGACATGACCATCGCCCCGATCACCCCGCCGATCACCACGGTGGCGAGGGGCCGCTGCACCTCCGCCCCCTGGCCGGTCGAGAGGGCCATCGGGACGAACCCGAGGCTCGCCACCAGGGTGGTAATCAGCACCGGCCGCAGGCGGGTGAGAGACGCCAACCGCACGGCGTCGTGGACCGAGACGCCCTTCTGCCGGAGTTGCCGGACGTAGCTCACCAGGATCATGTCGTCCAGGACCGCGACGCCGGACAAGGCGATGAACCCGATGATCGCCGAGATGGACAGCGGCATGTCCCGCAGCCACAGGGCGAGGATGCCCCCGACCCACCCGAACGGCACGCCGGTGAACACCCGGAGCGCGTCCACCAGATTGTGGTAGGTGAAGTAGAGGAGGATCAGAATAAGCACGACCGCGACCGGGACGACGATCATCAGGCGGTCCCGCGCCCGCTCGTAGTTTTCGAACTGCCCGCCCCACTCCAGTCGGTAGCGGCCCTTTGGCAACTCCACCTGCGTGCCCACCTGCGCCTTCGCTTCGGCCACGAACGTTCCCATGTCCCGGCCGCGGATGTTGCAGGTGACGGTGATCCGCCGCTGCGCCCACTCGCGGGTGATGGTGCTCGGCCCCTCGACCACTCGGATGTCGGCCAGTCGGCCGAGCGGCACCCGCTCCCCCGAGGGGGTGGCGACAAGGATCGCGCCGATCGACTCGGGGGTGCCCCGCCACCGATCCGGGAGCCGGACCACGAGCGGGAACCGGATTTGGCCCTCGACCACGTCGGCTACCGGGAGGGTGCCGACCGCCCGGATCACGTCCGTCACCGCCTTGGCCGGCACCCCGTGGCGGGCGATCTCGTCCTGCTTGACCCGGATTTGCAGGACCGGCTGCCCGGTCACCTGCTCGACCCGCACGTCGGCACTGCCGTCGATGGCGAGGAGCACCTTCTCGATCTCGGCGGCCTTCTTGGCGAGGACGTCGAAGTCGTCGCCGTAAAGTTTGATGCCCAGGTCGGACCGGACGCCGGAGGTCATCTCATTCATCCGCAGTTCGATCGGCTGGGAGAACTCCGGCTTCTGCCCGGGGACGGCGCGGACCTCCCTCTCGACGAGTGCCCGCAACTCCTCTTGCGTCTTCGCCTTCGTCCACTTCTCCCGCGGGTGCAGCGTCACGAACACGTCGGTCAGTTCGATGCCCATCGGGTCGGTCGCCACCTCGGCCGTCCCCACCCGGCTCCAGACGTGCCGCACCTCGTCCGGGAACTTGTCGCGGATGAGGCGCTCCATTGCGGTGTTCACCCGGTTCGATTCGGCCAGGTCGGTGCCGGCGAGGCGGACGACGTTCACCGTCATCGCCCCCTCGGACAGTTTCGGCACGAACTCGGACCCGAGGTACGGGGCGACCATGCCGAACGCCACCACCAGCACGCACCCGGCGAACGCGACCACGGGGACCGGGTGGGCCATGCTGAACCGCAGGACCGGGCGGTAGAGGGCCAGGGCCAGCCGCATCGGGAGCGGGTCGCGCTCCGTGATCCGCCGCGGCAGGAGGTAGCTCGCCAGCACCGGCATGAGCGTCAGGGACAGGATCATCGAGCCGACGAGGGCGAAGATGACGGTCAGGGCCATCGGCCGGAACAGTTTCCCCTCGACCCCTTCGAGCGTCAGGATCGGCAGGTAGACGATCATGATGATGAGTTCGCCGAACAGGGTCGGCTTGCGGACCTCGACGGCCGCGTCCCGCACCACCTCCCGCTTCGAGCGGCCCTTCAAGTCGCCGTGGGCGATGTGCCGGACGCAGTTCTCGACCATCACCACCGACGAGTCCACCACCATGCCGAAGTCGAGCGCGCCGAGCGACAGTAAGCTGGCCGCGATCCCGAACCGCCACATGCCGGAGAAGGCGAACAGCATCGAGAGGGGGATGGCGAGCGCGACGATGAACGCGGCCCGCAGGTTGCCGAGGAACGCGAACAGGACGGCGACGACCAGCAGGCCGCCCTCGAACAGGTTCCGCCGGGTGGTGTCGATCACCACGTCCACCAGTTCGGTCCGGTCGTACACGAGCATCACTTCGACGTCCGGCGGCAGCGTGGGCCGGATCTCGTCGAGCTTCCGCTTGAGGGCGGTGGTGACGGTCTTGCTGTTCTCCCCCATCGTCATGAAGCACAGGCCGAGGACGGCCTCGCCCCGCCCGTCCGCCGTCACCGCCCCGCGGCGGACCTCGTGCCCCACCTCCACGTCGGCCACCTGCCCGACCTTGACCGGCGTCCCGTCTTTGGCGGCCAGCACCACGCCGCGGACCTGCTCCAGGTCGGCGGTGCGGCCGAGGCCGTGGACGAGCAGGAACTGGTTTCCGCGGGTCACCCCACCGCCGCCCACGTTCTGGTTGTTCTTCTCCAGGGCCTCGACCACCTCGGCAAACGTCAGCCCGTACTTGAACAGGCGGTCGGGGTCGGGCCGCACCTGGTACTGTTTCTCGTACCCGCCCCAGGCGTTCACCTCGGCCACCCCCGGGACGGTCCGCAGCGCCGGCCGGATCGACCAGTCGTGGACGGTTCGGAGGTACGTCAGCTTCTCGACCCGTTCGGCCTCGGACGCCCGCTCGAAATCCCAGCCCCGCAGGGTAACGGTGTAGTGGAACACCTCGCCGAGGCCGGTCGAGACCGGCCCGAGCTTCGGCCGCGGCACCCCGGCCGGGAGTTCGACCGCGTTCAGCCGCTCGGCGACGAGTTGGCGGGCGAGGTAGATGTCGGTCCCGTCCTCGAACGTGACGACCACCTGAGACAGCCCGAACTTCGACACCGACCGGAGGATCTTCAGGCCGGGCATGCCGGACAGGGCTTGCTCGATCGGGAAGGTGATTTGGGTCTCCGCCTCCTCCGGCCCGAGGGCCGGGGCTGTGGTGTTGATCTGGACCTGGACCGGGGTGGTGTCCGGGAAGGCGTCCACGTCGAGGCGCGTGAGGGAATAGGCCCCGGCGGCGGCGAACGCCACCGCGCCGAGGAGCACGAGGAAGCGGTTCTTGAGCGAGGCGTCGATGATCCAGTTCAGCACTGGGTTTCCCCCCGAGGGACTCGGGTTCTGTCAGGTCGAAAGCGGCAGACGGCCCGACCGGGCCGTTAGTGTTTGCAGTCCGCTCACCCCGCCCCGAGGTCGTTCTTCAGGAGTTCCGACCGCAGCACCCCGCTGCTCGCGGTCGCCACCCACTCGCCCGGAAGAAGCCCGACCAGCACCTCGGTCACCGGCCCGGTCGCGGCCACGTTCTCGGCCCCCGGGCGGACCTTCCGGACGTGAACCACCTTCGGGGCACCCGGGGTCTCGTAGTTCTCGTCCCGGACGAAGACGACGTGGCAGCACCCCTCCCAGTGGACCGCCCCGCTCGGGACGACCACGGCCTGAGCTTCCTCCCGGAGTACCACCTCGGCCGTCCCGAAGGTGTTCGCGTGGTGCCGGTCGGACGGGTTCGGCAGATCCACCCGGACGGGAACCGTGCGGGTCTTCTCGTCGGCGGCCGGGCTGACCCAGACCACGGTCCCCGCGTCCCAGGCGGTCGGTCCCGCGTGGCCGGGGTGGGTGAACCGCACCGGCTGGCCGGGCTTGATTCGCTCGGCGTCGTCCGGCCGGACGCGGAGGGTGAGCCGCATCCGGCCCGTGTCGGCGATCACGAAGAGGGGCCGGGCGGGGTCGGTCGCTTCGTCCTTCACGGCCGTGCGGGCGACCACCTCGCCGTCGAGCGGGGCGGTGACCGGGAGCAGGTTGCTCGACGCGGTCCGGTGGGCGAGGTCCGCGGCGAGCGCATCCGGGAGGCCGAGGAATTGCATCCGCCGGGCGAGTTCGGCCGGCGGCAGCGTGCGTGCGTCGGCCGTCCGGAGCGGCATCCCCAGGTTGGCGAGCGACTCCTCCGCCGCGAGCAGCCGCACCTCGGCCTCCTCGGCGGCGGCCTCGGCCGCCTGCACGTCCTTGCCCGCGACCGTCGTTCCGGCCATCGGACGGAGCTTGGCCAGGGTTTCCCGCCGCAGTTCGAGTTGGACGAGGGCCTGCTGGAACTCGGCCTTCACCCGCCCGACTTCGGACGAGTCGATGAGGGCGAGAACCTCCCCCCGCCGGACCTTGTCCCCGGCCTGTTTCTCCACCCGCCAGACGGTGCCCGACGCCCGCGGCACGACCCGAGCGACCCGCGTCGGGTCGTAGGTGACCTCGGCGGGGGCGTGAAGTACCTCCTCGATTCGGGTGCGGCCCACGGGGGCGAACGCGAGCCCGATGCGGGCGGCCATCTCGTCGGACGGGAGTTGGAGTCGGCGGAGGTGTTTTTTGCACTTGCTGTCGTTCTCCGCTCGCGGGGCGAAGGCCAGGGCGCGGGCGGCCCGGGCGCGGTCGGCGGCTGCGACCTCCGTCCGGGCGGAGAGTTGGGCCACGTCCGGATGGCAGAGCGGGCACTCGCTGACGCCGTGGGTCCGACACCACCCGTAGGTCGGGCTGCGGGGGAGGAGGTCCGGGCGGCACTCGACGCAGCCGGACTCGGGGACGCCGTGCTCCTTGCACCAGTCGTCCTCTTCCTTCCCGGCATCCCCGCGCAGGGCCGCCGCCCTCGGGAGCCGCCAGTCGGTCGCCCGCCCGAGGCCGAGCAGTCCCGCCACGCACCCGATCGTGACCGCGGCTGGGAACAGGTTACCGAGGGCGCGACGGAGCAGCGGCCGACCGGGTCGCGCTTGTTCGGCGGTCGCTGGTGGCTCGACGGCGGCCGTCGGGTGAACTGCGGCTGACATGGTCTCTCCCCTGGTTGGTCCGGTTCGGAATCTCGGTCAGCGGTCTACGGTCGCCCGCGTGAGTTCGCCGAGAAGCACCCCGCTCCCCGTGGTCGCCACGACCTCCCCCGGCAACACCCCGGCGAGGATCTCCGTGTTCCGCTCGTCCCGCCCGCCGGTCTGGACCGCACGGGCGTGGAACGCCTTCGGCCCGTCCGGCTTGAGAAAAGCCGGGTCGCGGACGAACACGACGGTTCGCCCGCGGAACGACTGCACCGCCTCGTGCGGCACGACGACGGCCTTCGCTTCTTCCCGGAGGACAACCCGCCCGCGGCCGAGGGTCGAGGCCCGGAGCGTTCCCGCGGCGTTCTCCGCCTCGGCCCGCACCGGAACGGTCCGGGTAGTCTCGTCGGCGGCGGTCCCGATCCAGACCACGGCCGCCGGGTGTTCGCGGGATCCGCCGTCCGGGCGGTAGTGGACTTTCTGACCGACCGTCACCCGCCGGGCGTCCTCCGACGCCAAGTGGAGGGTGACCCAGACCCGGCTCGGATCGACGACCACGAACAGCGCCTTCCCGGCCTCGACCACTTCGCCCGCCACCACATCGGCGGAGAGCACCACCCCGGCGAACGGGGCGCGGACGGGGAGCAGGTTCGCCGAGAGCCCGCCCGAATCGGTGTCAGTCACGAAGTCCTCGACACCGATGAGACGGATCCGCTTCACGACTTCGGCGGGGGGGAGGTCGCGGTAGTCATCCGGTTTGAGCGGCAGCCCGAGGTTCGTGAGCGTCTGGGCGGCGGCGAGTACCCGTACGTCGGCCTCCTTCACCGCCGCCTCCGCCTCGCGGATCTGTGCCGGAGAGGTGGCCGACTTGGCTCCGACGAGGTCGTCGCGGGTCTTCCCCCGGAGCCTCGCCTGGACGAGGGCTTGTTGGAACTCGGCCTTCGCCTTCCCGACTTCGGCCGACTCGACGAGGGCGAGCACCTCGCCCGCCCGGACGGGGTCGCCCTCGGCCTTCAGCACCCGCCGGGAAACGCCGCCGGCCCGAGCGGGAAGTCGGGCGACCCGGGCCGGGTCGAAGCCGATCTCGCCCGCGCCCGTCACCTGTTCGGTGAGCGCCGCCGGCCACACCGGGGTGATGCCGATTCCGATC
>JALHQU010000294.1 GCA_022841795.1 Fimbriiglobus sp.
GCACGGGGAGCCGCAGCCGGCGGCCGGGCCGAACCCGCCGCCGATCGGCATGCCGCCGCCCACCGGGCCGCACGGGGCCGGGGCCACCGGCACCTGGATGGTTTCCGTCACCGCGTCCATCACCACGCTGGTCACGTCCACGTCCTTGGTCACGGTTTCCGGCTTGCACACCTTGCGGGTGCCCGTCCTGTTCACCATCGTGGTGACCGGCACCTGCACGTCCACGTCACGGGTGACGGTTTCCGGCTTGCACACCTTGCGGGTGCCCGTCTTGTTCACCAGATCCGTCACCTGACGGGAGACCGGCACCATCTCGGTCACCATGTCGGTCTTGCACACCTTGCGGGTGCCCGTCTTCTGCACGAAGTTGACCACCTGGCGGGAGACCGGCACCATCTCGGTGACGGTGTCGGTTTTGCACACCTTGCGGGTGGCGTTCACCGTCTCGTAGGTGTAGGTGGTGGTCGGCACGTTCACCGTCTCGGTGACGGTCTGCGGCTGCATGACGGTACGGGTGACGGTCTGCATTTCGGTCACCGTCTGGCAGGCGTAACTGACGGCCGGAGCGGACGACCCGCACCCGCCGGCCGGGGCGCCACAGGGGCTGGCGCACGGGCTGCCGCAGTCCCCGCCCCGCTTGTGGCGGTGGAACAGGCCGCCGCGGCCGCCGCAGTCCGCGGCCACCGCCACCCCGCCGCACGGGCTGCCGCACCCGCCGGCCGGGGCGCCGCAGTCGGTCGCCACCGGGGTCATCACCGTCCGGCTGACCGGCACCTGGGTGGTCACGTTCACCGGCACGCACACGGTGCGGTTCACCTGCCGCGCCACCATGGTGGTGACCGGCTTACACACCTGGTACGAGTACGGCTCGTCCACCCACCGGGCGACCACGCGGGACACCGGCTTGTTCTCGGTCACGGTGCTGTACACCGCTTCCTGGTACGGGAACGTCTCGTCCACCCACCGGGCCACCGGCCGGGTGACGGCCTGGTTCTCGGTCACCGTCCGGCACACCGCCTCCTGGTAGGTGAACGCCTCGTCCACCCACTTGTACTCGGTGCTCGTCACCTTCTGCTTCTGGACGGTGACGGTGGTGACCGGCTCCTGGTAGTTGAACGTCTCGTCCACCCACCTGTACTCGGTGCTCGTCACCTTCTGCTTGGTCACCACCGTCCGGGGGACGTACCGGGTGACGGTCTGGGTGGTGAAGGCCGGAGCCGGGGCCGGGGCCGCCATCACCGGGCCGCACGGGGCCGGCATCACCGGGCCGCAACCGCCGTCGGCGACGGCGCCGCCACACCCGCCGACCGCCGCGCCGCAAGCCGGGGCGCAGGCGGGGGCGCAATCCTTGTTCCGCCCGCCGAACAGCCGGCCGCCGAACGCGGAGGCGGAATCGGGGGTGCCGATCAACCACGCCGTCGCACCAAGAACCGCGGCTGCGAACACACGATGCTTCATCAGAGTTCTCCAGGACGGGGTTAAGAGTCCGGCCGATGCCCAGGGGACACCAGGAAGGGCGAGGGCCTGTGCCCGCCGGACACGGTGCCGGAAGACTAACCGGGAAAAATTTCCCAGATCGCCCAGCACGCCCAATCGCTCGACAGGATAAGAACTTACCCCCGCAGCGACAACCAACTAATCCCGTCTGCCGGCAGATTTTTCTTGACCCGCCGGAACGGTTGTCGTGGAAAGGAACGCCGCAACTAGCAGACCGCTCCACCCCGAATAGGATTTCCCCCGACACCCCGCCGGAGCCGCCGGCGGGCGGACCCCGCCCCCCGGAGCACCCCACCCATGCCTTCCCCCGTTCGCACGTTCCTGGCCCCTGCCCTGGCGGTCGCCCTCGGCGTGCCCACCGCCGCCCTTGCCGCCGACGACGGGTTCGTGCAACTGTTTAACGGCAAAGACTTTACCGGCTGGAAGATCCCCAACCCGCCGAGCGGCGAGTTCAAGGACGTGAAGGAGACGAAGAACGCGGACGGCAAGGTGATCGCGTTCGTCGGGGTGCCCAAGAAGGAGGGGGCGAAGGAGGTCACCCTGTGGCAGATCCAGGACGGGATGATCGTCGGCGGCGGGCCGGCCAGCCACATCTTCACCGAGGTCGAGGCCGAGGACCTGACGTTCCGGGTGGAGGCGAAGATCAACGATAAGGGCAACAGCGGCATGTACTTCCGAACGAAGTTCGGCCCCGGGTTCCCGGCCGGGTACGAGTGCCAGATCAACGCCACCGGCGGGGACGAGATCAAGACCGGCAGCCTGTACCCGGACGGCCGCACCAAGCTGAAGGACCACCGCAAGGAGATCGCGGCGGTGCTGAAGACGGCCGGTCACAAGCCGGACGAGTTCTTCACCCAGGAGGTGACGGCGGTGGGCGACGAGATCACCATCAGCGTGAACGGCAAGCAGACGCTCAAGTGGAAGGACCCGCACAAGACGTTCACCAAGGGGCACTTCGCCCTGCAAGGGCACGACCCGGGCAGCGTGATGACGTTCAAGAAGGTGGAGTACAAGCCGCTGACGAAGTGACCGATCCGACGAGCCGCGACCAGCGGGAGCGGAACTACTCCGCTCCCGCTGGTCGCGGCGAAGACTCGAGCGGTTCCTCCCCCGCCTTCACCCCGCGCTTGGCGAGTGCCTCCCGCAGGATGTACTCGATCTGCCCGTTCACCGACCGCAGTTCGGCCTCGGCCCACCGCTTGACCGCGGCCATCACCGCGGGGTCGAGCCCCAGCCGGAAATTGGCCGGCTCCTTCTTGGCCATTGGGGAACCCCGACGGCGCGCGGGGAGCGTCAGCGACCGGAGCCGTGTAACTCCGGTCGCTCACGCTCCCGGCTCGCCGAGGGACTCAGTTGTGCAGGGTGCCGGTGTTCAGGACCGGCTGCGGGGCGGTGTGCCCGCACAGCACCACCAGCAGGTTGCTCACCATCGCCGCCCGCCGCTCCGGGTCCAGGTCCACCAACCCCTTGCTGGTCAGATCCTCCAGGGCGTGTTCGACCATGCCCACCGCGTTCTCGACGATCACCCGCCGGGCGGCGACGATGGCCGCGGCCTGCTGCCGCTGGAGCATGGCGGCGGCGATCTCCGGGGCGTAGGCCAAGTAGCTGATCTGCGCCCCCGTCACCTCGATGCCGGCCAGGTGCATCCGCTGCTGGAGTCCGGCCTTCAGCCGGTCGGCCACCTCGTCGATGTGCCCGCGGAGGCTGAACTCGTCCCCGTCCCGCCCGTCGTACCGGTACTGGCTCACCAGGTTCCGCAGGGCGGCGTCCGACTGCACCCGGATGTACCCCTCGTAGTCGTCCACCGCGAACACCGCCTCGGCCGGGTGGACCACCTGGAAGGTGACCACCGCCGCCACCTCGATCGGGGTGCCGTCCTTGTCGTTCACCTTGCCCGGCATCCGCCGGCTGGACGCCTCCTTCAGCACCTTGCCGGCCGCGTCCTTCACCTCCGCCGACTTCTCCACCCCGGTCTCGAACGTCTGCACCCGCAGGGACACCCGCTGCCGCCAGTAGAACGGGTTGCCCCAGAAGAAGCCGACGTCGGTGAGGGTGCCGACGTACCGGCCGAACAACTGCACCACCTTCGCATGGTTCGGGCCGTTCACCACGAACCCGAACGGCAGGAACAGCCACATCACCGCGGCGGGAATGGCCGCCCACAACAGTTCCGGCTGGCGGGTATTGCCCGCGTAGGCGAACAGCGCGATGACTCCGACGAGCGCGAGCAGGATCAGCGCGAGCGCCACGAACCCCGACCCCAGTTTCAGTTCCCGGTCTTTCATGAGCGAACCCACCCTTTCTGGTTGGCTATCGGAATGATATCATTACGATAGCTCATGTCCAGAGGGTTGTTCGCGGCCAGCGCCGAATAATTGCGCGAAATGCCCCGCAGCCGTCAGCGGTCGATCTCGCCCATGACGATGTCCAGGCTGCCGACGATGCTCGGCAGGTCGCCGATGAGCACCCCGCGGCACAGCGGTTCGACCACGCTCAGGTTGCCGAAGCAGCCGGACCGCGCCCGCACCCGCAGCGGCACCGCCTCCTTGCCCGGCCGGCCGACCACGTAGAACCCCATCTGCCCCCGCGGGCACTCGGTCTCGACGTACACCTCGCCAGGGGCGAGTTTGGCCGGCGGCTCGACCCGGTGGCTGTACTTCGTCTTCGCCAGGTCGTTCAGCTTCGCGGCGGCCGTGCCCTTCGGGTCTTTGGCTGCTTCCTCCCCCAACTCCGCCCGCACCGCCTCCCACTCGGCCTGGAGCTTGGCGTACTTGTCCATCGCCTGTTCGCACAGGCGGATGCTCTGCACCACCTCCATCATCCGCACGTAGAAGCGGTGCCAGCAGTCGCCGATGACCGCGCTCGGCGGGGCGGTGTCGAACGGCGGAACCGGCACGTCGAACTCGTACCCCTCGTACCCGCTGTACGGCTCGGTCTTCCGCAGGTCCCACGCCGGGTCGCCGTTCCGCTTGTCCAGCGACCCCCGCAGCACCGGCCCGGTGCAGCCGTAGGCCACGGCCATCACCTTCGACATCACGCCGACGTTCGCCGTCCGCTTGATGAAGATGTGGTTGTTCGTGAGCAGGGTGTGGTACTCGGGAATCCGCGGCTTGAAGTAGTCGAGGAACCGCCGGCAGCGGTCCAGCCAGCCGGCCGGCAGGTCGTCGTGCGCCCCGCCGACGGTCAGGTAGCTGTACGTCAGCCGCGCCCCGCACACGTCCTCGAACAGGTCGAGGATCTGCTCCCGCTCGCGGAAGGCGTACAGGAACGGGCTGAAGCTGCCGAGGTCGAGGCCGTAGGCGCCCATGCCGACCAGGTGTGAGGCGATGCGGTTCAGTTCGCAGATGAGCACCCGCAGCACCTGCGCCTTCTCCGGGATCTTCAGCCCGCACAGCTTCTCCACCGCCAGGCTGAACCCCAGGTTCATGTTCATGGCGGCCAGGTAGTCCATCCGGTCCGTGTACGGGATGAACTGGATGGGGGTGACGTTCTCGCCGATCTTCTCGGCGCACCGGTGCAGGTAGCCGAGGTGCGCGACCACCTTCGACACCACCTCGCCGTCGGTGGTGAGTTCCAGCCGCAGCACCCCGTGGGTGGACGGGTGCTGCGGCCCCATGTTCACCAGCATCTCGTCGGTGCGGACGTCGAACTCGACGGTGGTGGCGTCGGCGAGGGCGGGCATGGGTAATCCTGTGATCGCTCCCGGAGGTCGCGGCGAAGAATCCGACTCTACGCCGCGACCTCCGGGAGCGGGTTTTCTACACGGCTGGGTAGGGTGTGACGAACGGCCACCGCTGCCGGGGTTTGCCTTCCTTCAGCGGGTTGTCTTCAACGTACTTGATTTCGCGGCGAACCGCTTCCTCACTGAACAGGTACACCTTCCAGCCGTCCCGCTGCCAGCACTTCGGCGGTTGACCGCCCGGCGGGGTGAGGTGCGCGAGCGGATGCAACCCTTCCTGCTTCAACCCGCGGGTACCGGCCACCTTGAGCCGTTTCGTCAGCACATCGGCCGAAATGTCGCTCGGCCCGACGACCAGATGGACGTGTTCCGGCAGGACGGCACACGCCCACACGTCGAGCCGGACTTCCGCAACCAGTTCGGCGAACCCGTGACCAATCGCCCGGGCTTGGATACCGGTGAAGAAGACCGGCGGGTATTTCAATGCCTTCTTCGCTTCCGACCTCAGCTTGCGGTCATGGGGTTTCCGGGCCACCGATCGGCTCCGGTCCTCGACCTTCGTCGCCTCGCCGAACGCTCGGAGTGGTTCCGCCCACACGTGATCCGAGCCGGACCCTCTCGGATCGTTCGGCAGCCAGAACCCGTAAGCACCCCAGCACAGGTGCAGGCCGTGGATCGTGTTCATGAGCGACCCCCCAGAGTTTGCTCCCCCGCTCCCGGAGGTCGCGGCGAAGAGTCGGATTCTTCGCCGCGACCTCCGGGAGCGCGGCTGTTAGCTCTCATACCACCGCAGCAGTGCCCACTCGATCAGCCAGCCGAGCAGGCCCAGCCCGGCGTCGCGGCGGTCGCGGCCGGGGTCGAACTCGCTGACCGACACCCCGATTACGTTCCCCTCGAACGCCGCGGCCAGCAGCCGCAGCAGGTGCAGCGGTGGCGGGCCGAACGGCAGCGGGTGATGCACCGCCGGCACGTCCGCCGGGTCGAACACGTCGGCGTCGATGTCGATCCACACCCGCCGCGCCGCCTCCGCCCGCTTCCGCACCTCCTTCACCACCCGGTCCGGGTCGGACGCCACGTCCAGGCTGGAGTACGCGGCGGCGAACCGCTCGCGGATCTCGCCGGCGGTCAGGAACAGGTCGCGGTGGCCGACGTTCACGATCGGCGGCAGGGTCTCGTCCGCGTGCAGCAGGAAGTTGCCGTTCGCCAGGTTCGGCGTCACGTCGTGCAGCTGGTACACGTCCAGGTGGGCGTCGAACTGGACCACCAGAGCGTCCGCCCCCAACTCCTCGTACACCGGCAGCACGCTCAGGTGGTTGCCGCCCAGCCACACCACCCGCTCGCCCGCGCGAAGGCACTGCCGCACCGCCTGCCGCCCGACCGCCCGCCACCCCTGCACCGCCTTCGGGGTGGCGAACGGGATGTCCTTCACCCGCACCAGCCCGCGGTAGCTGTCGCACCGCGTCTTCCGCGTTTCCAGCTTGTTGTCGGCCAGCAGTTCGCCGACGAACTCGGCCAGCCGCTCGGCCCCGGCCCCGGTGCCGGCGTTGCCGAACAGGTCGAACGGGAAGGTGATCACCGTCGTCTTCGGTGGCGTCATCACACCCTCACCCACTTCTGCTCGCGGTGGCTGCGGAGGATCGCTTCGCACAGCCGGACCTCATTGTGCCCGTCGGCGAACGTGGCGTACAGCGG
>JALHQU010000295.1 GCA_022841795.1 Fimbriiglobus sp.
CCGCCACAGCGGGCGCCCCAAACAAATCCCCCGCCTTTGTAGGGGCCGCCCTCTGTGGCGGCCCGTGGTCCGGCTGAGCCGGACCACTTCTGGAACAGACTCTGAAAACAACTCTTCCGTCTACTCTGTGCCCCTGTGACTCTGTGGTTAGTCCTGCCTTCCTGTTCACACCCGATCGGTCTGTATCCTGACCCCATCTCGGTTCCGCCCCGCCCGGTCATGACCTACGACGCCGCCATCGCGTTCTGGTACGGCCGCATCAACTTCGAGGTCCGGTCGGCCTCGCCGAAGGACCTGAAGCTGGAGCGGATGCGGGCGCTGTTGCGGCTGCTCGGCGACCCGCACGAGCGGGTGCGGACGATCCACGTCACCGGCACCAAGGGGAAGGGGTCCACGGCGGCGATGATCGCGGCGGTGCTGCACGCCGCCGGGTACCGCGTCGGGCTGTTCACCTCCCCGCACCTGGAGCGGGTGGAGGAGCGGATCCGGGTGGGCGACCAGGTCATCACCGCGGACGAGTTGACGGTTCACATGGACCGCATCGCGGCGGCCGCGGCCGCGCTCGCGGCCGGCCCCGCGCTCACCTTCTTCGAGATCAGCACGGCGCTCGGGTTCCTGCACTTCGTTCAGCGGCGGTGCGAGTTCGCGGTGGTCGAGGTCGGCCTGGGCGGGCGGTTCGACAGCACGAACGTGTGCCACCCGCTGGTGTCGGTCATCACCACGGTGGGGCTGGACCACACCGCCCAGCTCGGGAACACGCTGGAGGAGATCGCGTACCAGAAGGCGGGGATCATCAAGCGGGGCGTGCCGGTGGTGTGCGGGGTGACACAGCCTGGACCGCGGGAGGTGATTCAGCAGGTGGCGACGGAAGTGGGGGCACGAGTGATCTGGTCGGACCCCACCCCCCGGCCCCCTCCCCGAACCGGAGAGGGGGAGAAAGACGGGCGCCCTCTTCCTCCCCCTCCCCGAACCGGAGAGGGGGCCGGGGGGTGGGGTCTTTCACTCCTCGGTCGCCATCAGCAGTCGAACGCCGCTATTGCCGTCGCCGTCATCGACCGACTCCGCCGATCCGGGGTGCCGATTTCGGATGCCGCCGTCGCCCGCGGGCTGGCCGAGGTCCGTTGGCCGGCGCGGATCGAACTCATCCGCCGCAGCCCGACCGTGATCCTCGACACCGCCCACAACGTGCCGTCGGTGGAAGCGCTGGTCGAGACGCTCCGCGAGTTCGTGCCGGTGGCCGGGCGGAAGGCGGCGGTGTTCGCGGTGTCGAGCGACAAGCAGTACGCCGACATGCTGCGGGTGCTGGCCGGGCACTTCGACGTGTTCCACCTGACGCGGTACGACAACCCGCGGTGCGTGCCGCCCGAGAAGCTGGCCGGCCTACTCGAAGGCAAAGAGGTTCACATCCACCACACGTCCGCCGAGGCGTGGGCTGCCGCCCGCTCGTCGGCCGGGCCGCACGACCTGGTGTGCGTCACCGGGTCGGTGTTCCTGGCGGGGGAGTTACAGCCCCTGGTGCGGGCGGGTTGACCGCCGAGCGGTCTTTGCCGAACGACGCCGACGTGGCCGGCGCGACGTAATACGAGTCGCCGAACGGGTCTCCGCTCGGCGGGTCGAACAACGGGTTCGGTTTTTTCTCGCCCGTCCCGGTACACCCGACGGCAAACCCGGCCCCCAGGATCAGCCCGACCACCCAGATTCTCATGGCACTGCCCAATATGGCGCAAGAATTGCCAAATTTTGCGTGTCCGATGTGATCGGCAGAATCGGATAGGTACTGAAAGGAAAATCCGCTCGACGGGTACTTTTCCTTGAAGTGAGTGCCGGCCTAGAATGCGGCGTCGCACCGAAAGCGACTGAGTCAAGGCCACCTGAGTTGGGCTTGATTCATCCGGTTCTCACAGATTACTGTGGAGACCTGGGAAACCTGAGCACTCTGAGGCGATCGCGGACTGATCGCCGCCTAGCGAACAGCGCCACGGAGGGTGGCATTTCCGCACCTCCACGGCCTGTCCCCACCGCACCTCCTGGGTGCGCTGATTCACCCCGCCGAACCCGGCACCCGGAGGGATTCCCGTGCTTGTTCTCACCCGCAAAACGAACGAAGAGATCGTCATCGGCCACGACGTGCGGATCACGATCGTAGAAATTGCCCCCGGTCGCGTGAAGATCGGCATCACCGCCCCGCGGCATGTGAAGGTCGATCGGGCCGAGATCCACGCCCTGAAGCAGGCGACGGATGTGGCGGCGGCCAGCCAGCCGGCGGCGGTGGTCAACCGCATCGCGGAGAAGCTGCCGGCAGCCGACACGCCGACGGTGGTGGCCTCGCCACCGGCCCCGCTGCCAAGCCGCATCGACGGCATCCGCCCGGTCACCCGCCGTAAGCCGCGCTGACCGGGTGTGGCTGGCGAGCCGGTCAGTCGGTCCGCCGCTTCGCGGTACTTCTGGGCCGTGCGATCGACCACCTGCGGCGGCAGCGGCGGGGGCGGGCGGGCCTTGTCCCACCCGGTCGTTTCGAGCCAGTCCCGCAGGTACTGCTTGTCGAACGACGGCGGGTTGGCACCGGGGCGGTAGCTTTCGGCCGGCCAGAACCGCGAGCTGTCCGGGGTGAGCACCTCGTCGATCAGGATGACCTCGCCGGTCGGCAGCGTGCCCCATTCGAGTTTGGTGTCGGCGAGCAGGATGCCCCGGCTGGCGGCGTAGGCCGCGGCCCGCGAGTACACGTCCAGCGTCCGCCGCTTCAGCTCCTCGGCCAGCGGTCGGCCGATCGCAGCCGCCATCTGTTCGAAGCTCACGTTCTCGTCGTGCCCGCTCTCGGCTTTGGTGGCCGGGGTGAAGATCGGCTCGGGCAGCATCCCGCACTCCGGGATGCCGTCTTGTAGCGGAATGCCGCACACCGTTCGATTCTGCCGGTACTCCTTCCACCCGCTGCCGGCCAGGTACCCGCGGGCGACGCACTCGAACGGCACCACCGCCGCTTTCTTCACCACCATCGTGCGGCCGGACAGTTGGTGGAACGGGACGGGCAGCGTGGTCACGTCGTCGGTCAGGAAGTGGTTCGGCACGCCCAGCCAGTCGAACCAGAAGCGGGTGATGCGGGTGAGCAGTTCGCCCTTGCCGGGGATGCCGGTGGGCATCACCCAGTCGAACGCGGAGATGCGGTCGGTGGCGACGATGGCCAGCCGGTCGCCCAGGTCGTACACGTCCCGCACCTTGCCGCGGCGGACGGGGAACCCGGGCACGTCGGACTGCAACAGCACGCTCATGGCCGCCTCCGGAGTGAGGGTGTTGTACGACCTGCGGCGTCTTGTTAGCCCGACGCGCGAGCGAGGGCCGGCTAGAAGACCTCACCCCCCGGCCCCCTCTCCACTTTGGAGAGGGGGCCGGGGGGTGAGGTCTTGGAACCGCCCGACTTCCCCTTGACCCCCGCCGCACGCCCCCCGACGATATCCCCAGCCCTTCGAGACGCACGGATGCTCCACGAGTCTGAACACGTTCGCGTACACGCCGACGACGGCATCGCCACCCTGTGGTTCGGCTTCCCCGGCACGCCGGTGAACCCGCTGTCGGCCGCCCGGCTGCGCGAAGTCGGATCCGCGGTCGAGGCCGTGCGGCGGAACCCGGCGATCGAAATCCTGGTCGTCCGCAGTTCGAAGCCCGGCGGGTTCTGCGGCGGGTTCGACCCGGCCGCGCTCCAGTCGCTCGTCACCGACATTGACGCCGCCGCGTTCGCCGCCACCGGGCAACGGGTGTTGACCGCGCTTCGAGAAGCGCCGTTCGTGTCGGTGGCGTTCATCCACGGGCCGTGCCTCGGTCCGGGGCTGGAACTGGCGCTGGCGTGCGACCATCGCCTCGCGGTCACCGGGCCGGATGCGTGGGTCGGTTTCGGCGACCAGCCGACGTGCTGGGGGGGCCGCTCGCGCTTAACCAGAGGTGAAGGGAAACGGTTCGCTCTGGGGCGGTGGACGGCCCGCGAGGCGGCGCGACTGGGAGTCTTCGACAAGGCGTTCTGCGAGCGGCGGGCGAAGATCGAACTGCGGGCGTGGCTGGATAGCGTGCAGAGACTCCCGCGGAAGCGCAAACCGCTTTGGCGGGAGTGGTTCCGAAACGAAAGCGCGGAGCTGGCCGCGGAACGCCGGCGGTTTCGCGCTCTCGATTTGGGCGAACCCGACCCGCAACTGTTCGACACCCTGAACCCGGTTCAGCCCCTCACGTCGGTCGGGTTGGTCGGAAATGGGCTGAAAATCAGGCAGTTGGCGGGCGAGTTCGCCATGCGGGGAATCCGGGTGGGCATGTGCGGTTCGCAGGCGTGCGACTTCACGGACGCGATCCGCTGCGGGCGGCTCACCCCTCTGGAAGCGGAGCAGGCCGCCGCCCGTGTGACCATCCACCCGGACGCCGAAACGGTGGGCGGTGACCTGGTTTACGTCGATCCGTCGGCGGTCAGCGCCGCCGGGTTCGTCGAGCGGGAACTCCCGCCGCGGGCGATCCTCGCCGTGCCACCGTCCGCCCTACCCCGCGTGTTGCGGCTGGCCATTCGCCCTGGCCGCGTCATCGGCCTGGAATTCGACGACGATTCGGCCACGCTGACTTCCCACGACGACAGCACAGCGGACGCACCGGCGGCGGTGGCGGGGTGGCTCACCGACATCGGCTGCCGTGTGCGAGGTGTGCGACAAGCCTTGCCCGTGCGGTCACTCGTGACCGTTTGACCCCCTGACTTTTCATCACCCATGCCCGCCCCCCGCCCGAAGCTCCCGCCCGCCCCGCAGCGGGTGCCACTGCTCATGGCCGAACTCGAACGGCTGTACCCCGAGGTGCGGATCGCGCTCAACTTCGACACCCCGTTCCAGTTGCTCGTCGCCACCATCCTGTCGGCTCAATGCACCGACGTGCAGGTGAACAAGGTGACGCCCGCCCTGTTCGCCCGCTTCCCGACGGCCGAGGCGATGGCCGCCGCAACCGTCAACCAGATCATCCCTTATGTGAAGTCGGTCGGGTTCTTCCGCACCAAGGCGAAGAACCTGCACGGGATGGCGACGATCCTGGTCCGCGACCACGGCGGGCGGGTGCCGGCGTCGCAGGACGAGTTGGTGAAGCTGCCGGGCGTGGGGCGGAAGACGGCGAACGTGGTGCTGGGCGACGGGTTCGGCATCACCGGCATCACCGTGGACACGCACGTCGGCCGGCTCAGCCGGCGGCTCGGGCTGACCCGCCACACCGACCCGGTGAAGGTGGAAATGGTGCTGAATTCCCTGATTCCGCAGGCCGAATGGACGCGGTTCAGCCACCGGCTCATCTACCACGGCCGGCAGGTGTGCCACGCCCGCAAACCGAAATGTGGGGACTGCACCCTGCGGCCCCTCTGTCCGCAGGTCGGCGTCGTCAGGTCATCAAATCCGCAGGTCGTCACGACCACCGCCGTGCGGCCTGTTCCGGGTACAAAGAGCGTGTCCGACTCCGGTTCGACATGACGACCTGAGGACTTGCCGACATGACGACTCTCCTCGACCGCTTCCTCCGCTACGTCCGCATCGACACGATGGCGGACGAGCGGAGTACCACATACCCCAGCACCCCGAACCAGTTGGTGCTGGGCCAGTTACTCCGCGACGAACTGCTCGCGCTGGGGTTGAAGGACGCTTACCAGACGGAACACGGCATCGTGTACGCCACCGTGCCGGGGAACGTGCCGGGGGTGCCCACCGTCGCGTTCGTCGCCCACGTCGATACGTCGCCGGAGACGACGGCGAAGGACGTGAAGCCGCAGGTGATCCGCAACTACCCCGGCGGGGACATCGTGCTGCCGGGCGATTCGTCCAAGGTGATCCGCACCGCCGACTCGCCCGAGTTGAACGCCCTGGTCGGCAAGACCATTATCACCACCGACGGCACCACCCTGCTCGGCGGGGACGACAAGTGCGGGGTGGCGGTCATCATGGAATTGGCGAAGCAGTTGATGGAGAACCCGCGCATCCCGCACGGGCCGGTCCGCGTCTGCTTCACCTGCGACGAGGAGATCGGCAAGGGGGTGAACCACGTCGATCTGAAGGAACTCGGGGCGGACGTGGCGTACACGCTGGACGGCGCCGGCAGCGGCGAGATCGAGGGGGAGACGTTCAGCGCGGACAAGGCGACGGTAACGATCACCGGGGTGAACATCCACCCGGCGCTCGCCAAGGACCGGATGCTGAACGCGGTCAAGCTGGCCGGCGAGTTCCTGGCGAAACTGCCGCATGGCACGCTCTCGCCGGAAACGACCGACGGGATGGACGGGTTCGTCCACCCGTACATCATTGAGGGCGGCGTCGGCGAGGTGAAAATCCACTGCCTGCTCCGCAGCTTCGACACGCCGAAGTTGGCCGAGTACGCGGACTTACTGCGGGGGTTCGGGCGGGAGATCGAGGCGGCGCACCCGGCGGCGAAGGTGCGGGTGGACGTGGCATACCAGTACCGCAACATGCGGGACGGCATGGGGAAGGAGCCGCGGGCCATGCCGTATGCGATCGAGGCGACGCGGCGGGCCGGGCTGACGCCGGTGCAGAAGAGCATCCGCGGCGGCACCGACGGCAGCCGGCTGACCGAAATGGGCCTGCCGACCCCGAACCTGAGCACCGGCGAGCACAACTTCCACTCCCCGTTGGAGTGGACGTGCCTGGAAGAGATGGAAGCGGCGGTGCGGGTGTGCGTCGAGTTGGTGCAGGTGTGGGCCGGCAAGTAACCGGGTATACCAGGGCTACCGCACTACATCAGCCTGTAATCCCTTGCAATACTTGCAACAGGTATTCGTCATCCCAACCGGCCCTTTTCCGCTTGGTCGGGGTGGTCGCCCCTTTCTTCCGTCCGGG
>JALHQU010000296.1 GCA_022841795.1 Fimbriiglobus sp.
GCCACGAAAACCTTTCTCCGTGGCACCGGCGGCCCGCCGGTGGGTCTTTTCTTCGTGGCACCGGCGGCCCGCCGGTGTTCCTACCCCAAGGCCGCCCGGGTTCGCTTCACCACCTTCGCGTCCGGCTCGCCGGACCCCTTCAGCCAGAACAGACTCGCAGCCAGGAAGCGGTCCTTCCAGCCGGCCGACAGGTGGGCGTGGTCCTCCATCACCGCCGTGCTGAACTTGTAGTCGTGCGAGTCGGTGCCCTTCAGGAACACCAGCGCCCGGCCGGCGTCGATCAGGTCGCGGCTGCCGCCCGGCTTGCCCGCCAGGTACGACAGGGCCATCCCCGCCGCCTTCGCCTTGTCCTTCGACAGCGTGGCGAACACGTCCTCCACCGTGAACTTCTGGTTCTCGTCCGCCGGCTCAAGCTGATCGATCCGGGTGGCGGCCAGTTTGCTCGGGTCGCCCATGCCCTTGCGGAACAGCGGCAGGAACGCCGCCGCTTGCAGCAGCATCAGCTTCCGCGTCGGCTCGTCGCCGGCGGCGGTGTAGGCGTGGTGCAGGGCGTTCGCCGTGGTCAGCGTGTGCAGGCCGACGATGCCCGGTTGCCGCATCAGCAGTTCCCCGGCCCCGGCGAACACCGCGTCCCACACCGACTGCGGCGACACCTTCCCGAGCAGTGACACCACCTTGTCACTCACGTCCGAATCGCTGCCCGTGCGCAGCGCCGCCAGCAGATCGTCCGTCGCGGCCGGGTCCGGCTTCCCGGCGTTCCACCCGGCCGGCAGCTTCGCCGCCAGTTCCGCGTTGCGGATGCCCACCCGGTCGGCCACCGCGGAGCCGTCCGGTTTGGCCTCGCCGTCCCGCTTCAGGATGGCGAACGCCAGCGACCGCAGCACCGGCTCGGCGTGGTGCCAGCCGATCACCTGGAGGGTGCGGAAGGCGTTCGCCACGTAGATGATCTTGTGCCCGATGTCACGGTAGTCCCGACCGCCGAACTTGGCGAACAGGTCGAACGCCCGGTTCGCCGGCAGGTGCCGGGCGACGGCCGCCGCCGCCGCGTCCGCCTTGCCCTCGTCCCAGTCGGTCATCGCGGCGACGAACTCGGCCTCGGCCTTGCGAGCGGTCGGCACCTTCAGCTCGTCCACCGGCTTCATCCGCCAGCCGCTCTCCTTCTGGTTCGTCGCCTGCGACGACTTGAAGTTGTCCAGCGCCCAGAACAGCGGCAGCCACCGCTCCTTGTCCGGCCCGGCGAGCGCCGCCTGGTGCGCCGAGTTCACCACCAGCACGGCGTGGAACTTGAACCCGACGTTCGGCCGCGGGCGGATGTTCCGCACCCCGGCGAGCAGCAGGGCGGCCAGCACGTCGCGGTACGGCAGGCCCGTCTTGATGCGGGCGCCGACCTCTTCGAGCAGTTTGTCCCGTGGGGTGTCTTCGACCAGGCGGACGAGCGGCTCGATGTCGGTGTCCAGGCGGACGAGGTTCGGATCCACCTTCGCGTCGGCGGCGGACACGGCCGGCAGGTGGGCGAGGAAGGCGGCGCCACCGGCGACGGCGCCGATTGCGGACGACTGGAGGAACGAGCGACGATCGGGGGAGGGGGACATCTGCGGACCCCGGAAGGGAGAGGGCGAGGCCACCGGGATTGTACACCAATCCCGTCGTCGCCGCGAGCTTGCGACCGGGGCTGCTGGCTCCGCTCGCAGGCTCGCGGCGACGACAATTGTGGTTGGCGTTGCGTCCCTCGTCAGCTTCGCTATAGTCCGCCGTTCGCGCCGGCGCGCCGGTCCGGAGGCACGGATGTCCGTCGGGTTCGTCGTCCTGTCCGCCGCCCTGCTGGCCGGCGCCGAGCCGGTGTCGTTGAGTGGCCCGCGGCTGGCCCGCGGCGACGAGCTGGTGTACACGGGCACGGTCGAGGAGACCGGCGAGCGGTTCGACAACAGGTTCAAGAAGCGGTACCAGCTCGACGTGCGGGTGTTCGTCATCGACGTCCACGCCGCCGGCACCGACTGCGGGGTGATGACCACCGTGCAACCGCTGGACGACCCGCTGGTGCGGGCCGGCATCACCGCCGCGGCCGGGTCCGACGACAAGCGGGAGAAGCCGGCCCCGATCGTCCGCCTGGAACTGGTGCGGGTGAGCGACCGCGGGCGGGTGAAGACACTCACGCCGAAGGGCACCACCCTGCCCCTCGTTCTCGACGCCAAAACCCCCACCGCCGACCCGCCCCTGCCACCGGCCGACACCCCGCCGAACGTCGAACTCGGGGTGTTCGTGCCGTTGCCGCTCGGCCCGGCCAAGCTCGGCGGCACCTGGGACAGTCCCGAGCCGGGCCGCCCGCCGCTGGTGTGGACGGCCGGCGGGGAAACGGTGTGGAACGGCCGGCGGTGCGCCGAACTGGCCGCCGTCCAGCAGACCGACGGGTACGACCTGCCCGAGGCGACGCGGCACGGGTGGAAGCGGACGGACGCGGTGGTGCTGGCCGCGGCCGACGGGTTCGCGTCCACCGTCGAGCGAACAGTCGTGCGGCGGGAGGGCCGGGACCGGGTCGGCAGCGTGACCGTGCGGTACGAACTGCAACCGGCCAACCGCTACTCCGGGGCGAAGTACACCGCCGCCCGCGCGGAGGTGGAGGCGGCGTGGGCGTTCGCCGCCGAACACGCGGCGTCGGTCCGCCTGCGGGCGGACGAACTGCGGTCGCGGCGGGCCGAACTCGACCGCTACCTGGACGACCGCGGCACCGCCACCCCGTACCGCCCGGCGGTCGAGGCCGTCCGCCGGCGGTACGACACCACCGCCGCCCCGCCGTCCAAGATCGTCATCACCCCGGTCGAGCAGGACCCGCCGCGGGTGGGCAAGCCGGCCCCGGACTTCACCGCCGCCGACGTGACCAAACCGACCGGCCGCACCCGCCTGTCCGCCGACCGCGGCAAGCCGGTGGTGGTGGTCTTCTACAAGCCGGGGTCGGTGACGAGCGTGGAAACGCTGGCCATCTGCGAAGCCCTGCACCGCAAGTACGCCGACGCCCTGGCCGTGGTGCCGCTGGCCGTGGGCAAGCCGACGAAGGCGGCCGAGCAGCGGGCGACGCTGAAATTAACGGTGCCGGTGTTCGACGGCGGCGAGGTGCGGGCGGCCTACGCCGTCGAGTCGTACCCGCAGTTCTTCGTGGTGGACCAGAAGGGGCTGCTGCGGTGGGCGTTCGACGCCGGCGTCGGCCCGGAGGTCGGCTACCTGGTGAAGCAGGAGGTGGACAAGCTGCTGAAGTGACGGCGCGACCCCGCCGACCGCTACGCCCGCCAAACTCCGCGCCGCCCCACCCGCACGGCCGGCACACCCGGCCCGCACCCGGTTTGCCTGCGGGCGGAAGCGGGGGGTAGGATTCATCACCCCGACGCCGGATCACGGATGACCGACTACGACGTCCAACCCGCCACCCGCACCTGCGCCGCCACCGGCCGCGAGCTGAAGCCCGGTGAGCGGGCGTTCGGCGTGCTGCTCGACGAGGGCGGGAAGCTGGCCCGCCGCGACTACGCGGCCGAGGCGTGGGCCGGCCCGCCGGCCGGGGCGGTGGCGTACTGGGCCGGGCGGGTGCCGGCCGACGACCGCCGGCAGAAGCCGGTGGTGAACGACGCCCTGCTGTTCGACTGCTTCGACCACCTGGCGACGGCGACCGAGCCGGACAAGCTGAACTTCCGGTACGTGCTCGCCCTGCTGCTCATGCGGCGGAAGAAGCTGAAGTTCGAGGACGCGAAGAAGACGACCGACGGGGCGGAGGTGCTGGTGCTGCGGGACGCCCGTACCGGCAGCCGGGTGCAGGTGTTCGACCCGCGGCTGACCGACGAGCAGACGGCCGGCGTGCAGGACGAGGTGTTCCGGGTGCTGGGGTGGGAGTGACGGCGATAGCCACCGAGGGCTTTGTCATGCGACGCGGCGTCAGACTCCTGCTCGCGACAGCGACCCTGTTCCCGGTCGGGTGCAACTGGATCAAGGGGTCCGGCGGCGGCACGGCCAAAGACCCGCCGAAGCGGCCGGCCTCGACCCCCGCGGAGGTGCGACCCGCGGCCGACTACGTGGCGTACCTGAACCGCCAGGCCGGGTACGTGCAGACGGTGCGGTACAACGACCTGAACCTGAGCGTGTCCATGCCCGGCCAGTCGGTGCCGGGGCTGAACAACGGCATGGTGGTGTGCGGCAAGCCGAACAACTTCCGCATGAAGGCCGGGCTGGTAGCGATGGGCACGCAACTCGACGTCGGGTCGAACGCCCAGGAGCTGTGGATGTACGTGAAGCCGTCCGACCCGCAGTACACGTTCTGCTCGCACGCCGACTTCCCCAAATACCAGGACGCGCTGCCGGTGAAGTTCGAACCGGCGTGGGTGCTGCAAGCGCTCGGCATGGCCGACTACGACCCGGCGCGGCGGTACGAGATGCAGCAGGACGCCGGCCGCGGGGCGGTGTACCTGACGTACCCGGACACCACCACGAACGGCGAGCCGGTGCTGAAGGTGACGGAGTTCGCCGCCAGCGACGTGTCCGGCACCTCCGCCCCGCAGGTGCGGCGGCACTTGGTGCTCACCCCGGACCGCAAGCAGATCATCGCGTCGGCCACCGTCACCAAGGTGACGGAGAAGACCGTGGGCACCGACCCGGTGAGCGGCGGGCCGGCGGTGGTGAAGGTGCCGACCGAGGTGACGCTGGAGTGGCCGCAGCAGAAGGTGAAGATGGACCTGCAGCTCGGGCAGATCGTGGTGAACGAGCGGATGACCCCGGACCTGTACGACAACCTGTTCCGCCGCCCGGCCGAGATCCGCTCGGCCAAGCCGGTGAACCTGGCCGACTACCTGTCGGCCCCCCGCGGGCGCAATAAGTAGTAGGCACACTCCGTGTGCCGTTCCGGGTGAACCCCGAGCGGGAGCGAGGGGGTGGAGGAATGCCCACCCCTCGCTCCCGCTCGGGGTTCACCCCAAGCATGCCCCGCGTCTTCGTCTACGAACACGTCACCGCCGTCGGCCTCGGCCGCGACCCCGGTTCGCCCGAACACTCGCTGTTCGTCGAAGGGGCGGCGATGCGGGCGGCGATCACCGCCGACTTCGCCGCCGTGCCGGGCGTGGACGTACTCAGCTTCCCGGACGATCTGCCCGAGCCGGACCTGCGGCCGACGTTCCGCGAACTGGCGAGCCAGTCCGACTGGAGCTTCGTCATCGCCCCGGAGACGGGCGGGGAACTGGAGCGACTGACCCGCCAGGTGTTGGCCGCCCGCGGATTGCCACTCGGCTCCAGCCCGAACGCCATCGCGCTGACGGCGGACAAGCTGCGGCTGGCCGAACACTGGGAGCAGTGCGGGGTGCCGGCGCCGTGGACGTGGGACGCCAGTTCCCCTCTCCCCGGCAGAAGAGAGGTCGGGGGCGAGTGGCTGAATCCGCTGGTGCTGAAACCCCGCGACGGGGCCGGGTCCGAGTCCACCTTCCTCGTCCGCACGCCGGTGGAGTACGCCGCCGTGCTGCGACAGTCCGCCAGGCCGATGATCGCCCAGTCGCACATCGAGGGCCGGCCGGCGAGCATCGCGTTCCTCGTCGGCCTGGCGGGGATCACCCCCCTGCTGCCGACGTACCAACTTCTCTCGTCCGACGGGCGGTTCAGGTACGAGGGCGGAGAGTTGCCGGTCGAACCGCACCACGCGGAACAGGCGGTCGAACTCGGGCGGCAGGCGGTGGCGTGTGTGCCGGGGCTGTGCGGGTACGTCGGCGTCGATCTGGTGCTGGGCGAGCGGCCGGTGGCGATCGAGATCAACCCGCGGCTCACCACCTCGTATGTCGGGCTGCGGGCGGTGGCCGGGCGGAACCTCGCCGGGCTGCTGCTGGAGGCGTGTGCGGGACGAGCGGTCGAACCGCAGTGGCGACCGGGCCGGGTGCGGTGGGCGGCGAGCGGGGTGGTGTCTGGGTGAACCGGCGGCGTGAGCCGCCTGGGTGGTTTGAACCACCCGACGGGCTGACGCCCGCGGTTCACCAATCCGCCGGGTTGGGATTGACGCCAACAAAATTCTCGCGGATTGGCCTATCTTTTTCCGCGGCCGACGCTATAGTTCCACCACTTCGGCGGGAGTGGACCCGCCGAGTAGGAAGTCCACGCACGGGTCGTTGGCGTTCGCGTCGAGCGTCGTTTGGCGGGTCGGCTCTGAGCATTTTCATCTCACTGCACGAACTCCTCACGCTGACTGGTCGGAACGTTTTGTAGCGACTCACCCACAGTACAACCCGAACGCGACTGACCGTGGTACTCCCACGGCCCCCGGTTCGGGGTGGGTTCTCGGTTCACCCGTGCGTGCGACGACCGCACCGCCGATGGTCGGCGGTGTGCGTGAGTTTAAGTGTGGGGCGGGCCGGGGACAGAAGCGATCCGGCCGCCCGCGAGGGGTTCGCATGAGCGCGGTTAAGAATCTGTACGTGGGCAACCTGTCGTTCCAGACGACCGAAGACGACCTGCACCAACTGTTCGGCCAGTACGGCCAGGTGGTGAAGGTGCAGGTGATCAAGGACCGGGACACCGGCCGCAGCCGCGGGTTCGCGTTCGTCGAGATGGGCGAAGGGGCGGAAGCCGCCATCCAGGCGACGAACGGGATGGACTTCGGCGGCCGCACGCTGACGGTGAACGAGGCCAAGCCGCGGGAAGAGCGGCCGCGTGGCGGCGGCGGCTACGGCGGCGGCGGTGGTGGCTACGGCGGTGGCGGCCGTGGTGGGTACGGCGGCGGCGGCGGCGGGTACGGCGGTGGCGGCGGCGGTCGTGGTG
>JALHQU010000297.1 GCA_022841795.1 Fimbriiglobus sp.
CGCCTTTCGTAGGGCGGGGCCAGTCGGCCTGCGGCCGGCGTCGGCCCGCCCTACGAAAGGCGGCGCCGCTTCCGCCGCACGACGACGGCGTACACAACCCCCGCGATCAGCCCGGCCACCGCGCCGATCGCCATGCCCCAGTGGGTGCCGCCGTAGCGCGACATGAACATCTCATGTTCCGTCAGCTGGTCTTGCGGCGGTTGGGGGTAAAGCCGCGTCAAGAACACCATGCCCAAGAGCGACCCGACACCGCACCCGGCGGCGGCGAAACCGATCGCACACCCGAGGATGTGGGGCAGGTGCGGGCGGGGTTCCGTCATGTTCTCGTCGCCGGAGGAAGTATCCGACCCGTCGATATGCTATCCGCCCCCGCGGGAGGAAAAGAGGCTCTCTGCGCTGGTGTCCGGGCTTCAGCCCGTCTTCATGCGGCGGAAGAACGGCCTGAAGGCCGGACACCAACACCGAAAGAAATCACCGGCGGGCCGCCGGTGCCACGGAAGAAATGCCCCCACCGTCACTTCCACGGCAGTTCTTCGCGGGGCACCGTCACCTCGGTGCCGCGGGGGAGCGGGTCGTCGGCCCGCAGCTTCGCCCCGCGGGGGCCGCTCAGCCGGCCCCACGCCTGCTCGTCGTCGTACACCGCCTTCGCCACCTCGCGGGCGGTCATCCCGTCCTTCGGGGTGGTGTACCGCTCGTACCGCACGCTCGACCGCCGCTTGCCCGGCGCCCCCCAGTCCACCGCCTCCGGGGCGGTGTCCGGTGGTTGCACCGGGGCGTCCAGCACCGGCCCGCGGATGCCCCCGGCCGGCACCACGCCCCGCGGCTCGGCCGGCGCTTCCGCTTCCCGTTCGCGGCCACCCGCCTGGGTGCGGATGACGTGCAGCGGCGGCACCTGTACCTCCCGCAATTGGCCCAGGTCGGCCCCGCGGTTGAACGCCCGCAGCGCGGCGGCGTACCGGGTGCTGCCGTAGAACTTGTCGCTGATGGTGGCGTAGGTGTCGCTGCCCCGCACCCGGACGATGTCCACGTCGAAGTCCGTCTTCGGCGGTTGCTCCGGCACGGCGTCCGGCGGCGGGGTGGACGACCGGACGGTCGGGGCGAACGACCCCATCCCACCCGGCGGCGGCAGCGGCGGCTCGTCCTTCTTCATCCCGACCGGGGCGGCCGAGATCGGCGGCAGGGTGCCCGCCGGCGTCGAGCCGGGGACCGGCAGGTCGGGCAACTTACCGGCGTCCGGCTTCGCGTCGATCAGCGGCTTCGGCAGCTTGTCGTCCGGGTTCGGCAGCGGCGGCGGTAGCTTTCCATCAGCGGCCGGGGCGAAGGCGGTAGCCGGCGGCGGCAAACCACCACCCGCACCCAGCTTCCCCGGCTCCGGTAGCGGCGGGAGTTCCGACTTCCTGTTGTCGATCGACGGCGGTTCACCCGGCTTCGGCAGCGGAGGTAATCCCCCCATGCCACCACCCGGCGGCGGAACCGTGTTGTCCTTCGGCTCGTTCAGCGGCGGGAGCGTGCCCCCGGCGGGGCGGAACCCGGAGTCGCCCGGCGGGGGCAACGCCGGGAGCGCCGGCTTCGCCGGCGGTTCGGAACCACCTCCACCAAACCCGCCGGCCGGCAGCGCGGGCAGCGCGGGCAATGCACCGCCGCCCGGCTGTTCGGTTCGCGACGAGCCAGCCGAACCCCACCGCTCGTCGCCACTCGCCCTGTTCCGCGGGTCGTTCGGCGGCGGCAGCCCTTCGGACCGGCCCGAGCCGAACTCGCCGGGTGCGGGCAGCGGCGGCAGCTTCCCCGGCTCCGGGAGTAGCGAGTTCCGCTCCTCCGCCATTTGCGGGCTGGTCCGCTCCACGTCAATTTTCGGCTGCGGCCCCTTCGCCGTCTCCGATTCCGGCACCCGCGGCTTGGACGGCGGGGTCTGGATCGGCATCACCAGGTTCAGCCCGTACGCGCCGGCGAACAGGCTGACCAGCCCGGCGGCGACGGCCCCCTTGCCGCGGGTGGGCTTGAACAGGTCGCGGAGGAACCCGCCGACGGCCGCCGGGTTGGGCGGCGGGGTGCCGGGCATCGGGTTCGGCTCGGGCGGGGCCTCCGGGGCGATGCCGGAGGGCAGCGCGGACACCGGCTTCCGCACCGGCGGGAGCAGCCCGCCGGCGTCCGTCACCGACCGCGAGAACGCCGGCTTCGGGTCGGCGGTGGCGATGCCGCTGACGGGAATCGGGTCGAACGGCAGCTTGGTCGTCTCGCTCATCCGTGAGCCCTCGGAGTCTCCGCTCTCGGCGAGAGCGGACCACCCTACACTCGAACGGCCGCCCGCAGCTTGGCGCTCCGCGCCCGCGGGTTGGCGGCCACCTCCGCGTCCGACGCTTCCACCGGCTTCTTCGTCAGCACCCGCCAGACGCCCTCGGTGCGGAAGGTGTGCTTCACCCGCCGGTCTTCGAGCGAGTGGAAGCTGATGACCCCGGCCCGCCCGCCCGGCTTCAGCACCGCCGGCAGCATGGCCAGCAGCCGGTCGAGCGACCCGAGTTCGTCGTTCACCGCGATCCGCAGCGCCTGGAACGTCCGCGTCGCCGGGTCGATGTTCCCGGACCGCGGCACGCAGCTCCGCACCACGTCGGCCAGGTCCGCCGTCGTCTCGAACTTCTTCGTCCGCCGCCGCTCGACGACCCGCTTCGCCACCCGCCGGCTCTTCCGCTCCTCGCCGTACTCGAACAGCACGTCGGCCAGCGCCGCCTCGGACAGCGTGTTCACCAGATCCGCCGCGGTGCTGCCACTGGTCGGGTCGAGCCGCATGTCGAGCGGGCCGTCGGTCTTGAAGCTCAGCCCGCGGGCCGGGTCGCTCATCTGGTCCGAGCTGAACCCGATGTCGGCCAGCACCCCGTCCACCTTCTCGACACCCCGGCCCCGCAGCACCTCGGCCAGTTGGTCGAAGTTGGCGTGAACCAGTTCGACGGGCAGCCCGGCCAACCGCCCGCCGGCCCGCGCCAGCATGGTCGGGTCCTGGTCCAGGGCGATCAGCCGGCCGGTGTCGCCCAGCCGCTCGGCGATCCGCCGGGCGTGCCCGCCGCCGCCGGTGGTGCAGTCCACCCACGTCTCGCCCGGCCGCGGGTCGAGCAGACGCAGGGTGTCTTCGGCCAGTACGGGGACGTGACCGGGTTCCGCGGGCGGGGGGGACATACGGCGGGCCGGAAAGGGGGTCAAGGGGAAGTCGGCGCGGGGTGCGGCTGTGGAATTTGGCGTCACGCACTCTGGTCGTCGCCGCGAGCTTGCGAGCGGGAGAGGTTTCCCGCTCGCAAGCTCGCGGCGACGACACGGCTGCCGAAGTTCCCAGGCGCACCCGCGACGGTACGGATATCGTACACATTGCCCCAATCCAGCCCGTGTACGGCCGAAATAGTGTTGCCACCGGGCGGGCGGGGGGCGACAGTGATGGGCATGGCCGACTACTCGCAAACCGAACGCCGGTACCGCGTCACCACCGCCCTCGGGCCGGACGCGCTGCTGCTCACCGGGTTCCACGGCACCGAGGGGTTGTCCCAACTGTTCCGGTTCGAGATCAGCATGGTCGCCCCGGCCGACGCCCCGGCCGATTTCGCCAAGGTGCTCGGCCAGCCGGCGGCGATCGAGATCGACCTGCCGGACGGCGAGGTGCGGTACCTGCACGGCCTGGTCAGCCGGTTCAGCCAGGGCGGGCGGGACGAGCGGTTCGTGTCGTACCGGGCCGAACTGGTGCCGCAGCTGTGGCTGCTCACCCGGCAGGAGCGGAGCCGCATCTTCCAGCACCAGACGGCGAAGGAGATTTTAACCACGGTGTTCGCCGGGCTGGACCTGAAGTGGGACGTGCAGGGGGCGCAGGCGGTGCGGGACTACTGCACCCAGTACCGCGAGTCGGACTTCGCGTTCGCCAGCCGGCTGATGGAAGAGGAGGGGGTGTTCTACTACTTCGCGCACACCGCCGACGCGCACACGCTGGTCATCTCCGACCACCCGGCCGGGCACCAGCCGGTGCCGGGGAAGACCACCCTGACGTACGACACGACCCTGCACCGCGGCGGGTACCTGGTCGGCGACTGGGAGAAGGTGCAGGAGATCCGCACCGGCAAGGTGACGCTGTGGGACCACAACTTCGAGCTGCCGCACCAGCCGCTGGACGTCACCGGGTCCATCCCGGCGGCGGTGACGGTGGGCACGGTGTCCCACGACCTGCAGGTCGGGGAGACGCCCGCGCTGGAGCGGTACACCCACCCCGGCGGGTACGCCGAGTGGTTCGACGGGGTCAGCCCCGGCGGCGGCGACCAGGCGGCCGACCTGCAAAAAATCTTCGAGCAGAACGAGCGGCTGCTGACGCTGCGGCTGCAGGAGGAGGCGGCGCGGGCGGTGACCATCCACGGCGGCGGGACGAGCGGCAACCTGACCGCCGGGCACAAGTTCGCCCTGGAACGGCACTACGACGCGGACGGCGAGTACGTGGTCACCCAGGTGACGCACACCGGGGCCGGCGGCGACCACACCGCCGGCGGCGGGGCGTTCGAGTACAGCAACCGGTTCACCTGCCTGCCGGCCGCCCTGCCGTACCGCCCGCCGCTGCTCACCCCGCGGCCGGTGGCGCGGGGGGCGCAGACGGCGGTGGTGGTCGGCCCGGCGGGCGAGGAGATCTTCACCGACAAGTACGGGCGGGTGAAGGTGCAGTTCCACTGGGACCGGGAGGGCAAGCACGACGCCGACAGCTCGTGCTGGGTGCGGGTGTCCACCATCTGGGCGGGCAAGGGGTGGGGGGTGATCCACATCCCGCGGATCGGGCACGAGGTGGTGGTGGCGTTCGAGGAGGGCAACCCGGACCGGCCGCTCATCCTGGGCAGCGTGTACAACGCCGACCACGTGCCGCCGGGCAAACTGCCGAACGAGGGGATGGTCAGCGGGCTGATGTCCCGCACCACCCCGAAGGGCGGCGGGGCGAACTTCAACGGCATGCGGGCGGACGACAGCAAGGGCAAAGAGCACCTGACCGTCCAGGCCGAGTACGACATGACCACCCTGGTCAAGCACGACACCAAGATCGACGTGCTGAACACGCACACCGAGACGATCAAGAGCCACACCACCATCACCGTGTCCGAGGGCAACCTGACGCACGACGTGGCCAAGGGCACCGCCTTCTACCACGTGAAGGGGGCGTTCGAGTCGAAGTACGACGCCACCAGCATGGCCACCGTCACCGGGGCCGTGACGGAACACTACGACGACACCCTGCAGACGGTGGTGAAGAACGGCATCGACATCTCCTCCACCGCCGCCCACATCTACATCCACTCGAAGACCAGCATCCAGCTGCAGGTGGGCAAGAGCAGCATCTGGATGGACGAGGGCGGGCAGATCGCCATCAAGGGGATGAACATCGCCATCGAGGGCAAGGAGTCGGTGAGCATCCACGGCGGGATGGTGCGGTCGAAGGCCGACTCGCTGCACGAGATCACCAGCGACGGCATGGCCAAGTCGGTCGCCGGTGGGCCGAACGTGGTGAAGGGGGCGATGGTCATGCTCAACCCGGACTGACGGAGCGACCCGTGCCCGCCACCGCCGCCCCCCGCGCCTGGCCGACCGACGGCACCGCCGCCACCGCCGTGGCGGCCGGGCCGGACGGCCGCCCGGCCGTGGCCGTGCTGGTCAAGCGGACGTACACCCTCCGCCCGAACGCCCCGCCGACCCCGGCCGACCCGGTGCCGCTGGTGCTGATCGACGAGTTCTACGACGACGGCGACCCGCAAGTGGTGCCGGTGCGGTTGGAGTCCGAGACCGCACCGTACAAGGCGGCCACCGACGTGGTGATCGTCGGCACGGCGTGGGCGCCGGGGCTGCGACAGGTCCACCGGCTGGACGCCACCGTCGAGGTGGGCGAGGTGAAGAAGGTGATCCGGGTGATCGGCGACCGGCGGTGCGAGCACCGCCCCGGCCGCCCGCCGAAATTCACCGACCCGGAGCCGTTCGCCGAAATGCCGGTGCGGTACGACCGCGCCTACGGCGGGGTGGACGACACCAGCATTCCGGGCATGACCTTCCTGTACCCGCGGAACCCCCGCGGCACCGGGTTCGTGCTGGCCAACGAGGCGGTGAAGGTGAACGGCCTGCGGCTGCCCAACCTGGAAGACCCGGCCGACCCGCTCACCCCGGAGCGGCTGGTACTCGGCGAGCCGGACCACTGGTCGGGGATGCCGCTGCCGCAGGGGTTCGGGTACTTCCCCAAGCCGGCGTTCCCGCGGGTGGCGTTCGCCGGCGTGTACCCGGCGTTCGTCGCCCCCGGCACCCCGCTGAAGGAGGAGGCGCTCGGCATTCTGCCGCCCAACTACGTCGCCCTGGCCAAGCAGTTCCGCCTGCCGTCGTTCGACGTGCGGTTCAACACCGCCGCGTCCATCGGGCTGGCGGTGCCGTACCTGGGCGGCGGCGAGCGGATCCGGCTGACGAACCTCACCCCGGACGGCACGTTCGCCTTCCCGCTGCCCCGCGAGCGGCCGACGCTGGCGGCGGACATCGGCCGCGGGATGACCGGGGTGCCGGCGGTGCTTTACACCGCGCTCGTCCGCCCGGACGACGGCCGGCTGGACCTGATCTGGGGCGGGCAGCTCGCCTGCCCCGCCCGCGGGCGGGTGCCCGTGATCGACCGGCTGGCGGCCGAGGTGGTGTGGCCGTGAGTGCCCCCCGCCCCGGCGTCCACGCCCTGCTGCCCGGCCAGACCCCGGAGGGGAAGTACGTCCTGGCGGTGCTG
>JALHQU010000298.1 GCA_022841795.1 Fimbriiglobus sp.
CCGCCGGGTGCTGGTGGTGGACGACAACGCGGACGCGGCGGACAGCCTGGCCATGCTGCTCGAGCTGACCGGGCACGCCGTCCGCACCGCCCACGACGGCGAGGCGGCGGTGGCCGCCGCCGACCAGTTCCGCCCGGACGTGGTGCTGTGCGACATCGGCCTGCCGAAACTCAGCGGGTACGAGGTGTGCCGCCGCCTCCGCGGCCAGCCGTGGGGCCGCGGGCTGGTGCTGGTGGCCGTCACCGGCCGCGGGCTGGAGGCGGACCGGCGGGCCGCCCTGGAGTGCGGGTTCGACCACCACCTGACCAAGCCGGTGGACCCGACGGCGGTGGTGGCCCTGCTGGCCGCACATGAGTAGCCGGCCCACGGCGTGGGCCGACTGCGGACGGCCCACGCCGTGGGCCGGCTACTTTCCTGACCCGAGGTTCCCATGCTCCTCCCCCTCACCGCCCTCGTCCTGCTCGGCCAGCCGACGGATGAGAAGTTCACCCCCCTGTTCCCGAAGGACGGCCCGCCCGCCGGCTGGGTGGTCACCGAGTGGAACGACCTGGCGAAGAAAGCCCCGAAGGACGTGACGTGGGCGGTGAAAGACGGGGTGCTGAAGTCCGGCGACCGCCGCGGCACGTGGCTCGTCAGCGAGGCCGAGTACGCCGACTTCGTGCTGGAGTTCGAGATCAAGCTGACCGAGAAGGGGAACAGCGGGGTGGCCCTGCGGACGCCCATGAAGGGCGACCCGGCGTTCGACGGCATGGAACTGCAGTTCGCCGACCTGCGGTACAACCCGCAGGCGAAGGACAGCGAGCTGACCGGCGGCATCTACCGGGCCATCGCCCCGACCAGGCAGGTGTACAAGCCGACCGAGTGGAACACCGCCCGCATCGAGCTGGCCGGCACCCGGCTGAAGGCGACCATCAACGGCGAGCTGGTGCAGGACGTGGACCTGTCGAAGTTCGACCGGAAGGTGAAGCGGCACGACGACACCGACGCCCCGGCGGTGAAGGACCGGCCGGCGAAGGGGCACATCGGGTTCCAGCACCTGAGCCGGAACAACGAGCCGGTGGAGATCCGCAAGGCACGAATTCAGGTGCTGAAGGCGGGGAAGTGATAAGCGACCGAGACTGGGCGGCCGGGTGTTGGAGTTCACGCTTTAGCGTGAGAAAGGCTCACTCACGCTAAAGCGTGAACTCCAACGCCCGGCCGCCTTTTACCGGATTCCGGGTGACGGGAGAACACCCGGAGAGGCCCGCCGACCCGACTTCGAACCACCGACCGAGGGCGTTCACCGAGCCACCTCCCCCCTGCCGGGCGGAAGAAACATCGGTTGTCTCAGTCCACCGCCCGGCAGGGGGGAGGTGGCACCAAGAAAAACGGCCTCGGGGTCGCAACGCGGGAGCGAACGCAACCGCGGCGGAACGCCGCAGCATAGTAGGCTCGGGTCGGACGGACACCCTCCGGGCGTTAACCCAGGATCACATTATCGATCAGCCGGGTGGTGCCCAGGAACACCGCCACCGCGGCGAGCGCCGGGCGGTCGAGCCGGGTCATCGGCGTGAGGTTCTCGGCATCGAGGATGTTCGCGTAATCCACCCGCGCACCGGGGATGGCAGCGACCGCCGCGAGCAGCCCGGACTCCAGCCGGGCCACGTCGATCTCCCCGCCCGCGGCACGGGCCTGCGTCTCCTTCAGCGCTTCGTAGATCTTCGGCGCCACCGCCCGCTCGTCGGCGGACAGGTAGCGGTTGCGGGAACTCATCGCCAGCCCGTCGGCCTCGCGGACCGTCGGTTCGACCTGAATCGCCACCGGCACGTCCAGGTCGCGAACCATCCGCCGGATGATGACCGCCTGCTGGGCGTCCTTCGCGCCGAACACCGCCACGTCCGGCTGCACCACGTTCAGCAGCTTGAGCACCACCGTCGCCACCCCGCGGAAGTGCCCCGGCCGCCGCGGGCCGCACAGCACCTCGTCCAGCTTCGTCACCTCGACGAACGTGACGAACCCGTCCGGGTACATCTCGGCCGGGGTGGGGGCGAACACCAGGTCGCCGCCGGCGTCGGCGGCGAGTTGGCGGTCGGCGTCCAGGGTGCGGGGGTACTTGGCGAAGTCTTCCTTCGGCCCGAACTGCGTGGGGTTGACGAACACCGACACGACGACGAAGTCACACGCCCGCTTCGCCGCCCGCACGAGTTCGGCGTGCCCGGCGTGCAGCGCGCCCATGGTCGGCACGAGGCCGACCCACTGGCCGGCGGCGCGGGCGGCAGCCACGGCGGAGCGGACGTCGGCGGCGGTGGTGACGAGGGGGGTCATCGGAGTGGTGGCCGGGTCTTCGCCGCGACCTGTGGGAGCGGGTTCCGCTCCCGCTGGTCGCGGCGAAGACGGACTGTTACTTCCGCGTCGTCTGTTCGAGCAGCAGCCGCAGGTACGACCGCCGCTCCTGGTCGGTCAGCCCGAGGTCGGCGGCCACCGCCAGCACCACCGCCTTGGCCGCCTCGAACTGGTCCGGCTTGGCCTGCACCTCGATCTCCACGAACCGGCCGATGATGCCCACGTCGTCCAGGCACACCTCGACGGCGAACCCGTCGCGGGTGAGGCTGTACACCTGCCGCCCCTTGGACACCACCGCCACCGGCCGGTACCCGAGGGCGCTCAGGAACCGCACCGCGTCGGCGGCGGTGGCCGCCCCGTCGCCCAGCGGCAGCTCGATCTCGGTGCGGGTCTTGGTGGCCGTGTCGATCTTCGGCCCCTTGTACGTCAGCCGGTTGGCCGTGCCGATGCGGCGGATGCGGACGGCCTCGTCGGTGTGGGCGAAGTCCCGGTCCGGGGCGTTGAAGTAGTGGTCGGTGTCCTTCCGCGGGGGGGCGGGGGTGGCCCCCCAGTCGTGCAACTTGGCGGCCACCGCGGCCCAGTCGGGCACGCGAAACTTCATTTCCACTTCGAGCACAGCGGGGTCTCCGATCTGAGACCAGGGAGGGGGCGGTGTGTAAGATACACCGTCCCGCCAGTGCGGACACCCGCCGATCGGTTTGAACGCGAGAGACGCCCATGCCGCAACTGACCGTGTGCAAGCTGAGCGACCTGCCGCCGGGCGGGGTGGTGGTGGCGACGATCGGGAACAAAGACGTGGCCGTGTTCCGGCACGACGGCGGGTTGCACGCCATCGACGACTGCTGCCCGCACGCCGGGGCCAGCCTGGCCGGCGGGCACGTGGAAGACGGCGTCGTCACCTGCCCGTGGCACGCCTGGCGGTTCCGCCTGTGCGACGGGGCGTGGGCGGACAACCCGAAGGTGAAGACCGGGTGTTACCCGGTGACGGTGGTGGACGACGAGGTGCGGGTGGACGTGCCAAATGGGGGGTGACGCCGCCACGGACGGGTGTCTTCGCTGGTGTCCCGCCTTCAGGCGGTCTGCGTGAACCGCGGGCGTCAGCCGCCGATCGGGTGAACCGCGGGCGTCAGCCGCCGATCGGGTGAACCGCGGGCGTCAGCCGCCGATCGGGTGAACCGCGGGCGTCAGCCCGTCGGGTTCGGAACACACCCGCCGGGCTGACGCCCGCGGTTCACCAGCGAAGACCGGCTGAAGCCGGGACACCAGCGACGACCGGCCCGTCTTCGGTCTTCAGGCCCGAAGGGCCGTCCTCCCTCAGCCCAGGGCAAGTGAGCCGAAGGCGAACGTCGCCCTGGGATAGCTTCAAGCCCCAACGGGGCGCCCTCCGGCAGCCCGCCCCTTCGGGACTTGTTCCCATTCGTCTCGTTTCCCAGGCCTGCGCTCGCCTTCGGCTCGCTCCGACCTGGGCTGACGGAGTCCGGCCCTTCGGGCCTCCGAACCCGGCACCCGAGGATGGCGACCGCGCAACCGGAGGTGGCACCGTGAACGGCGAGGCGTCATCGTTGGTATCCGGGCTTTGGCCCGTCTTCCGCCGGGCGAAGAACGGCCTGAAGGCCGGACACCAACGAAGACCGGCCCCTACCCCGCCAGAACACGGTGTACATCACGCCGACCCCTTCAACTCGCGGAGGCGGGCGGCCACCTCGTCGGCGGTCACCCACCCGTCCGGGTCGTTCGCCCGGCGGCGGAGTTCGTCGTCCGTCTGGCCCGACTCGGGGAACGTCATGCCGGGAACGGGCGGGATGTACCGGCCGAGTGGTTTGCCGTCCGGGGCGAGGAGCTGTTGCGGGGTGGCGGCGGCGGCGAGCGCGGCCGCGGTCGCCGGGTCGGAAATGGTCAGCGACATGGCGTCGGCCTCGGTGGGTGGAACGGTCCGTTTGGGTTCGACTGATTATACCCCACCCGTTCACCACTCGTCGGCGGCGAACACCGCCTTCGCCGCGGTCGCCTCGTCCGTCTCCGGGGTGCATTCGCACCCCACCCAGCCGGCGTACTTCAGCTTCTTCAGCTCCTTGAACACCCGCGTGTAGTTGATCTCGCCGGTGCCCGGCTCGTGCCGGCCGGGGTGGTCGGCCAGTTGCACGTACCCGATGGCGTCGGCGGCGAACCCCTCCCGCAGGTGCCCGCACAGGTCACCCTCGGTGATGTGCATGTGGTACAGGTCCCAGTTGATCTTCACCGCCTTCGACCCCACCGCCTTGACGATCTTCAGCGCCGGCGCCGACCCGTACAGGCAGTGCCCCTTGTGGTCCACGCGGATGTTCATCGGCTCCAGGATGAGCATGACGCCGGCCTTCTCCGCCACCGGCGCCGCCGCTTTCAAAGTCTCGATCACCGTGTCGTGCATCTTCTCCTGACTCACGCCGGGGATGTCGTCGCCGGCCACCACGCACATCATCCCGCACTTCCACTTCTTCGCCACCTCGCACGCCTCGCCGATCTTGTCCACCACCTTCCGCTTGTTCTTCGGGTCGTTCATCCCCGGTTTGAACCCCCAGGCGGTGAACTGGGCGATGGTCAGCTTCAGCCGCTCGCAGGTGTCGGCCACCGCCGCCACGTCCTTCCCCTCGTAGGGCCAGATCTCGACGCCGGGGAAGCCGAGCGCCGCCGCCCCCTCCAGCCGCTTGAGGAAGTCCTTCTCCTTCGAGAACCACATCTCGACGTTGCACGCGAACTTGGTGCCCTGTCGCTTCCGGAAGTGCGATTCCGGCGGGGGCGCGGCGGTGACAGCCGTGACCGTTGTGGCAGCGGCGGCGGACGCGGCGAGGAAGTGGCGGCGGGTCGGGGTCATGGGAGGGTTCCGGAGGGACGGGGAAGTGCGGGTACTGTAGCCGAAGTGGCTGGATCTGTTAGCCCGACGCGCCAGCGAGGGTCGGCGGGTTCTCCCTCGCTGGCGCGTCGGGCTAACAAAACGCCTCAGCCCCAAGTCGGAATGCCCCTTCCGCCGACTGAAAGGGTGTGGTACTGTTCGGGTAGAATACCTCGGCGTCGGCCGTCGTCGGAGAAGGTATGCGTGTCGGTCTGGCGATCCTGATTGCGGTGGTGCAACTGGCCGGGCCGTGGCTGTGCTGCTGCGGGCCGGCGCGGGTCGTCGCCGCGTTCGCCCGATCCAAGACCGAGGCCAACCCGACGCCGCCCGCCAAGCCGCACTGCCCGCTGTGCGCCCAGTCCGAGCCGAAGCCGGCCCCCGAGAAGAAGCCGACTGAACCGCAGCGGTGCCCGTGCGGCGGGGCGGAGTTCGTCGCCCTGCCGGTGACGCTGTGGAAGGCGGACGACGGCCCGACGGCCGGCGTGCCGGTGTGGGAACCGCCGCCGCTCGCCCCGCTGTACTCGTTCCGGGTTCAGTCCGTGAGTGGGGCCGACGCGGGGCTGCGGCAACTGCCTCTACTCACCACGGCGGACCGGCTGTACGCGCACCACGTTCTGCGGTGTTAGCCGGCCTCCGATCCCAGTTCCGATAGAATGAAGCACAACCTCCGCACCGGCGACGCCGGGGCGGGCTGATCGAACACAATCTCTCAACCAAACGGAGCGAAACCCATGATCGCGAAACTGGTGGCCGGGCTGCTGGCGGCGGTGGCGGTGAGCGGGGTCGGCGTGTACTTCGCCACGGCGAACACCGCCTCGTCCAACGAAGACTGCTGCTTCCCGGGGTCGGCGTGCTGCACCGCGGGCGCGGCCTGCTGCGACACCCCGGCCCCGAAGGACGACTGCTGCACCCCGGCGAGCGGGTGCTGCGAGACCAAGTCGTGCTGCAAGGCCGGGGCCGAGTGCTGCTTCGCCGGTGCCCCGTGCTGCGAGGCGACGAACGGCGCGTGCTGCGAGAAGCCGGCGGCCAAGAGCGGCTGCTGCGCCGGCGAGAAGTCGGCGGCGAAAGCCCCGTGCTGCGCCAGTGAGAAGTAACGACCGGATCGGGTGACACCGACGCCGCCGGCGGGAGCAATCCCGCCGGCGGCGTTTTTTTTGCTGCATTCTCCGGGCGATGTGCCTACACTCCGCGGGGTCGCCAGTTGTTAGCCCGACGCGCCAGCGAGGGGTGCGTGGTTCACCCTCGCTGGCGCGTCGGGCTAACAAAGAATGCTGTGGTTTGTTAGCCCGACGCGCCAGCGAGGGGTGCGTGGTTCCCCTCGCTGGCGCGTCGGGCTAACGAACCCTGCCTGTTAGCCCGACGCGCCAGCGAGGGGCGTGCGGTTCACCCTCGCCGGCGCGTCGGGCTAACAAGACACCAAACCTCCGGAGGGTGAGACCGAGTGGGAGA
>JALHQU010000299.1 GCA_022841795.1 Fimbriiglobus sp.
TGTGGCAGGCGATCTATTTGGCGGTGGCCGGGTACGCCATCGGGCTGGTGGCGTCGCTCGGGCTGTACGAGGTGGCGAAAGCCGCCGCCGGGCTGCCCATCTGGATGACGACCGAGCGGGTGGTGACGGTGCTGGCCCTCACCGTCGGCATGTGCGTGATGTCCGGCGTGCTGGCCGTGCGGAAGGTGCGCAGCGCCGACCCGGCGGACCTGTTTTGATAGTAGCAGGCACACTCCGTGTGCCGTCCGCGGACGGCACACGGAGTGTGCCTACTACTTTCTCAGAAAGCCCCCTCCCACTCCGCGGTACACATCTTGCAATGTCGGCCGGCGGGTGGTTTCCCCGGTCGCCTACAATGGGCCATGCTGTACAACTTCCACCTGCTCCCCGGGGCCGCCCCGATGCGCTGGCTCACCGCCATCCCGGTGTACAACGAGGCCGCCCACGTCCACGGCGTGCTGGCCGCCGTCCGCCGGCACAGTCCGGACATCCTGGTGGTGAACGACGGCAGCACCGACGGCACCGCCGCCATCCTCGACACCGAACCCGGCATCCTGCGGGTGGACCACCCGACGAACCGCGGGTACGGGGCGGCCGTTCAGTCGGCGTTCGACTTCGCCATCCGGCACAAGTACGACGTGCTGGTGACGATGGACTGCGACGGCCAGCACCAGCCGGACCGCATCCCGGTGCTGCTGGAGGCCCTGTGCGGGTGCGACGTCGTGTCCGGCAGCCGCTACCTCCGCGACTTCCGCCAGGACTCGCCGGCCCCGACCGACCGGCAGTTCATCAACGCCGCCATCACCCGCGAGATCAACGAGCGGTTCGGGTTCGACCTGACCGACACGTTCTGCGGGTTCAAGGCGTACCGGGTGGACTCGCTGGCGAAGCTGCGGATCACCGAGCCCGGCTGGGGCATGCCGCTGCAACTGTGGGTGCAGGCGGCGCGGCTCGGGCTGCGGGTGCGGGAGGTGGGCGTGCCGCGGGTGTACCTGGACCCGACCCGGGCGTTCGGCGGGGTGCTGAACGACCCGGACACGCGGCTGGCGTACTACCGCGACGTGATCCGCCGGGCGGAGGCGGACGACCTGCCCGGTGTGCCGGCGGCGACCGCCTGTGCGGAGTCGTGTGCATGACCCGCCGGTTCCGCGCGCCCGCCGCGGACCGGGCCGTCCTCGCCGACCCGCCGTTCGAGCAACTCCCCGCGCTCGTCGAGCGAAACCGCAAGCTGCTGGACCGTGACGACGTGCTGATCGGTGGCGTGTCGCTGCGGGAACATCGACGGCAGGCCCGGCGCGATATTCTCGGCGACGACGTAGACTCACCCCTCCTCGTCGCCGGCCACCAGCCCGAGTTAGCCCACCCCGGCGTGTGGGTGAAGAACTTCGCGCTGAACGGGCTGGCGAAGACGCTCGGCGGCGTCCCGCTGCACCTCGTCGCCGACCACGACACGATGAAGTCGGCGGCGATCTCGATCCCGACGTGGGACGAGTGGAAGCCCGAGTCGGTGCGGCTGGAGGCGGTGCCGTTCGACGACTTCGCCGGCGAACAGCCGTGGGAGACGCGGGCGGCGCAGAACCCGGCGAAGTGGGGCGAGTTCGTGCGGCGGGTGGCGGAGGCGGCGAAGCGGTGGGGGTACGAGCCGCTGCTCTGCTCCCCCCTTCCTTCCCAGGGAAGGGGGGCCGGGGGGGTTAGGTTCTTCCGACCCCTCACCCCGGCCCCCTCCCCCGAAGGGAGAGGGGGAGAAGAAAACTGGGCCACCCACTTCACCCACCTCCGTCGCCACTACGAAATCGCCTGGGGATGCGACAACCGCGAACTCACCGTCAGCGGCCTGTCCGCCACCGACGCCTTCCGCCGGTTCGTCCGCCACGTCGCCGCCGACGCCGACCGCTTCCGCCGCGCGTACAACGCGGCCGTGCAGCGGTATCGCGACGCCTACGGTCTCCGCAGCCGGTCGCACCCGGTGCCCGACCTGCACGCGAACGAGCTGCCGTTCTGGGTGGTCGAAGGCACTTCCCGCCGGGCCGCCATGTCCGCAGATTGTGCTGACACTGGGCTGTCACTCCGGCCCCGTGCTCTCACCCTCACCCTGTTCGCCCGCCTGTGCCTCGGCGACCTGTTCATCCACGGCATCGGCGGGGGGAAGTACGACGAGGTGACGGACGCCATCATCCGGGACTACTTCGGCGTCGAACCGCCGGCGTACCAGGTGCTGTCCGCCACCCTGCATCTGCCACTGCCGCACTTCCCGGCCACTGACGAAGACGTCCGCCGCCTGCACCGCCAGCGCCGCGATCTGGACTGGCAGCCGGAGCGGTTCATCGACCCGCGGGAGGCGACGGACCTGAAGCGGCGGAAAGCGAAGCTTTCCGCGACCGAGCCGACCGGCCGGGCGGAGCGGCGGGCGTGGTTCCGCGAGTTGCAGCAGGTGACGCGGGCGATGCGGCCGTTCGTGGATGACTGGACGCGAGACGTGGACCGCGAACTGGAACGGGCGACGGCGGAGGTGGCGGCGAACGCCATCCTGCGGCGGCGGGACTTCGCGTGGGTGCTGTACCCGGAGCGGGAGTTGCGGGAGTTTTTGCAGGGGTTTCTGTTCGGGTGAACCGGCGGCGTGAGCCGCCTGGGTGGGATCACACCCGACGGGCTGACGCCCGCGGTTCACCCAGATTCGATATCCGCCCGCCGCACCAACCCGCGGTCCCGTGTTCCGCGGGCCAACTCGTACACCCCCGGCGGATCGAGCGTTTCCCCCGGCGCGGTGCGGCAGGCGGCGTGGCGGCGGCGGGAGTCGGCGAGTTGGTCCGGCAGGCAGGGTTCGCAGCAGAGCGAATACGTCTTCAGCTCGTGGGTGGCGCCGTCGCTCCAGCGGGCGGCGATCTTGACCGCGGCGGCCGCGCCGCACGGGCACAGGACGGGGTACGGCGGCATGGGCATGGGTGTGACCCGATCGGGTGGCCCACTCTCTCCGAGAGTGGGATCTTCACACCCACTCTCGGCGAGAGCGGGCCACCCTGTCAGTACGCCGGGTGCGGGGCCGGCTGGCCGAGCATCTCGGCCAGCGCGTTCTGCGCCGCCCGCAACTCGGCCTCCTTCTTGTTCCGCCCCCACACCGGGGTGTACTGGTGGCCGCCGATCTCGGCCGCGATCTTGAAGCACTTGTCGTGGTCCGGCCCCTGCTCGTCCAGCACCACGTACCGCGGGGTGTCGGCGTACTCCTTCTGCGCCAGCGTTTGGAGCTGCGACTTGGCGTTGCTGGCCACCGCCTCGGCCGCCACCGCCTCGATCTCCGGCTCGATGAAGTGTAGCACGAACGGCTTCACCGCGTCGTACCCGCCGTCCAGGAAGATGGCCGCCACCAGCGCCTCGAACACGTCCGCCAGGATGTTCGCCGGCGTCTCGGCGTGCCCGCTCAGCCCCTTGCCCAGCACCAGGAATCGGCTCAGCCCGAGGGCCCGGCTGAACTCGGCGCACGTCTTCCGGCTGACCACCACCGACTTCACCTTGGTCAGATCGCCCTCCTGGAAGTCCGGGAACCGCAGGTACAACTGCTCGCAGGTGATGAGGCCGAGCACGCTGTCGCCGAGGAACTCCATCCGCTCGTTCGACGCCCCGCGGGTGTTCGCCCCGGACGTGTGCGTGAGCGCCGCCTTCAGCAACTCGGGCTTGGCGAACCGATAGCCGAGTGCTTCCTGGCACTCGTCGAGTTTGGTGCGGCGGGCGACGGTCAGGTCGGAAGGTGCCATGAGGGTGGAGCTAAGGGCGAGATGATCCGGGATGACGGCGATGAAGAATTGGGGAAAACCTACCACCGGCCGGCGGCGGTGTCAACGTTTCGGGCGGTTCCGGAGTGTCTTCGTTAGCCCGACGCGCGAGCGAGGGCCGGCGGCTGACCCTCGCTCGCGCGTCGGGCTGACAGAACCGGCAATCCGCGACAGTTCCGGTTGGACGCGGGCGGGGTGGGCTGATACCGTCTGTCCGGAGTTCGCTTTCATCACGAGGTGCTGCCGTGGTCCCCTCTCTCATGTTAGCCGGTGCGATGGTCCTGGGGCAACCCGCCCGCGACCCGTCCGTCACACCCGCCGGCGGAGCCGAGACGTTCCCCCTGTGGACGGGCCAAGCCCCACTCACCGCCGGCGACAGCCGGTTCGACAAGCCGCAACTCACCCTGTTCAAGGCGAAGGAGCCGACCGGGGCGGCCGTCGTCGTCTGCCCCGGCGGCGGGTACGGGTTCCTGGCGACCGACCACGAAGGCAAGCAGGTGGCCGAATACTTCGCCAAGCTGGGCGTTCATGCGTTCGTGTTGCAATACCGCATCGTCCAGAAAGAACGCCCGGCCCCGCTCGGCCACGCCCCGCTACTGGACGCTCAGCGGGCCATCCGCACGGTGCGGGCGAAGGCGAAAGACTACGGCATCGACCCGAAGCGGGTGGGGCTGATGGGGTTCAGCGCCGGTGGGCACCTGGCCAGCACCGCCGGCACGCACTTCGATTCCGGCAAGGCGGACGGCGACGCCACCGACAAACAGAGCTGCCGCCCGGACTGGCTCGTCCTCGGCTACCCGGTGGTGACGTTCGAGAAGGGCGTGACGCACGGCGGGAGCGTCGCCAACCTGCTCGGCAAGGAGCCGAAGCCGGAGGACCTCGACTACTTCAGCAACGAGAAGCATGTGACGAAGGACACCCCGCCGACGTTCCTCTTCCACACGGATGAGGACGCGGGGGTGGTACCGGAGAACGCGGTGCGGTTCTACCTGGCGCTGAAGAAGGCGAAGGTGCCGGCCGAGATGCACATCTACGAGAAGGGCAAGCACGGGGTCGGGCTGGGCACCGACCCGGCGTGGACCGGCATCGGCCCGCACGCCGCCTACACCGCCGACTGGAGCCACCACCTGACCGCGTGGCTGAAGCTCCGCGGGGCGCTGGAGAAGAAGTAGGGCGGATGCAGAGGGTTGGAGTTCACGCTTCAGCGTGAGTGAAGTTCTCTCACGCTGAAGCGTGAACTCCAACCCAGGAACCGGATTTATGTGATCGGTGGGTTGCGTTCCGAGGATCCAAGTGAAGCCTTTCACCGTGTCCGACGGCACCCTCACACTGACCCTCGAACCGGCCGAGGAAGGCGGGTACGTGGTCACCTGCCCCACCGACCCGGAACTGATCACACAGGCCGAAACTGTTGAGGAAGCGTTCGAGATGGCCCACGACGCCCTGGAAGGGCTGACGGCGACTCGCAGAGAAAGGGAACGCTCTCGGCGGAATGGGTAAGACGTCGCCCCGGATTCCCCGACACCCGCCCGCCCATTTCCGCCGCCGGCCGCAGTTGGGGTTGCACTCCCCGGTTCGCACGGTCAGAATCCCCCCCTCGAAAGACCGCCCGCACGGTAGCCGGGTCACGGTAGACCCGGCCGACACGCCACGGAACGGTGACCGATGCTGCTCGACCCCCCGACGACACACCCCACTCCGGTTCGCCCCGCTGCATCCATTCGCAGCACTCCCACCAACGTGGTCACGGTGGAATCCCTGCCGCCGCCCGCGGCCGGCCGGCCTGTCACGCCACGCCCGCCGCGGTGGCAGTTCGGGCTGGCCGCGGCGGTGCTGGCGTGGGCGTTCTTCCCCACCCTCGACTGGCTGGTCGAGAAGTGGACCACCGACCCGTCGTACTCGCACGGGTTCCTGGTGCCGTTCGTCGCCGCGTACATGGTGTACCGCAAGCGGGGGAGCGTGACGGCCTGGTTCTCCGCCCCCCGCCCGTTCACCGCCGCCGGCGTGTTCGCCGCCGTGTTCGCCCTCCGCGGGCTGGCCGGCGGGCTGCTGTTCAACCAGCTCGACGCCCTCGCCTTCCTGCTCAGCCTGGCCGCCGCGGTGCTGGCCGTCGGCGGGTGGCGGCTGGTGCGGAACCTGGCCCCGGGGTTGGCGTTCCTGGTGTTCTTCATCCCCCTGCCGTACGAACTCGAACAGAACGTCGGCGGGCCGCTGAAGGTGATCGCCACCGCGTGCAGCACGTTCCTGCTGCAAACCCTCGGGTTCCCGGCGGTGGCCACCGGCAACATCATCCGCATCGACGACGTGGAACTCGGGGTGGTGGACGCCTGCAACGGACTGAAGATGCTGCTCACGTTCGCCGCCATCGGCGGCGGGGCAGTGCTGCTGCTCCGCCGCACCTGGTTCGAGAAGTTCCTGATCGTCCTCGGGGTGGTGCCCATCGCCCTCATCGCGAACGTGCTGCGGATCACCGCCACCGGGGTGCTGTTCGCCCTCGGGGTGCGGGACAAGCACACCCAGGAGACGGTCCACGACGCCCTCGGGTACGCCATGCCGGTGATCGGCATCGGCCTGTTCTACCTGGAGTTGTGGGTGCTGAACCGCCTGGTGGTGAAGCCGGACGCGACACCCCGGCCGGCGCTGATGTAACGCCCGCCCGCCGACATCAACCCCGCCCCCTGCCCGCACGGATGCAGGCCATGAACGGTCCGACGTTCGCCACCAGTGCCGCCCCCGCCGCCCGCCCGCCGGCCCCGCCG
>JALHQU010000300.1 GCA_022841795.1 Fimbriiglobus sp.
TCAGCCCGGACGGGAAGACGCTCGCCACCGCCGGGTACGACCGCGCCATCCACCTGTGGGACGTGGCATCGCCGAGCAAGCCGCTCCGCACCCTCACCGACCACAGCGACGCGGTGTACTCGCTCTCGTGGCACAAGGACGGCAAGCTGCTCGCCAGCGGGTCGGCCGACCGCACGGTGAAGGTGTGGGACGCGGCCGTCGGCAAACGGCTGTACTCGCTCGGCGACGCCACCGACTGGGTGTACGCCGTCGCCTGGAGCCCGGACGGCACGCACCTGACCGCCGGCGGGGTGGACAAGAGCGTTCGCACCTGGGAGGCGACGGGTGCCGGCGGCAAGCTGGTCCACACCGCGTTCGCCCACACCGCCGCCGTGTCGAAGGTGCTGTACTCGGCGGACGGCAAGACCCTCGTCACCGTCGGCGAGGACCGGGTGGTGAAGAGGTGGGCCGTAGACAAGCTGACGGAGGCGAACGCCCTGCCGCCGCAGCCGGCCGACATCCTGGCCGCCGCCCTGCACCCGGACGGCAAGCGGATCGCCGTCGGCCGGTTCGACGGCAAGCTCGAACTGCTCGACCTGGACATGGGGAAGGTGCTGTCGTCCCCGCTGCCGGCCAAGCCGAAGCCGGCGGTGCTGACCAAACTGACGCCTGACTTCATTCAACGCGGGAAGACGGTTCGCGTCGCCCTGGAAGGGCAACGGCTGGATCAGGTCGAATCGATCCGCCTGGACGCCGACGGGTTCGCGGTAAAGATCGTGACCCGCACCCCGACCCGCCTGGAGTTCGACCTGACCGCCCCGACCGCCGCGGTCGGCCGGTTCCCCGTCGGCGTGCAGACCGCCGCCGGCACGTCCAACTTCCTCACGCTGAACCTCGACCGCTTCCCGGCGGTCCGCGAGACGGCCAACTCGGACTCGGCCCGCACCGCCGCCGCGGTCAAGCTGCCGGCCACGGTCGTCGGCAGCATCGACCGGGCCGGCGACACCGACTACTTCCGGTTCGAGGCGACCGCCGGGCAAGAGGTCGGCGTGCAACTGGTGGTGGCCGACGGCAAGAAATTCGACGGCATCCTCAGCGTGTCCGACGACGCCGGGCGGGTGCTGGTCGAGTCCGGGTCCGGGTTGCTCGGGTTCGTCGCCCCGAAGGCCGGGATGTACGCCGTCGGGGTGGCGGACAAGGAGTTCCGCGGCGGAGCCGGGTTCGACTACCGGCTGCACGTCGGGCCGGTGCCGGTCGTCATCAGCGTGTTCCCGCTCGGCGTGCCCCGCGGCCGCAGCACCCCGGTGCATCTGAACGGGGTGAACCTGGGCGACAGCCGCACCGTGAAAGTGACCGTGCCCACAACGGCCGAAGTGGGCAGTCGGGTGCCGGTGCCAATCACGCCGGTGAATGGCGAACTGCCGCTCGGCATGGCGTCCGTCGTGGTCGGCGAGTTCCCCTCCACGGTGGCGACGGCCGACGGCGGGGAGGTGAAGGTGCCGGGCACGGCCGACGGCATTCTCAGCCAGCCGGGGCAGTCGCCCGTCATCCGGTTCGCGGCGAAGAAGGGCGAGCGGCTGGTCGTCGAGACGCACGCCGCCCGCCTCGGCTCGCCGGTCGATTCGCGGATCGACATCCTGGACGCCGACGGGAACCCGGTGCCGCGGGCCGCCCTCCGCAGCACCGCTCAGACGTTCGTGACGTTCCGCGACCACGACAGCGCCACCCCCGGCATCCGCCTGGAGACGTGGAACGAACTGCGGGTGAACGACTTCCTGTACGTCGGCACCGAGCTGACGCGGATCAAGGCGCTGCCGAAGAACCCGGACGACGACTGCCAGTTCGTGCAGGTGGGCGGGCGGCGGGTCGGGTTCCTCGGCACCACCCCCACGCACCACCCGCAGAACGCCCCGATGTACAAGGTGGAGGTCCACCCGCCGGACCGCACGTTCCCGCCGAACGGCCTGCCGGTGTTCCGCCTGCCGTACACGAACGACGACGGCGGGGACGGGTACGGCAAGGACTCGGTGATCGAGTTCGACCCGCCGGCGAGCGGGACGTATCAGGTGCGGGTGAGCGACGCCCGCGGGGCCGGCGGGCCGAACGCCGCGTACCGCCTGACCGTCCGCCCGCCGCGGCCGGACTTCAAGCTGAGCGTGTCCCCGACCAACCCGGCCGTGTGGAAGAACGGCGGGGTGCCGGCGACGGTGACGGCCACGCGGCTCGACGGGTTCAGCGGGCCGATCGCGGTGAAGTTCGACGGCCTGCCCGCCCCGTTCAGCATCCCGTCGACGACCATTGAGGCGGAGCAGACGACGGCGGTGGTCACGCTGTTCGCCGACGGGGACACGGCCAGTAAACCCGGCGTGCTGAAGGCGATCGGCACGGCGGATGTGGGCGGCACGGCGGTGGTGCGGGAGGCGACCGGCGGCACGCCGACGCTCCGCGACCCCGGCGACCTGACGACCACCACTAACCTCCGCGAGGTGAAGCTGGTGCCGGGGCAGGAGACGAAATTAACGGTGACGATCGACCGCCGCGGGGACTTCAAGGGGCGGGTGCCGCTGGAGGTGCGGGGGCTGCCGCACGGGGTGAAGGTGCAGAACATCGGGCTGAACGGCATCCTGGTGATGCCGAACCAGACCGAGCGGGAAGTGGTGCTGTACGCTGAGCCGTGGGTACGGTCGATGACGGTGCCGCTCGTGGTGTCGAGTACCAGCGAGCGGAAGAAGACGGAGCACGCGGCGAAGAGCGTGACGCTGGTGGTCGGGAAGTAGGGTTTTGCTGGTGTCCCGGCTTCAGCCGGTCGGCGGACGCCCATAAGACCGCCAAAATGGCGGGAACCCAACGAATCACTTCTTCGGCCCGAGCAGCCGTTCCACCTGATCCGGTTTCTGGTGCAGGTAGCGGGCGACGCCGCTGAAGAAGAACAGCAGCTGCTCTGCCCCCTCTTCGGCCATCCGCGGGGCGGACGGGCCGGCGATCCGCAGGGCGGCGGCGGCCAACTTGCTGTCGCATTGGAGGTATACGTTCACCTGCGGCTTGAACCGGCTCACCCCGTCCGCGTCCGGGGCGGTGCGGGGGGATTGCAGCACGGCCACCGCCTTCACCGGCACCGTCGGGAACAGAGTGCCGGCCTTCACCTTGCCGGTGGCGTACCACACCACCCCGTTCTCGAACGCCCCGACCGTCTGCCACGTCAGCTCGCTGCCGCCGTCGTCCGCCCAGTGGAAGCTGCCCTTGCCCAGGTCGGTGATCTCCACGCACGGCACCTTCAGCCGCTGCCACGCCAGGGAGGTGCGGTCCGGGTGGGCGAGCAGGAAGTCGTACACCTTCGAGCCGGCGGCGAACTCGTCCTCGGTCGCCTTGGCGGCCAGCGTCGGCGACTTGACGACGGCGGCGACGGCGTCGCGGTGCGACTCGGCGACGAAGTCGAGCAGCTTCGGCTGGCTGGTCGCAGGGGCGGCGACGGTCGGGGCGGGAGCGGTCGGCTTCCGCACGACCGGCCCGGCTTTCGGTTCGGCCGCGGACGCCCCGCCCCAGAGGAGGAGGAGTACGGCCGCGGCCGCCTGGGAACGGGGGGACGCCATCGGGCACCTGCCGACGTGTGCGGGGGGAACGTCATCCGTCGGTCGGAGTTATCGACCGGGTTGCGCCGCCTGCGTGAGGGAATCCGGGTTCGCCACCCCCCGCCGCCCGTCCGGGTTGTCCCGCTTGCCCGGTCGGTGTGCGTTCGGCAAACGGTCCGGGCGGTGCCCGACGGGGCGAACGCGGGTGCGGGGGGAACGGCGGTCGGCCGGGGATTTTGCCGCGACCCGATGGAGTTGTGGCGCATGGTTAAAGGCCACCGGACCCGGGAGAAGGCCGGGAGTCGGCCGCGGTCCGGACCTGAACTCGAAACGGATTCGCACATGAGACGGATGCTCTTGGCCGGGCTGCTCGCCCTGCCGCTGGTGTTGACCACCGCCGCCGACGCGGCCGCCCAGGGGTGCGCCACCGGGAACTGTCCGCCAGGGTTCGGCGGGGGAGCCGGGCCGGTCCGCAGCAACCCGTGGCAGTGCGGCATCTTCTGCTTCAAGCTGTTCGGCGCGCTGCACCAGGACGGCCCGCTGTTCAACTACGGGCCGTACTCGGGGTACTACCCGTTCGCACCCTACGGGCCGTGGACGGCCGACCTGCGGTACACCGGCGGCGGGTGCGGGCACTGCGGGCTGCGAGGCTGCGGCGGGCGGTGCGGGGGCGGGTTGAACCTGGGCGGGCTGTTCCACCGCGACCGCGGGTGTAACGGGTGCAACAGCTACTCGCTGTCCACGTTCCGCAACGTGTTCTCCCGCCTTCACCTGTTCCACAAGGATTGCGGGCACTCGGGCGGGTGCGGGGTGACGACCGCGTCGTGCAACGGGTGTGTGCGGGAGCGGTGAGGTGTGCCCGCCGGGTCGGCCGTTCCGGTTCGCCCGGTTCGCCGACCCGCCGGTGTGTGTGTCGCCGCGAAACCGCCTACCGCTCCCTTCCCTTCCCGGTTTCGTGCGGCATGATCTGACGCCATCCTCGGTGCGCACTCGCAGGGAGCTGCGACACCACTTTCACGGACACGAAAGGACCGAGACGCCATGAAGAAGCTGTTCGTTCTGCTGGCGGTGGCTGCCGTCAGCCTGTTCGCCACCTCGACCGCCCCCGCCGCCGGCAAAGCCAACCCGTTCAACGCGCCGGGCCACAGCGGCGGGTTCGGGCTGTTCAAGAAGACGCCGCTGCCGGCGTTCCAGGCCGCCCCGTGGTACACCTACTGGCCGTACAACAGCCACTTCCAGACCCCGGCCCCGCTGCCCGGCGCGGAAGGGTTCGGCGGCGGGTGGAACAACCCGTACTTCGCCCCGGCTCACGGCCCGGCCTACGGCCCGCACAAGTAAGGCGATGTGGTGAACCCCGAGCGGGAGCGAGGGGGTGCGAGCCAGGCGCTACGCACCCCCTCCCTCGCGGTCGGGGTTCACCAGATTGCCCCGCACAAGTGCGGTTCGCGGAAAACTCTCGGCCGGCGTTGGAAATCCCAGCGCCGGCCTCCTCATTTCTGATGAAAACCGACCCGCGGGGGGCAGATTCGGCCGCTAGGATGGGTATACTCTGGACGGCCGGGTTCGAGCACCACATCGAGATCAGCGGAGACTGCGACATGGCGGAGCTGTTGGGCCGGCTGACGCCGGTCGGCGGGGGCGACCCGATCCCCCTCATGTCCGAGATCATGACCGTCGGTCGCCGCGAGTCGTGCGACATCTGCCTGAAGTTCAGCAACGTGTCCAGCGTCCACTGCGAGTTCGCCCTGCGGAACGGGCTGTGGACGGTGCGGGACATGGGTAGCAGCAACGGCATCAAGGTGAACGGCAGCCGCACCCTCCAGCGGACGCTCAAGCCGGGCAGCGAGGTGGCCATCGCCAGCCACAAATTCGTCATCGAGTACGAAATCCCCGAGGGCGTCACCCTGGACGAAGCGGCCGACGGGGCCGAAAACGTGTTCGGGCAGTCGCTCATGGAGCGGGCCGGGTTGAGCAAGCCAAAGCGGTCGTGACCGCCGGCCGACCCGGCACATCGCCCGGAACGTGAGGCGTGCGATGGCCGGCCTGCTGGCGGGGAAAGTGGCGCTCATCACCGGGGCGTCGTCCGGCATCGGCCGGGCGACGGCCGTGAACCTGGCCGAGGCCGGGGCGGACATCGCCCTGAACTACTACTCCGGCAAGGCCGCGGCGGAAACCACGGCCGAGCACATCCGCAAGCAGTTCGACCGGCGGGTGATCCCGTTCCGGGTGGACGTGTCCGACCACGCCGCCGTCGAACAGATGGCCGACGACACCATATCCCAACTCGGCCGGCTCGACTACTTCGTGTCGTCTGCCGTATACTCCGACCGCGAACCATTCCTCACCGCCAACCTGGACGGGTTCCGCAAGACGCTGGACGTCAGCCTGCTCGGGGCGCTGTACGGCCTGCGGGCGTGCTGCAACCGCATGGTGAAACAGGGCCAAGGCGGGGCGGCGGTGATCGTCAGCAGCCCGCACGGGCAGATCGCGTTCCCGAACTGCATGGCGTACAACATCGCCAAGGCCGGGCTGGACATGATGGCGAAGACGGCCGCGGCCGAACTGCTGCCGCACGACATCCGGGTGAACATCCTGTACCCCGGCTGGACGGACACCCCCGGCGAGCGGAAGTTCATGGACGACGCGAGCATCCAGGAGGCGGCGAAAGGGCTGCCGATGGGCCGGCTCGCCACGTCTGAGGAGATCGCCGCCGGGGTACGGTTCCTGCTCGGGCCGGAGTCGGCGTATATGACCGGCAGCATCCTGCACCTGGACGGCGGGCTGTTCCTGCCGTGGTGGTCGAAACGCGGCACCGGGGAGTTCTGAGCCGCGTTCGGTGAACCGCGGGCGTCAGCCCGTCGGGTGATTTTTACCCGACGGGCTGACGCCCGCGGTTCACCCCGTCACTTCTGAAGGATGTGGTTGTTACGGCGGGTG
>JALHQU010000301.1 GCA_022841795.1 Fimbriiglobus sp.
GGTTCCCAGGCCCCGGGTCGGTTTTGGGTTTCGTGGCACCGGCGGCCCGCCGGTGAATCCGACCCACCGGCGGGCCGCCGGTGCCACGAAGAGTTCCACGGACGCGGAGCGTCCGGCCCGTGCGTTCCCACGCGGAGCGTGGGAACGAGAAGGGGTCATGCCGTCTCATCATACGCCCGGAGGGCGGCGGCGCAATCGCCGGACAGCAGGAGCAGGGCGGCGCGGAGGTGGTGAACGTCGGCCGCGGGGCGGAACTGCCGGGCCAGATCGACGTGTTGGCGTGCCTCGCCGAGACGCCCCTCCGCCGCGAACCGCCGGGCCAGGGTGACGTGATACTCCCGCCGTTCTTCGACCGCCGCCATCAGCGACAGATCCGCCTTACACCGCCGACAGGCGGCGGTGTCGTTCGACGCGCGACAGCACGGGCAGGTGAGGGTCATGGCGTCCAGGCTAGGTTGAACGCGGCCGCTTGCTGGGCGAGTCGGGCATCGAGCGACCAGATGGGGATCGCGTTGAGAACCGCCGCGGCCAGAATTTGTACGTCGCCCCAACTCAGCCCGATGTTGTACAGCCGGTGCTGTTCCAGGAAGTCGAGTGCGTCATCCGAGGAACTCTCGGGCACCAGGATCAGGGCGCGGAGTTCGGCCATCGCCTTCGGTCGGTTGCGAAGGCCGCCGACCGCCAGTTCACCGACGACGACCGAGTGAGACACCACGTCACCGGCCACGGTCAGCGCGACCAGTTCGGGGACGCCGACGCGGAAGTGCTGGACCCAGACGGATGTGTCCACGATGACGGGCATGGGCTGCTACTCGGCGGACGGCCGCTGACGCGGCGGAATTTCCAGGTCCGGCATGGTGCCGCCGAGCGCGGCCAGCCGCCGCTGGGCAAGCCGAGCGCGAATTTCCCGTTCGACCAGTTGGCGGATGGGTCCGATCGGGTCTTGCCCGCTCGGCGTCTGTTCGGCGGCCCGCCACAGGGCTTCGTCGATTTCGATGGTGATGCTCATGGCGGGATTTTACCCCGCGGCTCACGCGTCTTCCAGGTAGAACAGCACGTCGGCGAGGTCGTTGCAGGCGGCTTGCAGGTCGCCCCACCGCATCTCGTCGAGCGCCGCCTTCACCCGCCCGGTCAGCTTGTCCAGCTCCGCCTGGTCCTCGGCCGCGGCCTTGCCGCGGACCCGCTCCACCTTCTCCAGCAGCGAGCGGGCCTGGGCCGCCTCGCGGGAACCTTCGGCGGTCGGGGCCGCCGTCGCACTGATGCGGGAACTCGGCTGCGGCACCTGCTCGGCCGGCTCCGGCTCGTACTCGCCCGCTTCCTCCTCGTCGCCGTCCTCGTCCTCGTCGTCCTCCCACGGCAGCGCCTCGTCTTCGTCGTCCTCGTCCTCGTCCTCGAAGTACCCGTCCGCTTCGTCCGCCTCGTCCCCCAGAATGTCCGACACCGTCATCGACGTTTCTTCCTCCTCCGCATCCTCCGCGTCCCCCTCGTTCCAGCCGGGGTTCGCCCACATCCGCTCCAGCCGCTGCTTGGCCGCGTCCCGCTCCTCGACGGCGAACCGGGCCATCGCGTTCTCGATGGTGATCTGCTTCACCAGCCCGGTCGTCTTCTCGCGGGCGCTCACCTTCAGCGTGCCGTCCAGGGTCAGGTCCATCTGCACCAGGATCTGGTTGCCGGCCGGCACGCGGGCCAGCCCTTCCACCAGGAACTTGCCGACGCGGTGGTTCCGCCGCACGTCCCCGCTCTCCCCCTGGAAGATGTCGATCTCCACCTTCGGCTGGTGGTCGGCGACGGTGCAGAACAGTTCGCTCCGCGACGCCGGCAGCGGGGTGTTGCGGGTGATGATCGGGGCGAACCGGAACTCGTTCAGGTGCAGCGAGTACGAGTCCGGGATTTCCAGCGACTTGATGCCCACGCTGTGCGGGGTGATGTCCACCAGCACCGCCCCGACGTTCTGCCCGGCGACGATGGCCGCCTGAATGGCCGCCCCCATCGCCACGCACAGGTCCGGGTGAACCTCGCGGTGGGCCGGCTGGCCGAGCCGCTCCTCCAGCAGCCGGCCGATCATCGGCGTGCGGGTGCTGCCGCCGACCAGCACCACCTGCTTGATCTGGGCGGCGGTGAGTTTGGCGTCGTCCAGCGCCTTCTGCACGCACTCCATGGTGCGGGTGATGAGCGGGGAGATGAGTTCCTCGAACTCGCCGCGGCCGATCTCCTGTGACAGGTGCAGCGGCACCCCGTCCTTCTCGGCGATGAACTCCTCCTCGATCTTGGCGAAGGCGTGGTCGCTGAGCGTCTTCTTGGCGGTCTCGACGGCCCGCAGCAGGCGGGCGCGGGTGGTGCGGTTCTGCCGCAGGTCCACCGCGTACATCTGCTGGAACTCGTCCGCCACCTTGTTCAGCAGCAACTCGTCGAAGTCGTCGCCGCCCAGTTGCGTGTCCCCGTGGCTGCTCAGCACCTCGAACACCCCGCCCTCGGCGGACACCACGCTCACGTCGAACGTGCCGCCGCCCAGGTCGTACACCAGGAACTTCTCGTTCCCGGCCGGGTCCGGGTTGTACGTCAGCGCCGCCGCCGTCGGCTCGTTCAGGATGCGGACCACGTCCAGCCCGGCCAGCCGCCCGGCCTCGCGGGTGGCCTGCCGCTGGCTGTCGTTGAAGTACGCCGGCACCGTCACCACCGCCTTCGCCACCGGCTTGCCCAGGTCCTTCTCCGCCGCCTCCTTCAGCCGGCGGAGGATCATGGCCGAGATTTCCTGCGGGGTGAACTGCTGGTCGCCGACGGTCAGCTTCACCTCCTGGCCCATCTTCCGCTTCACCGACTTGACCGTGCGGTCCGGGGCGAGGACGTACTGGTTGCGGGCCGGCTTGCCGACCAGCAGCTTGCCGTCGTCGCCCAGCCCGACCACCGACGGCAGGATCGGGTCGCCGTCCACCGGGATCACCCGCGGGCGGCCGTCCTCGACGATCGCCACCTCGCTGTTGGTGGTGCCCAAATCGATGCCGATGATGATGTCGCTCATGGATCAGATCTCGATCAGCCCGCAGAGGACGCAGACGGCACGCAGATGAAGACAGGATCAGAACAGTTTTCTGTCTTCCATCCTGCCTTCATCTGCGTCTTCTCCGCGTCATCTGCGGGCCAGTATTTACCTTGCTACCCTTACTTGCGCGAAGCGGAACACCTGTCCGTTCAGCCGATACCCCTGGCGCACCACCTCGACCACCGTGCCGCCCGGCCGGCCCGTGCCGCCGACGGCCTCCACCACCTCCATCAGCTCCGGGTCGAACGGCCGGCCGACGCAGTTGATCGGCTCCAGGCCGAACGGCGGCAGCGCCTTCTCGACCCGCCGTAGGCTGATGCCGTACCCGTCGGCCACGCCGTCGATCAGCGCCGTCAGCCGCCCGACGGCTTCGTCTGCCGCGGCGGTGCGCGATTCATCCGCAGAACGGGCATCCCGTGCCCATTGTTGCAGTCCGGCGGCGGTTGTGACCGATGTTTTTCCGGTTCCGAACAGTTTGCCAAAGAATCCCGGCGGGGCCATGTCCGTAGGCGGCGGTTCCGGTAGCGCCGGTGCCGTCAGTTTGTCGAGCAACGGGGTGAGCGCGTCGGCCGTCCGCCGCACCTGCCGCTCGGCCGTGCCGAGCGCGTCGGCCACGTCGATCAGCACCTTCAGCAGCGGTTTCAGTTGCTCGGTTTGATTCGGCTTCGGCGTGGGAGCGGGGGTGAGCCGGTCGAGCGCGGCGGACACCTGCTCGCCGACCCCGCGGGCGGCCTTCGTTTGCAGGTTCACGTCGTGCCGCAGGGCGGTGAACTGGGCGGTGAGGGCGGCCAGGTTGAACGGCGGGGGTTCGCGGTCCGGGGCGGGCGGCGGTTCGGCCAGCGATTCCAGGTACCCGCGGAAGTCGGCCAGGATGCGGGCGATGCGGTCCGGCGTCAGGTACCCGGCCGGTCGGCCGGCAGCACCGCCTTCAGCAGTTGGTCCAGGGTCGGGCGGGGCCGGGGCGTCGTGCATTCCGCCTCCTCGATGATCGCTTCGATGGTGTCTTCGGTGCCCCGCTCGAACAGGCGGTGGCGGGCGCGGGCGTCCAGGGTGCGGACCTTCTCGTAGGCCGCCCGCACCGCCGCGAACCGCTCCGGGTGCTGCTCCGGCGGGAACTGCACGGTCAGCTCCAGGTACCGCTTCCGCACGGCCGCGTCGTCCGCGTCCGCCGGCAGGCCGAGTACCGTGTACGGGTCAGGCATGGGTGCCCACCCCTGGCGGGGTCGGGGCGAGCCGCGCCGCCCGCTCCTCGGCGAACGTCTTCCGCACCCGCTTGGCCGCGATCCGCTCGATCAGCCACGGGCAGAGGCGGTTGACGATCACCAGCAGCCGCCCGCCGGCGGTCAGGGTGATGTCCGACTTGCCCTTCTCCATCGCCCGGACGGTGGCATCGGCCACCTGCTCCGGGGTCATGCCGCGGGCGTGGTCCATCGACATCCGCGACACCCGCTCGATCATGTTCTGCGAGAAGTTCGTCTTCGTCAGCCCCGGGCTGACCACCAGCACCCCGATCTTCTCCCGCGACAGCTCGGCGCGGATGGCGTCGCTCAGCCCGTGCAGGGCGAACTTGCTGGCCGAGTAGAACGACCGGCCGGGGAACGCCCGCTTGCCCAGCACCGACGACACGTTCACCACCAGCGGCTGGTCCCCCTTCCGCAGCTCCGGCAGGCACAGGCGGATCAGCTCGGCGGCGGCGAACACGTTCACCTCGAAGATCTGCCGCAGCGTGTCCGGCTGCACCTCCATGAAGTGCCCGGTGGCGCCGACGCCGGCGTTGTTCACCAGCACGTCCAGCCCGCCGAAGTGCTGCACCGCCGCGGCCAGCATGGCGGCCCGGCCGTCCGGGTCGGCTACGTCTGCCACCACCGGCACGATCGTCCCGCCGGACGCCCGCACCTCGGTGGTGAGGGTGTCGAGCAGACCGGCGGTGCGGGCGGACGCCACCACCCGGCAGCCCTTCTTCGCCGCCGCCACCGCCACCGCGTACCCGATGCCCTGCGACGCCCCGGTGATGAGCACCCGCTTCCCGGCCAGTTCCCGCCACGGCATGAGCGACCCTCGGTGTAGCCCGTGCGGATACGATAGCCGCAGGACTGTTCGCGGCGAGTGATCGGCGGCTTTCGTTGGTGTCCGGCCTTTAGGCCGTGCGAAGCTGACTCGGAAGACGGGCTGAAGCCCGGACACCAGCGAAGACACCGCGTCACGGGAGGTCACGATTGGGCTACTTCTTCAACGCCAACCTGATCCTGCCCGACCGCATCGACGAGGGGACGCAGTTCGCCTGGAACGACAGGGAGATCGTGTTCACGGATCGTCGGAAGATTCGCCGACTTCTCAAGCCCGAAGAGAACCTGCACGGCAAATACATCGCCCCCGGGTTCGTCGATCTACACGTCCACGGCGGGGACGGGGCGGACTTCATGGACCTGACGGCGGAGGCGTTCCGCACCGTCTGCCGCTGCCACGCCCGGCACGGCACCACCTCGCTCACCCCGACCAGCACCGTCGGCACGCGGGACCAGTACCGCCGGTTCCTGGAGCTGTGTGGCGAACTGCGGAACACCGACACCGGCGGCGCCCGAGTACTCGGCGGGCACCTGTACGGCCCGTACTTCCACCCGCCGGCGAAGGGCTGCCACCCGAACGCCGACTTCCTCACCCCGCAGCCCGAGCAGGACGACGACCTGCTGTCGTTCGCCGGCCGCGGGCTGACCACGCTCACCGTCGCCCCCGAAACGCCGGGCACCGAGCGGCTGGTGCGAGCCGCCCGCGACCGCGGGCTGCTCGTCACGGCCGGGCACACGTTCGCCACCTTCCCGCAGATGGAAGCGGCGGTCGGGTGGGGCGTGCGGCACGTCGATCACCTGTTCTGCGCCATGTCCGACCGGGCGCGGCTGCGGCAGCAGCAGGCGTACCCGATGCGAGCCGGGGTGATGGAGGCCACGCTGTACCACGACGAGTTGACCACAGAGGTGATCGCCGACGGCTGGCACCTGTCTGCCGAGCTGCTGAAGTTGGCGTACAAGGTGAAAGGCCCGGACCGGCTGGCGCTGGTGAGCGACGCGATGCGAGCGGTGGACATGCCGGACGGCGAGTACTGGTTCGGGGCGACCGGCAGCGGCGAACTCGTGCGGCGGAAGGGCGAGGTGGGGGTGACCCTGGACGCGAGCGGACTGGCGTCCGGGGTGATGGGCCTGGACCACGGCCTCCGCACGTTCCACCGGCTGACCGGGGCGCCGCTGCACGAGGTGGTCCGCATGGCATCGCTCACCCCGGCGAGGATCCTCGGCCTGGACGCCGACATCGGCAGTCTGGAGGCGGGCAAACGCGCCGACTTCGTCATCCTGGATGAGCAGTTGAACGTGGAGCAGGTGTACGTCGGCGGCGTGCCGCTTGGTGAACCGGCGGCGTGAGCCGCCTGGGTGAATCCCACCCA
>JALHQU010000302.1 GCA_022841795.1 Fimbriiglobus sp.
CATCCTCCGCCGCCGGCTGGCCTACCTCGCCGAACACCCAGAGGTGGTGAAACCGGTCGTCGGCTTTCACTGGGCTGAGCGACTCGAACGGTAACGAATCAATGTGATCCGGTATCAGGCGAGTGAACTACGAAAAACACCCGCTTGTAGTCTTTGCGTGAGAACTGTTTGCTCGTCGCGTTGAGGTCCTTCAGCCCCGCTGTCGATTTCACCTGCACGACGTAGCGGTCGTTGGTGATTGGTTCCCGTAACTCCAAGTCGTATCCCTTCGCCTGCTGGCCGAGAACGCTCACCCGTATCCAGCCGGCGTGTCGAAACACGAGATCGACCAGCGTCTCGAAATCCTTCCAGTGGAGTTCCTTGATCGCCCGCGTAAGTGATTCCGCCAATGCAGCTTGTTTTCGGCTGATGTCGATCGCCAACGGGCTTCGGGTGCCATTCAGGAGGCGTTGTAGGAGTTCGACCTCTTTGACCCGACAGGTCGTTGCACGGAATCCTTGAAGCTTGGCGATCTTCCCAGGCAATTCGTTGACGACCAGCAATCGCTTCCCATCAAGGGTCTTGTCCGACCAAGACTGCGTGGGACGATATTTTGAAATGTTGTCTTGAGCAACGTCGAGGCCAATAATCTGTGTCCACCATAACTTCGCTTCGTGGAATGTGATCCAAACTTCGTCAGGTCCGGCTTCGGCGATGCGGCGCAAGGCGTTCAGGTCCGCCATCGCTGGCCCCAGTTTGCCCTTGTTCGCCTTGAGCAGTTGGCGTTCGATCTTCTTCCACTTCTTGGCAAGGATGTCCTCCACGCTTTGTCTGCGCCAGCCGAACCGCAGCCGGTTGTTCTCAAAGGAATCCTGAACAAACTCACCACCCCTGCCGAGCTTGATGTAGTGGGCGGTGGTGAATTGAAGTGGTTCCATATCGCCCCCTTGTGCGACAGCGTCGTACACCCGCGGCCCTGGCGGGCCGGGTTCGCCTGCAACGCGCTCGCCGTTGGCTCGCGGCTAACCGACAACCTCGCCCTTCAGGTACAGCCCGGCGAGCGGCGGCACGGTCAGCACCACCGAGTACGGGCGGCCGTGACACGGCACCGCCTCGGCCTGCACCCCGCCGTTGTTCCCCACGTTCCCGCCCCAATAGCACCCGGCGTCGGTGTTCAGCACCTCCCGCCAGTACCCCGGCCCCGGCACCCCCACCCGGTACCCGCTCCGCGGCACCGGGGTGAAGTTGAGCGCGCACAGCACCCGCGTGGCGCCGGTCTTCGGCTTCCGCAGGAACGTGTACACGCTGGCGTCGGCGTCGTCCGCGTCCACCCACTCGAACCCGTCCGGGCTAGTGTCCAGCTCATGCAGGGCGGGTTCGGAGCGGTACAGCCGGTTCAGGTCGCCCACCAGTTGCATCACCCCGGCGTGCGGGGCGAACTGGAGCAGGTGCCAGTCGAGCTGGCCGTCGTGCCGCCACTCCTGCCGCTGGGCCAGCTCCGCGCCCATGAACAGCAGCTTCTTCCCGCTCATGGCGAACAGGTAGGCGTACAGCGCTCGCAGGGTGGCGTACTTCTGCCACTCGTCCCCGCTCATCTTGTCCCACAGCGGCCCTTTGCCGTGAACCACCTCGTCGTGCGACAGCGGCATGACGAAGCTCTCGTGGAAGGCGTACAGCATGCGGAAGGACAGCTCGTTGTGGTGCCACTTGCGGTGCAGCGGGTTCCGCTGCACGTACTTCAGGGTGTCGTGCATCCACCCCATGTCCCACTTGTACCCGAACCCCAGCCCGCCGATGTACGTCGGCTTCGACACCATCGGGTACGACGTGCTCTCCTCGGCGAACGTCTGCACGTCCGGGAACTGGCCGTACACCTCGGTGTTGAACCGCCGCAGGAAGTCGATCGCCTCCAGGTTCTCCCGCCCGCCGTACTTGTTCGGGATCCACTGCCCGTGCTTGCGGGAGTAGTCCAGGTACAGCATGGACGCCACCGCATCCACCCGCAGCCCGTCGATGTGGTACTTGTCCAGCCAGAACAGGGCGGACGAGAGCAGGAAGCTCCGCACCTCGTGCCGGCCGTAGTTGAAGATGTAGCTGCCCCAGTCCGGGTGGTACCCCTGCCGCGGGTCGGCGTGCTCGTACAGGTGGGTGCCGTCGAAGTACGCCAGCCCGTGTTCGTCGGTGGTGAAGTGACTCGGTACCCAGTCCAGGATCACGCCGATGTCGTGCTGGTGCAGGGTGTCGATCAGGTACATCAGGTCTTGCGGGTTGCCGTACCGGCTGGTGGGGGCGAAGTAGCCGGTCGTCTGATACCCCCAACTGGCGTAGTACGGGTGTTCGGTGATGGGCAGCAGCTCGACGTGCGTGAACCCGAGCTTCTTCACGTGTTCGGCCAACTTCGGGGCCAACTCACGGTAGCTGTACGAGTGGTGGGTGGTGGCGTGCCGCAGCCACGACCCGACGTGTAGCTCGTAGATGCTCACCGGGGCGTCGTGGGCGATCTTCGCCTTCCGCCCCTTCATCCACTCGGCGTCGTTCCACTCGTAGTCCAGCTTCCACACCACCGAGGCCGTCTTGGGCGACACCTCGCAGTGGACGGCGAACGGGTCGGTCTTGTCCGCCGCGTACCCGTTGAACCGGCTGGCGACGTGGTACTTGTACACCTGCCCGACGTGGTCGCCGGGGATGAACCCCTCCCACACGCCGGAGTGGTCGGTCATGCTCAGCGGGTTCGCCCCGCGGTCCCAGCCGTTGAACGCGCCGACGACGGACACGTACCGGGCGGACGGCGCCCACACGGTGAAGTGCGTGCCGCCGGCCACCGGGTGGGCGCCGAACTTATCGTACATGCGGACGTGGCTGCCCTCGTTGAACAGGTACAGGTCCTGTTCCCCGAGCCACGGCGTGCGGGCGGTCGCAACCTCGGGCTTGACAGCGGGCTGGGTGTGGGTCATCGGGTGCGTTCAAGCGGTGGGAGTCGGCGGACGATAGGAACAGAGTACAGGTTTTGACGTGGCGATTTAGGACACCCCCGGTAGCTTTGACGGGTGTACCGGATTCGACCTGGACGGCTGTAGCGGTCGTGTCGTACGCTCCGTCTGAACTCCGTCCGCACGCCCCGGGGTGGTTCCAAGGATGACCCGCACCGACCACAAGATCGACGACCTCCAGCACCTCCGCGGGCTGTCCATCCTGCTCATCCTGGCCGTCCACCTGTCGCTGGCGAGCGAACTGCTCGGGCTGCTGCCGTACAAGGTGTCGAACTCGGGCTGGCTGGGCGTCGAGGTGTTTTTCGTCGTCAGCGGGTACGTGATCACTGCGGCGCTACACCGCGACCGCTACGAGCCGCTCAGCTTCTTCGTCAAGCGGGTGTTCCGGCTCACCCCGGCTCTGCTGGTGTTCGCCGTCCTGTCCGCCGGCGTGGTCGCCCTGTTCCTGTACACGCCCACCCCACAGTACGCCCGGCACATCTTTCTGGCCGACATCAGCCGCGAGGAGCAGGTGGTGAAGGGCGGGCTGGACGCCGGACTGAGCCGGCCTGAAGCCGACCGTATCGCGCACGGGCAGGCGACCTTCGGAGCCGCGGTCGGCCCGCTCAAGTCGTGGGACGAACTCCAGGCGGAGTGGGCCGGTGCGGCCATGCGGGCGGGCGTCCCGCCGGCTGAGGCGGAGGAGAAGGCGGCGACCGCACGGGCCACAGCGGAAGGGCGGTGGCAAAAGCGGGTGTTACGGGACTTCACCCACCAGACGGCGGCGGCGGCGGGCGGGTACTTCACCATCCGGAACGCGCTGTTCGAGAAGCCGGTGTTCTACACCAACGCGGCCATGTGGAGCCTGTCGGTGGAGGACCAGTTCTACGCCCTGCTCGGGGTCGGCTGCCTGGTCGCGGCGGTGGCGTTGCGGCGGGCCGCGCCGCGGGTCGTCCCGTGGGCGATCGTCGGGGCGGCGGCCACGCTGTACACGCTCGCCGCGGTGATCCGCTTCGACTTCGCGTTCGAGGGCAACTACTGGTGGTACCAGCACGAGCCGTTCTACGCCCAGATGTGGCAGGCCGCCGGCACCGGGCCGGCGTGGGCCGGCCCGTCCGACGCCCGCCGAGTGATCGGCCGGGTAATGCAATACCTGCTCACCCAGCGGTTCGACTTCCTGGCCCTCGGGGTGCTGTGCGGCCACTTCGACCGCCGCTTCCGCCCGTGGGTGGCCGCCCGGCTGGGCGACCGCGGCCCGTTCCTGGCGGTCGGCCTGTTCTTCCTGCCGCTCGCCCTCGGGGCTGTGGTGGGGAAGGGGGACGGGCCGTTCCAGGCCGGCTGGCTGCTGCTCGTCGCCGGCTGGTGCTACGCCGCGCTCACGCTGATCGCCGCCCACAACCGGATGCTACCCGCGGCCCGCGGCCCCTCGGCCGCCGTGCTGCGGTACTTCGGCGACCGCAGCTACACCATCTACCTGCTGCACATCCCGGCGGTGGCAATGGGGTGGTACCTCTTGCGGACGCTGCCGGACTGGTACGACCAGAACGTGTGGGGGGTGAACCCGCACGGGCGACAGTTCGCCACCCCGATGTGGGAGTGGCTGCTCGCGCCGGGGAAGTGTCGGTACGGGTGGGTGCAGATGCTGGTGGTGCTGGCCGTCCTGCTGCCCGTCACCGAGGTGGTGTACCGGCTGGTCGAGCTGCCGCTCACGCGGGTCGGCCGCCGCCTGGCCGGGCGGGTGCGGATCATCCCGCCGGACCACGCCGGCCAGCCGGCCAGCCCGCCCCTCCGGCTGGTCGCGTGACGCATCGGAGATCCCGGTGAACGAGACCGAGTGGTTGGCCGAGAAGTGGAACGCCCAGTACATGGTCCACACCCTGGGCGAACTCCGGCTCCCGCGAACCAAGAGCGGGCGGCGGAAGCTGCGGCTGTATGCCGTCGGGTGCTGCCGGCTGGCGTGGCCGCACCTGACCGACGTGAAGCTACGGGCGGGGGTGGAGGTGGCCGAGCGGTTCGCCGACGGGCTGGTGGACAAGGAGAAATTGACCCGGACCCACGAGCGGACACTGTGGCTGGACAGCGACGACCGCTACCCCGGCCGAAGCCTGTGGCGGGAGCAGACGGCGGCGAGCATGGCCATCGTCACCACCGGGGCGAGCGCGGACAACGCGGCGTTCTGCATGACCGCCTACCGGCCCAGCCCGGTGACAACGGGGAAACCGGCGAAAGCGGACCGGGTGCTGTGCGACCTGCTGCGGTGCGTGTTCGGCAACCCGTTCCGCAAGCCGGCGTTCCCGAAGGAGTGGCGGACCGAGACCGTGACGGCGCTGGCGACGGGGGTGTACCAGGAGCGGGCGTTCGACCGCCTGCCGATCCTGGCGGACGCGCTGGAGGAGGCCGGGTGCGACGACCCGGCGATGCTGACCCACCTGCGGGGCGACGGCCCGCACTGCCGCGGCTGCTGGGTGGTGGACCTGGCGCTGGGCAAGGTGTAGCCGGGTGCTACCGATGAACACCGTTCTCCGGTACGGAGGGGATCGGTCGGAGGTGGGAACAGAATCCGGTCGAGGTCAGGTGTTCGGCTGTAAGCAAAATGGCCGCGCGGGTCACGGCGGGAATCACCACCAGCCCCGGCTCCGCAATGAATGGCCGATCCCACTTCGCTTCTTCGGCCAGATCCTGCGCCAGCCGAACCGGGTCGTAGAACGTCACGGGATAGCGGGTGCCGTCGTCGAGTTCCACCTCGACCCCTTGCAACCAGCCCTTGTGTTCGGCCTCCACTTCGGCCAGCTCGTCGTACCAGTCCGGGAAGCGAACCCGGCACCGCTCAAGTTTGAGGATCATCGGTCGCTCCCGTTTGGACTGGTGACAACCCCACCCGCCCGAGTGCCGCCGTGTACTCGGCCATCGTCATCGGGGCGGTTGGGGCCAGTTCGTAGTGCTTCGGGTTTCGCCCGGTCTGGACGACGGTGAGTTCGGGTGGAACGCTCGTCACCTCGAACGCCCCGCCGAACCGCTCCAACCCGTCCGGCTCGCTGAACACCGACACCCCGCGGCCGGGGCGAAGTAACCCGGTGACCGGGTCGGGGCGAACGTCAATCGGGCGAGGGGCAAGGCTCGGGCCGCCGCGGAAGTACCGCTGTTGGCTCATCGCGTCACCCGCCTGCGGTCACTTCGTTGATCTTAACGCGCACCTCCGCCGTCCACAATCACTGACCACTGCGACGCGCTGGAGGGGGTGGGCGTCACGAATGTCGGTGGCTTTTTGGTCGCCTGGACGGGAGGATGAGGGTGAGTCCGAAATCCCTCCGGCAGGAGCCGTCCGATGGCCCGACGCACGCCACCACCCGCACT
>JALHQU010000303.1 GCA_022841795.1 Fimbriiglobus sp.
AGGGTGTTCCCCACCTGCTCGCCGGTGCGGACGTCCCACACGTTCACCCCGGGCTGCGGCCACGAGCCGGTGGCCAGCCAGCGGTTGTCCGGGCTGATGGCGGCGTACCCGCTGTTCCCGAGCCGCGGGACGGCGACCACCCGCTCGTGGGTGGTGGTGTCGTACACGCCCACCTTCCCGCGCTCGGGCACCACCGCCATCAGTGTGCCGTCGTTCGACCAGGTGTGTTCGTACCCGCCCAGTTCTTTCCGGGTGACGGCGGCGGACAGGCGGAAGGTGCCGGGCGGGTCGGCCTGGATCGTGGCCCGCGTCGTCCCACCTCCCGCCCCGATCAGCAGCTCGCGGCCGTCGGCGGAGAACCGCACCCGCCGCCCGGACACCGCCGCCACCGGCGGCCCGTTCAGTCGGGTGACGCCGAACGCGGCCAGGGCGGCCAGCTCGTCGGCCGACTGCGGGCTGATCGGGAAGGTGGCGACCGGCTGCTGCGGGCGGGCCAGGCTCCACGCCTCCAGCCCCCGCTCGCCCAGAGCGACGGCGGTGGTCTCGTCCGGGCTGAGCGCCGCCCCCCACACCCGCCCCCACCGCGAGCTGAGTACCAGCTCGCCGGCGGTCGGCCGCATCCACTCCCACACCCACAGCCGTTGGCCCGCCACCCCCATCCCCAACTGGTTGCCGTCGGCCGAGAACTCCAGCGATCGATAGCTGAGGGAGAACGCCTTCCGTACGGCCAGCTCCGGCGCCTCCGGCCGCGTCAGGTCCCACACCCGCACCGTCTGGTCCCAGGCGGCGGTGGCCAGCACGTCCTCGGTCGGGTGGAACGCCACCTGCACCACCTTCCCGGCGTGCCCGCGGACGACCACCGGGGCGGCCGTCGGGGTCAGCCGGGAGGTGACGTACACGTCGAACGCGGCGGTGCTGGCGGCGGCCAGCCGCACCCCGTCGGGTGCCCACGCCACACGGTCCGTCTGCGTCGGCAGCGGGCAGGCCGACCACACCTCGGCGTCCAGGTCGAGGACGTGGACGGCTCGTTCCCCCTGCCCGCACACCGCCAGCCGCCGGCCGGTCGGGTCGTACCGCAGCCAGGTCGGGCGGAACGGCAGCGGCTTGAAGAACTGCTCCGCCCCGGTGGTCAGGTGTCGCACCCGCACCCGGTTCCGGCCGTCCACCCAGGCGACGGCCGACTCGTCCGGGTGGAAGTCGAACGTGCCGCCGCCCGCCGGCCCGAACTGGTGGGCCAGCCTGCCGTCGGCCACGTCCCACACCCGCAGGGTGCGGCCGTGCAGCCCGGCCAGGTGCTGGTGCAGCCGGCTGAACCGCAGCCAGGCGGTCAGCCCGACCGCCGTCTCGCCGGCCGGCCCGGTCAGCCGCCGCTTCTCCTCGTTCGCGTCCGCCGTCCGCACGCTCACCACCCCCGGCTCGACGCTGACGGCGAACACGGTGCCGTCCGGGCAGAACGCCAGCGGGCTGTCGTTGGTGAACCCGGGGATGCTCCAGGTGCGGTCCGGGCGGGCCAGGTCGGTGCGGGCGAGGGCGGCGACGTACTCCCGCCGCAGGGTGGCGGTGTGGCCGGCCGGCAGGTCCAGCCGGCGGCTGAGGGCGGCCGCTTCGGCCAGCGCCTTCAGTGCCTCCCGTTTGCCGCCGGTTCGGCCGGCCATCTCCGCCTGGGCGGTGCGGACGAGGAACCGCGACAGCAGGGCGTTCGCCTCGGCGTCCGCCTTCTCCTTGTCGGTGAGCTGCCGGCCGATGGTGTCCCGCTGCTCCTGGATGGTGTGGCGGGCGGTCTCGGCGTCGTTCTTCAGCCGGTTGAACCGCAGGGCGGCCCACGCCGACAGCACCGTCACCGCCGTCATGAGCAGCACCACCGCCGCCGCCAGCCCGCCGGCCACCGGGTTCCGCCGCACCCACCGGGCCACCTTCCGCGCGTTCGACAGGCGGCGGGCGGACACCGGCCGGCCGTCGGCGAACCGCCGCAGGTCGTCGGCCAGCGCCGCCGCCGTCTGGTAGCGGTGGGCGGGTTCGGCCGCCATCGCCTTCAGGATGACCGTCTCCAGGTCCGGGTGGACGTGCGGGTTCCGCTTCCGCGGCGGCACCACGTCCGCCTGCATCACCTTCCGCAGCACCTCCTGCGGGGTTTGCCCGTCGAACGCCGGGGCGGCCGTCGCCAGCTCGTACAGCGTCACCCCCAGCGCGTACACGTCGCTCCGCGGGTCGGACCAGCCGTCGTACTGCTCCGGGGCCATGTACTGGCGGGTGCCGACGATCCCGCCGGTGGCGGTCAGGTGGATGTCCCCGTCGATGCGGGCCAGCCCGAAGTCGGCCACCCACACCCGGCCGGTGTCGTCCACCAGCAGGTTGCTCGGCTTGATGTCGCGGTGGACCACCCCCTGGCGGTGGGCGTAGGCGAGGGCGTCGGCCACCTGCGTGGCCTGTTCGACCGCCCGGCGGATGGCGTCCGGTGTGGGCGGCGTCGCTTTGTGGTCGCCGATGTGGGTGTCGAGGCCGTGCCCGCGGACCAACTGCATGGCGTAGTACGGCAGCCCGTCGTGCTCCCCGCTGCCGTACACGGTGACGATGTTCGGGTGGTGCAGCCGGGCCACCGCCTGCGTCTCGCGGAGGAACCGCTCGCGGGCCAGCGGGTTCGACCCCAGCCGTTTCAGGAACTTCAGCGCCACCGGCCGGCCGAGCGGCTCCTGCACCGCCTCGAACACCACCCCCATCCCGCCCTCGCCGATCCGCCGCCCGAGGGTGTACCCGCCCACCCGCTCGCCCGTCCGCCGACACACAGACACCCCGCCGCCGGGCGCGTCCACCGTGGACCCGCACTCCTCCAGCGCCACCAGCATCGGGAACAGCTTGCGGATGTCCGCGGCGAACGCCGGGTAGCGGTCGGCGTACTCGTCCACCTGCGGGTGTTCGCCCTTGCGGAAGCGGGCGACGAACTCCTCGGCCGCGGCGTCGATCGGGTCGATCGGGTCAACCGGGTCGGCCGCCGGGTCGTAGGTGGTGGTGGAGCGGTTGTGCGTCACCGTAGCAGCTCCAGCAGTTCCGGGCGGGCGGACAGGATCTCGTGCAGCCGGGCCAGCGCCCGCACGTACCGCTTGCTCGCCGCCGACGGCTCGATGCCCAGCACCGCCGCCGCTTCCAGGTTGGACAGTTGCTCGAAGTGCCGCAGCGTCAGCACCTCGCGGTCGGCGTCGTCCATCCCGGCCAGGGCGTCCCGCAGGTAGGTGAACAGCTCCTGCTTGGCCGCCCGCTCGTCCGGCCCGGTCGCCCGGTCCATCAGGTGCGCCGCCAGCCCGTCGGCGGTGGACCCCGGCCACGCCTGCTCGCGGTCGGCGGCGCGGGCCGCCGCCCCGAGGTGCTGGCGGGCGGCGATGAGCAGCCGCTGGCCGACCAGAAACCGCAGCCACAGGTGCGGCGGCATGGTCGGGTTCCGCAGGTACTCGTCCAGCCGGGCGTTCGCCTCGGCGTAGGCGTCCTGGATCACGTCCGACGCGTCCAGCCGCCCCTTCAGCCGGCGGTCCATCCGCACTGCGATCATCCGCACCAGCCGGTCGCGGTGGCGGGCCAGGAACTCCTGCCACGCCGCCGGCTCGCCCGACCGCAACTCGGCCAGTTGGTCGTCGGTCGGCGGGCTTCGGTCGGCCATTCCGGTCCCTCGAACGCGGGTTCGGCTGGAACCGGCAGTATACCCGACCGCTCTCGTTGATTCCGGTCGGGTGGGGGGACCCCTCACCGGAATCATCCGCCCTCGTCCGGAAGAAATAGTGTCAGAGCGTCGATCGCCCGCACATCACCTCATAGAACTGCGCCCGGCCCGCCGGCGACGACAATCACTGGCCACTTTCATTTCCCCGGTCGCGGTCGGTGAGGGACGCGCAGTTCACCGATACTGGCGATTCCGACTCCGGCGGTCGGCATGTTTGCGGCGACGAAGTGGACGGTCGATCTGGCATGGCTGGGGTGGCCCGGCGTGGCGGCGGTGGTCGTGGCCCTGGTCGGGCAACTCGCCGCGGCTCACGCCGTGGCCCGGTGGGTGTTCGGCGACACCCCCGGTTACGGCCGGCGGGTGGTGGCAGCGGGGGCTGTTGCCGCCGGGCTGTGGATCGTCGGGGTTGTGGCGTGGAACGGGCTGGCCCTGCCGCTGTGGGCGGTGCAGGTGTTCCGCGGCGGGGCGTGCGGGGTAGTACTCGGGCTGGCGGCCGTGCTGTCGTCGGCTCGACCCCCAACTGCTCCGGGGATGCCGTCGTCGCCGGTGACCGTGAACCCGGTTTCGGTACGGCGGTTCCACTCGATTCTGTTCGTGGCTGCGGCGGTCGGATTTATCATCGTCGGGTCGGCCATCATGGTTGTCGGAATCGTCGAGCGGTCGGCGTTGCTCGCCGGTTTCGGGCTGGGCGGCGCGCTCGTCGGGGTCGGACTGGCCCGGCTGGCGTGGGTAGTCCGCCGGTGAGCCGGGACGCGGCAAGCCGTCGGAGCGCAGCATCACCAACGCCGGTTGACCGGAGGAGATCGACCATGAACGCACAAGCGGGTGGCATCCTCGGCGGGTGCCTGATCGTCGCGGCGCTGATCGTCACCCTGGTCCCGCGGCCGTCCGCGTCCGCGCCGGCCGGCCCGTCGGTCGGCCGGTACCAGATCGCCGCCGCCGCCCACCACGCCTACGTCCTCGACACCGCCACCGGCCAGGTGTGGGAGACCTACGCCTCGGACAGCGGGGGGGTGAACGACGAGGGCTTCAAGGCGGCGAAGGTGAAGTAGCGCACTCGCGGAGGGCGTGTTCGGCAGAACCCGGAACCTCTCGCCCGAAGGAGTGAACCGTGTCGTTCGGCCTCTTCATCACCGGCTGGCTGCTGTTCGCCGCCGCCCTCGTGATCGGGATGCTCATCGGCTGGGACAAGCTGCCGCTGGCCGTGCTCGCCGCCGGGTTCGCGGTCGCCGGAGGCATGGCCCTGCACGGGGCGGCGGTGGTCGAGTCCGCCCACATCCGCCGGGGGCTGCGATCCGAGAACGCTAGGTGACGCCCATGAACCGACTGCACCGCTTCGGGACGGCCCTGTTCCACGTCGGGCTGACGGGGGCGTTCGTCGCCTTCGTCGCGCTGACGCCGTTCGCCCAGTCCGGGTCGGGTTACTTGTGGGTGCCGATCAGCGCACTGGTCGTGAGCGGGGTGATCGCCGGTGCGGGGTATGTGGTGGCGAAGACGTATGAGGATCCGCCGCGGCCGTCGGACGAGGAGTCCGAAGATCCGCCCGCGTGACCCCGCGGCCCTCCCCACCATTGGAGGACGGACGATGAAGCCGGACGTCAGGCGGTCGGTGGTACTCAAGTTCTGGCTGCTGAACCTGTTCCTCAGCCTCGGGTTCGGCGGGGCCGTCGGGGTGGTGTTCTACGCCGTCTTCCCGCTCAAGATGGAGATGATGGAGGTGGTGTACCGCACGGAGGGCGTGCCGTTCGGCACCGGGCCGGAGGGCGTGCCGGCCGAGCAGTGGCGACGGATGTCGGCCACCCAGTTGGAGATCGTCGAGCCGATGGCCGACTGGCTGCTGTACGTCGGGGCGTCGGCGGCCGTGTTGCTCTTCATCACCCAGTGCTTTCTGTTGCGGCTGCGGCCGCTCATCACGGGCGAGCGGGCGGAGGAGACCTCGGACAACGCCCCGACATTCCCGCTCATGCCATGACCCCATTCCCAGGAGACGCCATGACCCGCGCGCTCACTCTCGCTCTCGCCCTGGCCCTGCCGCTCGCGGCCTCGGTCGGGGGGCAACCGCCCCCCAAACCCCCTGTTGCCGACCCGCCGAAGCCGAAGGGGTCCGCGACGGTGCAACTCGCCGTCGCCAGCGTGATCGACGACAAGCTGACCTACGAGCTGACCGTCACCAACACGCTGATGGAGAACCGCACCGAGGAGCGGGAGCAGGGCGGGCGGAAGGTGTTCGTCACCGTGCAGGTGCCGCGGACGGTGGAGGAGAAGCGGGTGTACGCCAGCCCGCTGGACAAGGTGAAGGTGACGACGGCGGACGGGAAGGAGTTGGCGGCGGCGGACCTGAAGAAGCGGCTGGACGGCGGCAAGCCGGTGGTGCTGCTCGCCGGCCCGCTGCCGGCCGAGTGGAAGGGGCTGTTCGCGGCCGACGCCGTGTTCGTCGAGCCGAAGAAGTGACCGCCCCGTGTTCTGTCGAGATCCTACGAGCCGACCGCCGGGGGCGGTCGGCGGGGGCCCCCCACCGGGGGGGCCCCCCCCCC
>JALHQU010000304.1 GCA_022841795.1 Fimbriiglobus sp.
GTGTACGACCGGGTGGCCCGCGGCACCCGCACCCGCCGCCCGCCGAAGCCGGCGGCGTGGCGGACGGCGCTGCTCGGCGTGGGCCTGCTGGCCGTCGCCGGGGTGGTGTTCGGGTTCCGCCTGGACCTCGGGCTGATGTCCGTGCCGTCGGTCGGGCTGGCGGTCGCCGGGCTGGTGGTGCTGCTGAAAGCGGCGATGGGGTACGGGCGGTGACTGGCTCATATCATGCCGGTAGATCACCCGGTTCTCGGAGCGAGTCCATGTCCGACGTGAAAGAGACGCAACTGCTGGTCATCGGCGGCGGCCCCGGCGGGTACCCGGCCGCCCTGCACGCCGCCGACCACGGGATGAAAGTGGTCCTGGTGGACGAAGACCCGAAGCTGGGCGGGGTGTGCCTGAACCGCGGGTGCATCCCGAGCAAGGCGCTCTTGCACGCGGCCAAGATCATCCGCGAGGCGAAGCACGCCGACTCGCTCGGCATCAGCTTCGGCGAGCCGAAGATCGACCTGGACAGGCTGCGGGCGTTCGTCCAGCAGAAGGTGGTGGGCAAGCTGACCAGCGGCATCGCCCAGTTGTGCAAGGGGCGGAACGCCGAGACCGTCCGCGGGCACGCCGAGTTCCTCGACGCGAACACGGTGAAGGTGACGGGTGACACCCCGCAGACGATCCGGTTCGAGAAGTGCATCATCGCCACCGGCGGGCTGCCGGCCATGCCGAAGACGTTCCAGATCAACGACCCGCGGGTGATGGACAGCACCGGGGCGCTGCTGCTGCCGGACATCCCGAAGACGCTGCTGGTGGTCGGCGGCGGGTACATCGGCCTGGAGATCGGCAGCGTGTACGCGGCGATGGGCACGAAAGTCACCGTCGTCGAATTCCTGGACACCATCCTGGCGATGGCCGACCGTGATCTGGTGACGGTGCTGGAGAAGAGGCTGAAGGCCGAGTTCGACAAGATCTACGTGAACACCAAGGTGGCGGCGGTGAAGGCGACGCCGGGCGGCATCGTCGCCACCCTGGAAGGGAAGGACGTGCCCGGCGAAATCACCTTCGACCGGGTGCTGGTGTCGGTCGGCCGGCGGCCGAACACCACCGGGCTGAAGCTGGAGAACGCCGGGCTGAAACTCGACGACCGCGGGTTCATCCCGGTGGACGGGCAGCGGCGGACGGCGGTGCCGCATATCTCGGCCATCGGCGACGTGGCCGGCGAGCCGGGGCTGGCGCACAAGGCGACGGCCGAGGCGCGGGTGGCGGTGGAGGCCATCCTGGGCGAACCGGTCGAGTGGAACCCGCGGGCCATCCCGGCGGTCATCTTCACCGACCCGGAGATCGCCTGGGCCGGGCTGACGGAGAAGGAGGCGAAGGAGCAGACGGTGCCGCACGAGGTGCTCAAGTTCCCGTGGGCGGCGAGCGGGCGGGCGGTGGCCCTGGACATCACCAACGGGCTGACCAAGATGCTCATCGACCCGGACAGCAAGCGGATTCTGGGGGTGGGCATCGCCGGCAGCGGGGCCGGGGAGATGATCGCCGAGAGCGTGCTGGCGATCGAGATGGGGGCGGTGGCCCGCGACGTGATGGAGAGCATCCACCCGCACCCGACGCTGAGCGAGACGGTGATGGAGAGCGCCGAGCTGGCCTACGGCGGGGCCACCCACGTCGCCCGCCCGAAGCGGGTGACGAAGTGAAGCGCTACGTGCTCTTCGCCGTCGCCCCCGCCGTCGTGTTGCTAGCCATGTGCGGCTGGTTCCAGACTCGGAACAGCGTCACAGTGGACGAGACGTTCTATCTGACGGCGGCCAAGCAAATCTTCCGGCATGGGCGGTTCGCCGAGGCGTCCGGGGCCGGCACCGCCCCGCTCCCGTTGCTGCTCGCCTACGGCCCGGCCGTCGCCGCCCGGGGTGACCTCATTTCCGATCGGGAGTGGCACGCCACCGACGACGACCCCGGCACCGTGGCCGTTGCCCGGTGGACGCACGCCATCGCGGTCGGGGTGCCACTGGTGGTGCTGGTCGTCGGCTGGGTGTACCGGCGGACTGGACGGGCGTGGGCGGCCGTCGCCGCCGGGCTATTCGCCGCGCTGTCGCCCGCCGTAGTGGCCCACTCGTCGCTCGCCACCACCGACGCCGCGTTCACCCTGTTTTACCTGCTCGCGTTGGCCGCCGCCGCTCGACACGCGGCGGTCCCGACCGCCGGGCGGCTGCTGGCAGCCGGGGCAGCGGTCGGGCTGGCTGTGGCCGCCAAATACGGGGCGGTCCTGCTGTTCCCGGTCGCCTTCCTGCTAGGTGTGATGGCCGATTGGACGGCGGCGGACCGCCCGCCCTTCGGCCGGCGGGTGCTTCGACTGCTGACCGCCCACCCGGCCCGGCAGGCCGGCCTGGCGGCCGTCGCTTTCCTCACCTGCTGGGCGACCACCGGGTTCGAACTGCACCACAAGCCGTTGTCCGCGCGGGCGGACGTGCTGCGGAAGGTGTTCGGCCAGGGCACGGTCGGGGACGCGGTCGTGGGAGCGGTGGGCCGGGTGCGGCTGCCCAGCCCGGTAGTCGGGCTGATGAACCAGGTCACGGCCACCGGCGAGACCGCCCCGCGGTATCCGACGCACCTGCTCGGCCGGTTCTACCCCCGCGGACACCGGCTGTATTACGCGATTGGGCTGACGGCCAAGAGCACTCCGGCCGAGTTGACCCTGCTCGCGGTGGCCACGGTCGCCGGCGGCGTGCTGGGGTTGCTCTGCCGGCGCGGGCCGGTCGACCTGCCGGCCGCCGCTTTGGTGCTCGGGGTCGGAATGCTGCTCCTGGTGTGCAGCCTGGCGGCCAAACAGTTCGGGGTGCGGTACGTGTTGCCCGTCTACCCGGCCGCGATCATCTTGGGGGTGAGCGGGTTGGCCGCCGGGGCGGGTCGGTGGCGGGCTGCGGCGGTGGCCGGGCTAGTGATCTGGCAGGCGGCATCCGTGCCGGCGACCGGCCCCCGGCCGCTGAGCCACGTGCACGGCCTGTTCGGCGGGCCGGACCGCGGGCACGAGTTGCTCGGCAACTCGGACGTGGACTGGGGCCAAGGGCTGATCGACCTGCGAGACTTCCTGGCCGCACGCGGTGAGACAGTCGTCCTCGCTCGTACCACAGGTTCGACACCCGTGACGGCCTACGGGGTGCGGCCGGCCGACTGGCAGCCGGACCCGCCGTGCCGGTACATCGCCATCGGGGCGACCCGGCTGAACAGTAACCTGGACTACGAACCGGATCTGATACCATTTCGAACCGTCCGCCCGACCCACCTCGTCGGGTACTCGATCTACGTGTACGACACCGCGGACCCGGACGTGTTGGCCGCCTACCGGGCTGCCGTCGCCGCGCGAACGACCCCTCATTCCCCGCCCCCGCCGTGACCCGCCGCGAGGTGCCCGCCGCCGTCGTCAGCTATCGGCCCTGGCCGGTGGGAGGATTCTTTCCGCCGGAGTATGCCATCTGGAGGCGGTTATCCCGATTCCAGTTGGCGACGATGGCCCGTGGCCGATAGCCGAGTCCAGCGAGCGGTCGTAATCACCATGTCTTTGCCCGACCCCAGTCCGCCCGCCCGCCGCCGGTGGCTCGCGGCCGTCGCCGTGCTGCCGGCGGTGGCGGTGTTCCAGCTGTTCGCCGCCGACTTCCGCGAGCGGAACAGCGTCATCATCGACGAGACCGCCAACCTCACCTGCGCCAAGGACGTGTTCCGCCGCGGCGACTTCTCGTCCGTGGCGTACTTCGGCATCGGCTCGCTACCCATCCTGCTTGAGTACGGCCCGGCCATCGCCATCTACGGCGACCACATCTCGGACGTCCCGTGGCAGACCGGGCCGCAGGACCCGGCCGCCGCCCGCATCGCCCGGCTGACGACCGCCTGGGTGGTGGGCACCGGGCTGCTGGCGGTGGTGGTCGGTTGGGTGTACGCCCGCACCGGCCGGGCGTGGCTGGCCGGCTGGGCCGGGGTGGTGCTGGCCGCCTCGCCCAGCTTCATCGCGTACACCGCCGTCGCCGGGAACGACGCCTGCTTCACCCTGTTCTTCCTGCTCGCACTCATCGCCCTCGGCCGGCACGCCGACCGGCCGACGTGGGGGCGGTTCCTGGTCGCGGGGGTGGCCGTCGGGCTGGCGGTGGCGTCGAAGTACAGCGGGGTGCTGCTGTTCCCGGCCGCGTACCTGCTCGGCCTGCTCCGCCCGTCCGCCGCCGGCGGGTTCGTCGGCCGCGCTCTGCTGAAGCTCCCGCTCCGGTTGCTCGGGCTGTTCGCGGTCGCCGGGGTGGTTACGTGGGCTGCCACCGGGTTCGCGTGGTCGAAGGAGCCGCTCCTCGCAACCCCGACCGATCAACCCGACCCGCGGCCGCCCGGCGTGCTGGTCTCGACGCTGCGGTCCGTCCGCGTGCCCAGCCCGGTGGAAGGGTTCCTCCGCCAGGGGTTCATGTCCACTGTGGCGGAGAAGCGGGAGGTGCTCGTGCGGCTGCACGGCACGCTGTACCCGAACGGGCACCCGCTGTACTACGTCTGCGCATATCTGTACAAGAGCACGCCGACGGAGTTGCTGCTGACGGTAGTGGTCGGCGCAGCCGCCGTTTGGTGGGCGATCCGCCGGCGGACGATGGGCGGGCCGACCGCGGTTGAATGGGCGGTCGGGCTGGGGGTACTCGTGCTGTTCGTCGTGCTGAGCCTGTCGGTCAAACAGCTCGGCCTGCGGTACCTGATGCCGGTGTACCCGGTGCTGGTGGTCGCGGCGGCGGTGCTGGCGGCCGTGTGGCGGCGGCGGAAGGTGGTGGCGGTGACCGTCGCCGTGGCCGCCGCGGGCGGGCAACTGGTGGCCGCGATTTCGTCCGCCCCCTGGCACATCTCGTATGTGAACAGTCTGTTCGGCGGGCCGGAGCGGGCGGTCGATCGGCTCGGCAACCAGGACGTGGCCTGGGGTCAGGGGTGGGCGGAACTGAACCAGTTCCTCGTCGCCGCGGGGGAGCCGGGGGTGCTGCACGGCAGTGGCCGGAACGCCGATCTGGAACTGTACGGCGTCCGCTGCCTGCCGTGGGATCGGTACGACGCCCCGCCGTGCCGGTACATCACCCTGGCCGCCAACGGCCTGTGCCTGAACCCGGCCCTACACCCGCGGGTGCGGCACTTCCAGACGCTCAAGCCGGTGCGGGTGGTGGCCCACTGCGTGTGCCTGTACGACACGGCCGACCCGGCGGTGTGGGCGGCGTACAATGCCGCTCGGCTCGAACCCGAGATGATCCCACCCCGATCCAGCAAATGAACCGCCGCACCTTCCTCGCTGCGTCTGTCGTCACTGTCGCCGGGTGTGGGCGGCGGGGCGGTTCGGGCACGTCATCCGCCGACGCTCAGCGGATCGCCGCCGACCAGGCCGCCCGCGAGCGGCACCTCGCCGCCCTCGGCGAGTTCCGCGTACTGCCGGACGCCCGGTTCGCCACCCCGCCGCGGCCGGTGAACCTGCGCGACGTGTTCCCCGAGGTGAAGCCGCTGCAACGGCAGACGGTACGGCTGCACCCCGGCTTCGCCGACGAACCGCCGCCGGACGCGACCAAGATGGGCGGGCGGTTCTGGTGGCCGGCGGACGAGCCGTGGTCGACGTGCGAGACGTTCCACATCCCGTATGTGCCGGTGCTCCAACTCCGCGGGGACGACGCCCCGGCGGGGATGCGGTTCAAGCCGGGCACGGACCTGCTGCAACTGCTGTGGTCGCCGCGGGACCACGCCACGGGTGGTCCGAAGCCGCTGGTCGTGTGGCGGCGATTGAAAGATGTGCGGCAGCCGGTGGCCGAGCCGCCGGACACGTCGGCCGCGTTCCTCGGGTACGTCCCCGTGCCGTGCCGCTTGTTCCCCGAGCCGGTGCTCGAATTGCCGGACTGGCACACGGTGACGGTGACGCCGCTGCGGGCGAAGGTGGAGGCGTGGACGCCGACCGGCGGGGCGAACCCGGTCGAACTGTACCAGACCGAACTGAGCGCCGCACCCGGCACGAAGGTGGGCGGCTACCCGCGGTGGCTGGGCACGCCGGCCCCGCCGACGTGCGGCACCTGCAAGCGGGGCATGGACTACCTGCTGACGATCGACACCGACGAACTGGGCCGCGGGAACTCGTGGGCGGCGACGGCGGAGGGGGTGAAGCAGCGGCACCCGAACCCGGCCGGGCTGACTCTGCCGGAACCGGGGAACGTCCACGTTTACGTGTGCCGCCGCTGCGAGGACTGGCCGGTGACGGCGG
>JALHQU010000305.1 GCA_022841795.1 Fimbriiglobus sp.
ACCGGGGAGCGCGTCGGACGCGCCCCCCGTTGGGGCGCGGCTACTTCACTCCTTGATCCCCATCTGGTCGAGTACGAACGCCATCGTGAACGCCTGCTCCTTCAGCACGTCGTACCGCCCGCTCGATCCGCCGTGTCCGCCCACCATCTTGCACTTGAACACCACCGGGTTGGTGTCGGTTTTCAGGCTGCGGATTTTGGCCGTGTACTTGGCCGGCTCGTGGAACAGCACCTGGCTGTCGTTCAGGCTCGTCTCAATCAGCATGGCCGGGTACGCCTTCTTTGCCAGGTTCGAGTACGGGCAGTACTTCCGCATGGACTCGAACTCCTCGCTCTTCTTCGGGTTGCCCCACTCCAGGAACTCCTGCACCGTCAGCGGCAGCGTCTCGTCGAGCATGGTGTTGATCACGTCCACGAACGGCACCTGCAGCACCGCCGCTTTGCACACGTCCGGCCGCAGGTTCACCGTAGCCCCGACGAGCAGCCCGCCGGCGCTGCCACCCTGGATGACCAGTTTCTTCCGGTCGCCGTACTTCTGCTCGACGAGGTAGTCGGCACAGGCGATGAAGTCGGTGAACGTGTTCATCTTCTTCAGCATCTTGCCGTCGTTGTACCACTGCCGGCCCATGTCCGACCCGCCGCGGATGTGCCCCTGGGCGAACACCACCCCGCGGTCGAGCAGGCTGAGCCGCGTCGGGCTGAAGTTCACGCTCGCGCTCGCCCCGTAGCTGCCATAGCCGTACAGCAGCACCGGCGCGGTGCCGTCCTTCTTCAATCCCTTCTTGTACACCAGCGAGATCGGCACCTTCGTGCCGTCCGTCGCCGTCGCGAACACCCACTCGGACACGTACTGGTTCGGGTCGTACCCGGCCGGGATCTCCTGCCGCTTGAGCAGCTTCAGCCCCTTCGTCTTCAGGTCGAACTCGTACACCGACCCCGGCGTCACCAGCGACGTGTACGTCAGGTGAACTTGCTGGAGGTCGTACTCCGGGTTTTGCCCCAGCCCGGTGGTGTACACCGGCTCCAGCCATTCGACCCGATACGAGCTGCCGTCGGCGAAGGTGTGAACCCGCACCTGCGGCACGCCCGCCTCCCGCTCGGCGATGACGGCGTAATCCTTGAACAGGCTGAAACCCTGGATGAGCACTCTCGGGTTGTGCGGGACGAACTCCTTCCACGCCTTGCCGGTCGGGTCGATCTGATCCACCGGGCAGGTCATCACCTTGAAGTTGGTGGCCTTGGCCGTGTTCGTGCGAATGTAGAACAGGCCGTCGCGGTGGTCGGCGCTGTACTCGTGCTTGGCCTCGCGAGGGAGGATCGTCTTCCACTCGCCGGCCGGGGTGTCTGCGCTCAGGAACCGGAACTCGCTGCTGGTCGCGCTGCTCGACCCGTGGAACAGGTATTTCTTGTCGCGGCTGCGGCCGACGCTCAGGCGGAACAACTCGTCCTTTTCCTCGTACACCTGCACGTCGTCATCCTTTGGCGAGCCGACGACGTGCCGCCACAGCTTGTGCGCCCGCTTGGCCGCGTCCTCGGTGACGTAGAACAGCGTCTTCCCGTCCGCCGCCCACACCCCGCTCGCCGCCTTCACGAACTTGTCTTCCAGCACCTTCCCGGTGGTCAGATCCTTCACGCTCAGCATGTACTCGCGGAACCCGGTGGTGTCGCTCAGGAAGATGATCTTGGTGCCGTCGTCGGACACGTCGGCGACGCGGGCGGACATGAATTTCTCGCCCTTCGCCAGTTCGTTCACGTCGAGGATGACCTCTTCCGCCCCGTCCAGCGACCCCTTCTTGCGGCAGTAGCTCGGGTACTGCTTGCCCTCGAACGTCTTGGTGTAGTACCAGTAGTTCCCCTCGCGGTACGGCACGCTCAGGTCGGTCTGCTTGATGCGGCTCAAGTACTCCTTGTACAGCGCGTCTTGCAGCTTCTCGGTCGGCTTCATCACCGCCGCGGTGTAGGCGTTCTCCGCCTCCAGGTAGGCGATCGTGTCCGGGTTCTTCTTGTCCTTCAGCCAGGCGTAGTCGTCGGTGATCTTCTGGCCGTGCAACTCGAACGTGTGCGGCACCTTTTTCGCCACCGGCGGCTTGGCGACGGCGGGGTCGAGGGCGACGGCCGACGCCGGCAGCAGCGCCAGCACGAGGAGCGGGAAGCGGGACATGGCAGCGTCCTGGGGGAACGGGCGAGTGGGTATTGTGCCGGACGTGCGAGTAGCGGATAGGGGCAATCCCGTTGCCCGTCGTGGGCTACTTTCGTGACCTATCTCGGGCGAGGGCAAGCCAAATCAGCGACAACCCGAACGCCAGGGCGACCAGCCCGAGGTCGATATACACCGCCTCACGGTAAGCCCATTCTGTGTTCGCCGGTTCCCAGCTAAACCGCGCCTCGGCCGGTCTTGCCAGCGACCGGGCAAAGCACCGGACGAGCAATCCGGCACAGGTGAATAGAATCCCCGCCAACCAAATCCCGGTCGGCCACGGCACATCAACCACGACGGTTTGCGGGCCAACCGGGGGATCGTTCGTGTCCGCCATAGGTACACCCTCCGTCGCCGAAATTGGAGTTCGTTCTCATCGTGCAACCAATCACCGCGAGGCTACCCGGCCAGCCGCGGGGTGTCAAACGCCGGGCGAACGGCGCGACGTGAGTTCGACGGTGGCTTTGGCGAACCCGGTTCGTCAGGGCTGTGGGGCCGCTGTGCGAACTCCCGCCGGCACGCGGAGGCGGTCCAGCGTCCGCTCGTAGGTCGGCTCGAACCGCAGCGGCACGCAGAACCCGCCGTACACCCACAGGGGCATGTCCGGGATCGCCCCGCCGAGTTGGAGCAGTTCGTACCACAGCTTCAACTCGCCTGACACGGGGCGGTAGGCGGCGGCGTACAGGTCGCCCCCGCCGAGCGGGGCCGGCTCCCCCAGATGGCGGAATAGCTCGTCGTGCAGGTTGGCGTTCCGCGACGTGACCACGTCGATCACCGCCACCCCGATGCCCTGTTGCAGGTAGCCGTGGCACTTGGCCGCGAACGCGGTGCGGGCGGCCGGCCGGTCTTTGTTCCGCGGGCTGACCAGCTCCACCGCGGCGGCGATTCGCACCTCCCCGCCGCTCTCCTGGATCAGCACCTCCAGTTCGTCGGTGGCGGTGGCGAACGGCACGGTGGCGACGGCCGGACCGGGGAACCAACTCGGCTGCCACGCCGCCCCGTTGTCCTCGTCGCGGAAGCGGTCGAGGGCGGCCACGTCGATCTCGATGTTGAACCGCAGGTTGGCGAGGGCGGCGTACCGCGGCGGCAGCAGGGTGTTCAGGTCTTCCGCCAGTGCGGTGGCCCAGTGCGAGTGGAACGAAGTCCACGGCACGAGCGCGTTCAGCGGCGGGCGGAAGTGGTCGAGCAGGGGCATAGGGGTTCTCCGCGTATCACCATCATAGCCTGTTCGCCCGACGCGCGAGTGAGGGCGGAACGCCACCCGTTACGCTTTGGTGATTGACCCCCACCCCCACCCTGTCGAGAATGGCCGGAACCGCCCGTCTGCCCGGAACGTCGAACGGGCACCCGCACCTCCGGAACCCTCCCGATGCGCCTCCCCTGCATCGTCCTGTTGGCCGCCGTGCCCGTCGCGTTCGCCCAGCAGCCGATGCCGCCGGAGCAGCAGGCCGAGGTGCTGCTCACCGCCGGGCAGAAGGCGTTCAACCAGGGCGACCCGGCCACCGCCGCCGCCAAGTTCAACGAGGTGGTGCAGAAGTTCGGCAACACCCGCGCTGCTCTCAGCGCCAAGTTCGGGCTGGGCCTGCTGCAACTCACGGCGGACGCCCCGGACTTCGGCAAGGCGGTCGAGCTGTTCACGCCTGCGGCGAACGACGGCGGGTTCACCGAGCGCGGGCAGGCACTGTACCAGCTCGGCGTGTGTCAGCGGGCGCTCGGCCTGCGGGAACTGGACAAGAACAAGGGCGAGGCGGACAAGCGGTTCGCCGAGGCGCAGGCCTCGTTCCGCACGGCGATGGACTGGTTCGCCGGGCAGAAGCAGGACGAGTGGGCCGGGCGGAGTCGGTGCGACCTCGCCGAGATGCTCGTCCGCCTCGGCAGGGTGAAGGACGCCCGCGGGGCGTGCGAACCGTTCGTGAAGGAACCGACGTTCGCCAAGAACAAGCACCGGCCGCTCGGCCTGTACTTCCACGGCCTCGCCTGCTTCCTGGACAAGGATCTGAACGCCGCCGGCCGGTCGCTCAACCAGCTCGCCCCGTTCGCCGACCCGGCGTTCGGCCCGCATGCCCGGTATCTGGTCGGCCGGGTGCTGCACCTGCAAGGCGAGTCGGCCGAGGCGAGCGTGCATTACGACGCGGTGCTGGCCGATCACGAGAAGGCGAAGGCGGCGGCGGTCGAGGCGGTGAAAGACCCGAACAAGTTCAAAGGCAACCCGTTCGAGCTGGCCCGGATGCGGCGGCTGGCGACCGGCCCGGCCCCGGAACACGTCGCCGGCGCCGCCTTCCACACCGCCGCCCTCAAGTACGAAGCGGGCAAGTTTGCCGACGCGCTCGACAAGTTCCAGCAGTTCGCCAGGCAGTTCGACGCCGACCCGCTCGCCCCGGACGCCGCCCTGCGGGTGGGGCTGTGCCAGGTGCAACTGCGGCAGTTCGACGAGGCGGCGAAGACCCTCACGCCGCTGGCCGAGAAGACGCCGCGGCTGGCCGACCAGGTGCTGTTCTGGCTGGGCAAGGCGCGGCTCGGATTGGCTCAGGGCATTGACCCGAACAACCCGGCCGAGCGGGCGAAGCGGACGAAGGAGGCGTTCGACACACTGCGGCAGGCGATCGACAAGGCGAACGCCGACGAGGAAGCGAAGGCCCGCCGCCGCGACATGCTGTTCGACCTGGGCGACGCCCTGCTGGCCGCGAAGCAGGCGAAGGACGCGGCCGGGGTGTTCGAGCAACTGTGGAACGACCAGAGCCGCCTATCTCCGCTGCGGCGGGAAGAGGTGTTACAGCGGCTCGCCCAGGCGGTCGGCGAGGCCGGCGAGTTGCAGAAGTCCGACGACCGGGTGGCCGAGTTCCGGCGGATCTTCCCGAACAGCACGCTGGCGGCGGCGGTGGTGTTCCGCGGGGCGGAGAACGCCTACGCTCGGGCAATAGACATGGCGAAGAAACCGGAGGCGAAGCAGCGGCACGAGGAGGCGGCGAGCAAGTTCCGGGAGGTGGCGGCCAAGTTCCCCGAGTTCGAGCGGGTCCACCACGCCCGGCTGCTGGCGGCGGTGTGCCTCGTGCAGGTGAACAGCCTGGACGCGGCGGCGAAGCTGCTCGACGCCATCCCCGGCCCGGACCGCGCCGGCGAACTGGCGCTGGCCGCGTACCTGCTCGGCGACATCCTGCTTCGACAGACGCCGACGGCAGTGGCAACCGACGCGCTGGAGGAGAACAAGGCCCGCGAGAAGCTGACCGCGGCGGTGGCAATGTTCGACGGGTTTGTCGGCGGCAACCCAAAAGCACCGGAGGCGCCGACGGCGCTGCTCAAGCTCGGCCACTGCCACAAGCGGCTGGCCGTATCGCTGGCCGACCCGAACGAGCGAAACCAGACGTTCCAGAAGGCCCGCGAGGCGCTTGAACGGCTGCGGAAGGAGTACGCCAACGACCCGCTCGCCGGCACCGCCGCACTGGAGTTGGCGAAGGTGAAGGCGCTGCAAGGCGACCGCGGCGGGGCGATGAACGACCTCCGCGAGGCGATGAAGGGCGAAGCCAAGTCCGCCCCGCTCGCCGTCCTGCACCTCGCCACTTTGCTCCGCGAGGAAGGCAAAGCGGCGGACGCCGAGAAGGTGCTGGCCGACGCCCGCAAGCGGTTCGAGCCGGACCTGGAGAAAGACCCGGAGCGGGCGGATTGGGTCCACACTCTGCGGTTCCACCACGCCGCCGCCCTGTTCGAGCAGCAGAAGTACGCCGACGCCCGCGGGCTGTTCGCCCAGGTGACGAAGCCGGAATCGCTTCTGGCGGAGGCGAAGCTGCGGGCCGGGCAGTGCAAGCTGGCCGAGGACCGCAAGGCGATCCAGACCGCGGCCGACGAGCGGAACAAGGCGGGGAACGACAAGGGCAAGCGGGACGCCGCCGAGAAGAAGTACCAGGACGCCCGCACCG
>JALHQU010000306.1 GCA_022841795.1 Fimbriiglobus sp.
AGCGGAACGCGGGCGACCGGGTCGGCCGGCGGGGGCACGTCGGCCACCGGCGGGGCGGCGACCGCCGCCGGGGCCAGCCAGCAGGTGAGGAGCAGGGTTCGCCGCATGAGGGGTCGCAATAAGTAGCAGGCACACTCCGTGTGCCGTTCTCTGAGTTCAGGTGAACCCGGCCCGCAAGGGCCGTGGGTGTCGTGGCTCGCACCCCCTCCCTGGCGGTCGGGGTTCACCCAGCAACGGCACACGGAGTGTGCCTACTACTTACGTCGCCGCCGGTTCGGCCGCCGCGTCCGCCGTCGCCTTGTCCGGGTTCGGGGCGAACACGGCGTGCAGCACCAGCATGACCGCCCCGCACACCAGGCAGCAGTCGGCCACGTTGAACACCGGCCAGTCGATCTTGTAGAAGTACAGGAAGTCGCGGACGCCGCTGAACACCACCCGGTCGAACAGGTTGCCGGCGGTGCCGCCCAGGATCAGCCCGAGGGCGGCGCACATCCACCCGTCCGCCCGCCGCCCCCGCAGCACCGCCCACACCACGATGCCGACCACCGCCAGCACGCTGACGGCCGCGTAGATCTTGTTCGCCTGCCCGCCGTACTCCCCGCCCATGCCGAACAGCGCCCCCTGGTTCACCCGCGGCATTTTCGGCGCGCTCCACGTCTGCAACCCGTTCAGCACGCACTCGCACGGCGCTTCGTCGGTGTACTCGGCGATCAGCCCGAACCACCCCGGCAGCACGTCGTACCGCCCGCCGTGCACGTACTGGTTGCCGCCGCCGGCCCACCGCGGGGCCACCGTCCACGCCTCGAACGCCCCGTCGCGGGTCTCCTGCTGGCCGTGGTGCAGCCAGCGGAACACCCGGTATTTGGTGAGCAAGTCCGCGGTCAGGCCGACCGCCGCCAGCGACACCAGCAACCACACATACGACCGCTTCGCCATGTCGCGCCTCCGGGCGGGGCAGTCCGCCCCACCAACCCATCTTGTCGCTATAACCGCCGTCCGCAAGGCGGACAATGCCGAAACCGGGCGGGCAATAAGTAGTAGGCACACTCCGTGTGCCGTCATCCGAACGGCACACGGAGTGTGCCTACTACTTATTGCCCGCCGGGAAGATCTCGTCGAACGGGATCTCCCACTGCCCCAATCCTACGCTCACCGTCACCGTCTGCTTGGCGGCGTTCACCTTCACCACCTTGCCCACCGCGTCGAACCGCGACACCCGCACCGGGGTGTTCGCCTTCAGGCTGGTCCGCATGTCGTGCAACTCCGTCTGCTCCTCCTGCTCCCGCTCGAACTGCCGCACCTTCTGCTCGTACTCGGCCCGCTGCTCGTTCGCCTCGTGTTGTGCCGTGAGCGCCGCCATCTTCGCCTTCTCCGCCTGCTCCCGAAGCTCTTGCAGCCGGGCCAGTTCGCCGGTCTTCCCCTTCTTCCGCTTCAGGTACCTGTGCGCCCGCCGCAGCAGTTCCTTCGGCAGCTTCAGCCGGCGGGCGATCCGCAGGGCGTTGCTCATGCCGAACTGGCCGATGTGCAGGCGGTACGTCGGCCGCAGCGTCTCCACGTCGAACTCCACCGCCCCGTTCTCCGCCCGCTCGTTGTGGAAGGCGTAGGTCTTCAGGTCGCCCAGGTGGGTCGTGACGATCGCCCGGCAGCCGATCGTGTCCAGTTCGTCCAGGATCGCCCGGCCGAGCGCCGCCCCCTCGGTCGGGTCGGTGCCGGCGCCGAGTTCGTCCATCAGCACCAGACTGTCCGCCGTGGCCGTTCGCAGGATGGAGGCGATGCGGGTGACGTGGCTGCTGAACGTGCTGAGCGATTGTTCCAGGCTCTGTTCGTCGCCGATGTCGGCCAGGATGTGCTTGAAAACTGGCACCGTACTGCCGGCCGCGGCGGGGATGTGCATGCCGCACTGGGCCATCACCGCCAGCAGCCCGGTCGTCTTCAGCGTCACCGTCTTCCCGCCGGTGTTCGGCCCGGTGATGACCAGCAGGTTGAACCCCAGCCCGAGCCGCAGATCAATTGGCACCACCGTCCGGGGTTCCGCCGCCGTCTTCTCGTCCGCCTTGAACAGGTGCAACAGAACCGGGTGCCGTGCGACCCGCAACCACATCTTGCCGTCGGCGTTCACGTCCGGGCAGCCCATGCCGAACTCGCGGCTGAACCGGGCTTTGGCGGTGATGAAGTCGAGCCGGGCGATGATGTCCAGGCTGTACGTCAGCGGTTTCGCCACCCGCCCGACCTCGCCGCTCAGCCGCCGCAGGATCCGCTTCACCTCCCGGTCTTCCTCCGCCTTCAGGGTGATCCGCTCGGCACTCAGGTGGGCGATGCTGGCCGGCTCCACGAACACCGTCTCGCCCGTGCCGCTGACTCGGTGGACCACCCCCGCGACCTTGTGCCGGTGGTTCACCGCCACCGGCAGTACATAGTGGTCGCCGTTCACCGTGGCGTTCGGGTAGCTGAGGATCTTCCGCAACTCCGGGTCGCGGAGCAGCCGCTTCACCTCGGCCTTCACCTTCTCTTCCAGCTCGAACAGCCGCTGGCGAATTTGGGACAACTCACGGCTGGCGACATCCAGCACGTGCCCGCGACCGTCGATGCACGCCGAGATGCTGCGGGCCACCGGCCCCAGGTCTTCCACCGGCGTGAGCAGGTCGCTCAGCCGCTCGTGCCGCTCGCTCAGCCGCATCCGATACCGGAACACCGCTCCGGTACAGCTCAGCGTCTCGGCCACCTCCAACAGTTGATCCGCCCCCAGCATGGTGCCGATGGCCGCCCGCTTCACCGTCAGCCGCACGTCGTGCAGCCCGGACAGCGGCGGCGGGTTGCTGGCGTCCAACTCCTGCACCATCTCCGTCACGAGGGCCAGTTCGCCGCGAATGGATTCAACCGACGTGGACGGCTCGACCCCGCGGCACAGGTCGCGACCGAGGGACGACGCGGCGTACCCGGCCAGCACCTCCCGCACCTTGTCGAACTCGAGCAGGCGGAGGGTGTGCTGGTCCATGAGCGGGGCGGCAACCGGGGCTGGAGCTTCGGCGATCATACCCAGCCGGACAGAGGTGTCGGCTGGCGGGTTCAGGCATTTTAGGCGGGCGGGACAACCGCAGGGCAGAAACACGCTGAAGCGTGAACTCCAACGGCCGGCGGGTTGGAGTTCACGCTTCAGCGTGTTTCTGCCCTGGATTTTACTTCGCCTTGTGCCGCACCCACACCTCGTTGAACGTGCCCGACCCCTTCGCCGCTTCGAACTTGTCCGGCCGCGGCTTGTCCGCCGGGCCGTAGCACAGCTTCATCTGCTCGCCGTCGAACGCGAAGATGCCGTGCCGTTTCTCGCCCTTCAGGTGCCCGTCGCTCATGGTCAGCTCGAACGTGCCGGCCTTCTCGTCCACCGTCAGGGTGGCCGTGGACAGCCGCTGGCCGAGCATCTTCGCCGCGTCGGTGATGAAGTACAGCTTGTGCTGTCCGCCCTCGATGGACAGGCGGATGGCCTCCCGCACCTTCGCCCCCTCCGCCCCCTGCCACTGCTCGGCCCCGTCGAACTGGCACGACGTCGGCACCCACACGCCGACGAACGCCTTCGGGGTGGAGCCCGTGGTCGCCGGCACGCTCCCGCCGGTCTGCTGCACCGGCGGGGCCTTCAGCGGCGGGTCCGCCGCCAGCCCGACGCCCGCGATTGCCGCCGCCACGCCCGCCGCGATCGCCTTCCGCATGGCCGTTCCCCCTGCCCCGGGTTGTGTGGACTTTGGGCCGCTTATGCCGCGGCAGGGGGCGGGGGTCAACCCGGAACACGAGCCGTTTGGTGAACCCGGCCCGCAAGGGCCGTGGGTGCCGACCAGTTCTCTCACGCACCCGCCGACCTTGCGGTCGGGGTTCACCGTTCGGCATTCCCTTGACACCGCCCCGGCCGACGGTATGGTCCCGACCTCGAATCAGGTTCGGTTCGTTCGGCGGCCGCAGGTTGGGGAACCTGCGGTGGCCCGAGGGGGAGAACGATGTTCCACGTCCGCAGGCGGTGGGTGGTGGGCGGGGTGTTGGCCGGCCTCACCGGGGCGGCCCTGTCCGCCGGCTGCACCCCCCGCCAGACCGACTCCTCCAGTTCCCGCGCCCAGGCCGAGTACGACCCGGAGAAGGACCTCGCCGCCACCGTCGGCGGCAAGACGGTGATGGGCAACACCGACCCCATCCCGGTGTCCGGGGTGGCGCTGGTGTACCAGCTCAAGGGCACCGGCAGCAGCCCGCAGCCGGACGGCTGGCGGGAGACGCTGGAGAAGGCGCTGAAGAAGCGGCGGCTGAACCCGAAAGAGGTGCTGGACGACCCGGCCCGGTCCACCTCGCTGGTGCTGGTGTCCGGGGTGATCCCGGCCGGCGCCCGCAACGGGGACAGGTTCGACGTGACCGTCACCCTGCCCGGCGGGAGCAAGACGACCAGCCTGCAGCACGGGGTGCTGGACCTGTGCGACCTGACCAACTACGAGCTGAGCGGGAACATGCGGCAGTCGCTGGCGACGTCCGGGGTGCCGGCCGGCAAGATCCCGCAGGCGGCGACGAACGAGCTGCTGACGGGCAACCGGGTGGGCACCGCCGAGGGGCCGCTGGTGGCCGGGGTGCTGACGCAAGCGAAGGCGGACGCCGACACGCCGGGCGAGGTGCCGGTGGTGCGGGCGGCCAAGGTGTGGGGCGGGATGACCAACCTGATCGACCGCCCGTACCACTTCCTGCTGAACGGCGACGCCCCGCAGCCGCGGCTGGCGATGGTGGTGGCCGCCCGCATGAACGCCGTGTTCCACGGCACCTCCGACAAGGCCGGGAAGGTGGCCGAGGCGCAGGTGCAGGGCCGCCGGCCGATGATCACCGCGTTCGTCCCGCCCACCTACCGGCTGAACCACCACCGCTTCATCCTGGTCGCCCGTAACATCCCGCTGACGGCCCCCGGCGCGAACAACCCGTACCGCAAGAAGCTGGAGCGGGAGCTGCTCCAACCGGAGACGGCGGTGCTGGCGGCGATCAAACTCGAAGCCCTGGGGTCGGACAGCGAGGACGCGCTGCGGGTGGGCCTGGAGCACGCCGACTCGCCGTGGGTGCGGTTCGCCGCCGCCCAGAGCCTGTGCTACCTGGGCAAGGCCGACCCGAAGGCCGCCCGCACCCTGGGCGAGATCGCCGAGCGGCACCCGGCCCTCCGCACCCACGCCCTGACGGCGCTCGCCTCGCAGGACGACGCCCCGTGCCTGGACCAACTGGTGGAGCTGATGAAGAAGGGCGGGCCGGCCCTGCGGTACGGGGCGTTCGCCGCCCTGCGGGGGGCGGACGAGAACCACGACGCCGTCCGCGGCCGGCGGATGGGCCACTCGTACTGGCTGCACGCGGTGGCCGCCGACTCGACGCCGCTCGTGCACCTGACGAGCGAGCGGCGGAACGAGGTGGTGCTGTTCGGCAGCGTGTGGCCGGTGTCCGGCACGTTCGCCTTCCCGCTCGGCACCGAGTTCACCGTCACCCGCAAGGACGGCGAGGACGGGGTGACGGTCAGCCGGGTGGTGACCAAGGACGGCGAGCCGACGACGATCGAGGCGAAGTACCGGGCGGACCTGGCGGCCATCCTGAAGGGGCTGGCCGAGATGGGCGGCACCTACGCCGAGGCGGTCGAGTTCGTCCGCCGCGTGCACGCCGCCGACGGGTTCGCCTTCCCGGTGGCGGTGGACGCCGTCCCCCGCGGGTTCGACGTGCAGGAGCTGGCCCGGCTGGCCGGCCGCGACCCGCTGTGCGCCGAGGCCGACAAGCTGGCCGAGAAGTCCACCGGCGTGGCCGAGCTGACCCAGACCGGCGGGTACGATCTGCCCACCGCCGCCGACGAGGTGACGCGGCAGCCGGAGGTGTTGCCGGTGCCCAAGAAGCCGGGGCTGAACGTGAACCACGGCAGCGTGTTCGACCACCTGAAGTAGCCGCAATCTTCGCCGCGACCTGCGGGAGCGAGGTTCGAAAGAAGACCTCACCCCCCGGCCCCCTCTCCCACGGGGAGAGGGGGTGTTCAACGGCGAATCGCTTCGGTGTCGTCGCCGCGAGCTTGCGAGCGGAGCCA
>JALHQU010000307.1 GCA_022841795.1 Fimbriiglobus sp.
CGGCCGCCGGGGTCGGGCGGGCGCTCGAGGCGGCGCTGGCCGAGGCCGCCCCGGCGGTGATCGGCCGCGGGCCGTGGTCGCACGCCGAGGTGTGCGGGTTCGCCGCCCCGGACGGGGCGGGCGGGCTGCCGCTCATTCAGCAGGCGACGGCGGTGCTGCCGCCGCACGCCCGCGTACTCACCACCCCGGACGAGGTGCTGGTGTACCGCGAGTACCCGCACGTGCCGCTGCCGGCGCTGGACCAACTCGGGCCGGCGTGGGCGGCGGCATACCAGTCCGCCCCGGACCTGCTGCAGTCGTCCCCGCACGCCCGCGGCGACGTCACCCGCTGGCTCAGCGTGGACGGGTGAGGGGCTGAACTACTTCTCCGCCCACTTGCCGTCTTCGAACTTATACGTTTTTTTCCCGTCGTAGGAGATTTTGGGCGGAGGCCCTTTGTCGCCCGAATGGTAACCGAACGCATCTTTCGATTCTCGCACCCGAACGTAAGTGTCATCCACCCGGATCATGAAGTCGTTTTTGCTACCGCGGTTATCGATGTAGGCGTCGTATATCCCGTCCCGATCAAAGTCGAAATAGGTTACATAGTTCGACACTGACCTCAACTGGTACACTTCGCCTTTGGCGTTTTTACGGGTTTCGATGGCGAACGAGTGGTCTTTACTCAGGACCACACCACTACCACAGAAAAACCCGTCATCTGACTCAATCGCCCACAGGCGATGTTTCTCCAAGCCTATGTCGTAACTGACCACGCTGTTCTTCGCGTTGACACGGTGAGATGCCACGATCTCCATCTTCTTCTTCATGTACTCGCCATCCTTGATCCACTCTGGCCCGAACACCCGATCTTTGTCGGCGCCGCACGCCAGACTGACACCGCACACCGTCAGTAACAGGCAAGGTCTACATATATAACTCATGTTCTATCCTGCGAATATTTAGTAGAATTACTCATCAAGTTTAGACAGGGGTAAACTCGCTGCAGTCTGATATGTGGCCAGAACATCTTGCGGAACACCTGTTTTTTTCCAAGTTGCCACTTGGGTCATTGGATCGATCACTTTCTTGGCCCACTCGAAGGAGTTAAAAACTGTGATAACCTTGTCCTTCGTGTCGTACAGTGCGTCAAAATCGACACCAGACGGCATATAAAGGGTGGCCGCAGCTTGCGCCGGAGTATACAGGACCGTCCCCTCGAAGACGTTGTTTTGGTTGCCGGCGAAATGGAGTGCCACATTCTCGTTCGGTTTGTTTTTGTCCCTGACGCGATCTCCATCCCGTGCTTCTGCTGCGGTCTTTATCTCTATTGCCACGTTCACGTTCGCCACACTAGCCGCATACATTTTCACGTTGATCGTACCCGGCATCCCGACCATATATGATGCCTTCTGCACGAACAGTGCGCCAGAGATGCAGTTGCATCCTCCCGTCAGCCAAGATCCTGGAACGCGCCAGGCACGGCTCTCATCGATCTTGCTCTCCGTAACGTGAACTTCGGACCTGCTGACTGTGAACACATGCTGCTTGAGTAAGGTGTAGATCAGCCGCGCCGGTTTCGGGTCTGGGTTGAACGTTCCAGTTGACATGGTCGCTGTAATATACACTCCCGCATACAGACTCGTTGCCAACTGCATCCGCGGCTCTGTGGCGCGACCGGACTTTTCTCCTGTACCGCGGGGGTTGGCGTATGTCTGATACACTTTATGTTCGCCCGAATCACCCATGTCAAGAGTTTTCTCTTGAGCGGTTCCGGGGTTCAGAATCACTTTCCAGGCCACGGAGAACGTCCAGATGCCCATCGCCTTAGAAAGCGGAATGTCTGTGATGACGTTTGTGGTATTTGCGTCGCCCGCCGTAGTCGAGTTGGCAACAAATTTCATCGCTCCTTGTGTTGGGAACCCGGCAGTGTATGTCACGACCCCTTCAAGGCGATATGGAGTTTGAGCCGCAATCCCCGCGCTCGACCACTTGACAGTCGCCTCAATCTTTTTATCCCGACTATGTGTGAACGGGGAGTTCACGGGCTGTGGAGGTTTGCCGAAGGCGCGTATCCACTCGGTGGATGCATACCGCGTCGCGTCTTTACCCACTTCCTCCAATCCACCGTTTTTCAACAGCACGTTGTGATCGGTGGTGAAGTCGACCGAGTCGATTTTAGCAGTCTGGGCCACCGCCTGAATCATACAGATACTGTTGATCCCGGACCCCGATAGCACGTTCTCCCACGTCTCCAGGTAGCTAATCGTCGAACCGTTGAAGGGGGAGTTCAGTGCGGCCACCGAGTACACGCGGTCGCCCGACAGCGGCAGGTCGATGTATCCCGGAGAAGTGATCCCGCCGACCACGAGACTGTTCGAATCCCAGGACAACCGCCGGGTGGTGATGGCCCACCCCGCCCCTGCAGGGGCCACAGGGGCCCGCGCCATCACGCTCGCCGACCCGGCCGTAACGACGAGGCCATATTTCTGTTCGTCACCCTCCGACATCCAGTTGCCGTCCGTGGACGGATCTTGCCCGTCGAGATCGGCCCCTTGGCGGGGTGTGACCGTGATCGTCGCTGTCACCGGTTGCGAGTCGGCGATCCCGTCGGACGCTTTGTAGGTGAACGTGTCCGTGCCGGAAAAGTTGGGGTTCGGCGCATAGGTGAAGCCGCCGTCCGGACGAAGGTCGAGTCCGCCGTGCAGAGTACCAGTGATTAGCACAGGGTACATCGCGTCCGGGTCGGCGTCGGCGTCGTTAGAAAGCACGCCCGACGATCCGCCGGACGGGAGGGGTCCTCCCGGACTGCCTACCTCAAGAATGCCATCTTCGGTTGTCGTGTACGAATCGGTGGCAGCAGTCGGGGCGGCGTTTGTGACTTGAATGGTTACCGTCGCCGGCTCGCTGTTGTACTGGCCGTCGGTGACGTAGTATGTGAACGAATCAGTTCCCACGAACTCCGGTTCGGGTGTGTAGCGAAAGCCCCCGCTCAGTGCGAAACTCAAATCACTGCTGAGATCCTCTAATACCCCGTGCGATACGTCCGTGACAAGTACGGTGTAAAGCGTGCTGCCCGTGCTTGAATAGTCGTTGTCCAAAACCCCATTATCCGGAACGATTAGCTGGCGGCTGTGGATGGTGCTGTACGAGTCGTCGCTCGCCGTCAGTGGCTGACTGGGTGGGCTGGTTGGCGGGGGTGGCGGGCTGGTCGGCTCCGACAACGGGGTGACGCTGTTGTCGGGCGCGTCTGGCATCGGCGGGGCTGGTAGCACGGATTCGAACGACGTGTCCCCGTTCGTCGGTGTGGGCACGGGCAGTGCCGGCAACGCCGCGGTCGGCGACTGGTACGCCACCATCGGGCCGAAGTCGAATGGCTGGAACGCGCCGAACTCGGTCAGCACGTCGAACGGCGACGCTTGGCGGGTCTCGGTCGTCTCGGTCGTGGTCTTCGGCGGCGGGAGGAACACCACGTCCGCGGTCGGGTCCGCCGCTCTCGGCGTCTCCGGCTTCGGCGCCGGCGGAAGGGCCATGAACGGGGCGGTCGCGGGCGCCGAACGCAAGTTGAACGGGCCGAAGCCCGCCACCGCCGCCAACTCACCCAGGAAGCTGCCGGGCATCTCCCGCCCCTCCAGGCGATCCAGCCCAAGCCGGACGGTCCGGTTATTCCGAGGGGGGGGAGGCGTAGGGGTTGCGGGCGGACATGGCGAGTCCCTGCGTGCGAGCGGTTCAGCGTCGCGGTCGGATGGATGGATTATGAACGAGTCGGGCGAGGCGTTCAAGGGGAGTTGTGCGGATTTTGGCGGACCCCCTGCCTCGCAGTTAGCGGATGCTCAAGTCGGCGCACGCTTGCTCGTAGCTGCGTTCCAGGTCGAACACCACGGACACGCCGTCCGCCAGCCAGAGCGGGAGCGGCGGCAGCCGTTCGCCCACGGCCATCGGGTTCGACCACGCTTCCAGGGTGGCGCGGGTGCCGGCGGCGTTCGGCGTCCAGCGGCACGACGCCGCATAGACCGGCGGCGGCTCCGGTCCGAGAGTCGGATCCGGGTGCCCGACGAACGCCATCACCTCGGCGTACAGGTTCGCGTGCCGAACCGTCACCACGTCCACGATGCTGACCGCCACGCCCTTCCGCAGTAGCGCCGCGCACTTGCCGACGAACGCCCGCCGCTTGTCCGGCCGGTCCTTGTTCGCCGGGCTGACGAGTTCGATCGTGGCAACCAACTGCCGCTCCTCGTCGGCGTTGTAAATCCGCACCTCGTACTCGTCCTCTTCCGGCACGTCGGTTTCGATGGCCCAGGTCGGGCGGGGGGCGGCCAGGGTCGCCGTCCCGCCGCCGGAGCCGCGTCCGGACGGGCGATCGTCCTGTTCGAACGCGGCGATGTCGATCTCGAAGTACGGGCCGAGGTGGACCCGCGGGGCGGCCACGAAGCCGGGCGGCAACTGTGTACGGAGTTGCTGGACGAAGACCGCCGGCCACATCCCGTGGAGCGATTCCCACGAGGCGTACCGGGTGGTTGGCGGGCGGAAGTGATCGCGGAGCGGCATCGGTCGGTCCTCCCGCCGGCATTGTACCACACCCGCGATCGACTCCTGCCGCGGCCGGAAAGCCGCGGGCGTTTTCGTTTCCCCGCGCAGGAATTCCCCGCGGCCGGGTACATCCCCGTGTACGCTGGACCGCACATGACCCGCTCGCTGCTCCAACTCGTTCTGCGGCACGCGGCCGACGGCCCCGGGTCGGACGCCGACCTGCTCGGCCGGTTCGTCGCCGCGCGGGACGAGGCGGCGTTCGCCGCCCTGGTCCGCCGGCACGGGCCGATGGTGTGGGCGGTGTGCCGGCAGTCGGTGCCGAACCGGGCGGACGCCGAGGACGCGTTCCAGGCGGTGTTCCTGGCGCTGGCGAAGTCGGCGGCGGCGGTGCGGCGGCCGGAGCAGTTGGCGAGCTGGCTGCACGGGGCGGCGGTGCGGATCGCGGCCAAGGCGAAGCGGAGTTTCCTGCGGCGGAAACTGCACGAACAGCGGACGGCGAGGTCGGAGAGTGACAGCCCGGTGTCACCAGCGGCGTGGGACGAACTGCTGGCGGCAGTTCACGCGGAGGTGGCGAACCTGCCGCCGTCGCTGCGGGCGGCGTTCGTGCTGTGCGACCTGGAGGGGGTGGAGCCGGCGGACGCGGCCGGCCGGCTGGGGCTGAAGGCGAACACGCTGAGCGGGCAGTTGGCCCGCGCGCGGCAGCGGCTGCTGGCGGCGCTGAACAGGCGGGGCATCGGGGCGGGGCTGGCGGCGGTGGCCACCGCCGCGGCCGTGCCGCCGGCACTGGCGGATCAGGCGGTCGGTGTCATCGGGGTGTCACCGGCGGCATCGGTCATCGAACTGGCAACGGAGGTGACGGCCATGAGTGTGGGCAAACTGAAGCTGCTGGCGGCCGGGCTGCTGGTGGCCGGCGGGCTGGCGGCGGGTGGGATCGGGCTGTGGTCGAAGGCGGAGGCGCAGCCCCCGCCGGGCGGTGGCGCCGGCGGTCCTCCGGGCGGTATCCCCGGCGGCGGACTGCCGGGTCCGGGTGTGGGTGGCGCGGGCGTCGGTCGGCCGGGGGCTCCGCCGCCGGGTGGCGGCACGGGTTCGCCGGACGGCGGCGGGCCGGGGATGGAAGGCATGGGCGGGCCAGGTGGCGGCGGGATGATGGGCGGTACCCCGTCGCCGCGGGCGGCGTTCGAGTACCTGTTCGTGGCCAAGCCGAACACCCTGCCGGACGTGGCGGCGGTGCTGCGGAGCAAGGCGGCGCAGAACTGGGAGTACACCGGCCCGCTGGACGTGGACCCGGCCGACCCGAAAGCCAGCCCGCCGAAGGCGACCGCGGGGTTCGAGGGGGTGACAAAGGACACCCGCGTGGTGCTGGTGTTCAAGCGGGCGGCGGCACCTATGCCCGGAATGGGCGGTGGATTCGGTGGCGGGATGCCCGGCGGGATGGGGCCGGGCGGGCTCGGTGCGCCGATGCCGGGGTTCGGCGGGCCGGGCCGATCGCCGGGCGGGTCCGGGTCGGGTGAAGGCGGCGGCTACGGCGGCGGGAGCGGGGCCGGCGG
>JALHQU010000308.1 GCA_022841795.1 Fimbriiglobus sp.
CGGCTGAACCGGCCGGTGGCGATCAAGCTGCTGCTGAACGAGGACGTGAGCAGCCCAGCGGACGTGGCCCGGTTCGCCAGCGAGGCGGAAGCGGTGGCCGCCATCCGCCACCCGCACGTGGTGCAGGTGTACGAGTCCGGGCAGCACCACGGCCGGCCGTACTTCGTGATGGAGTTCCTGCCCGGCGGCACCCTGCACGGCCGACTGCGGGCGGACGCCCCGTTCCCGCCGGACGCGGCGGCCGAACTGGTGGAGAAGCTGGCGCGGGCGGTGCTGGCCGCCCACCAGGCGGGCATCATCCACCGGGACCTGAAGCCGGGGAACGTGCTGTTCGACGACGCCGGCGAGCCGCGGGTGACCGACTTCGGGCTGGCCAAGCGGTCGGCCCAGGAGCTGACTCGCACCCAGGCGGTGATGGGCACCCCGGCGTACATGCCGCCCGAGCAGGCGGCCGGGCGGGCCAAGTTCGCCGGCCCGCCGGCGGACATCTACGCCCTCGGGGTGATCCTGTACGAGTGCCTGACCGGGAAGACGCCGTTCCAGCACGACGACTCGGTCATGCTCATGCAGCAGGTGATTCACGACGAGCCGCCGTCCCTGCGGGAGCGGGGGACGGCGGACGTGCCGCGGGACCTGGAACTCATCTGCCTGAAGTGCCTGGAGAAGGAGCCGGCCGACCGCTACCCGACGGCCGGCGCGCTGGCCGACGACCTGCGGCACTACCTGAACCGCGAGCCGGTGAGCGTCCGCCTGGCCGGCCGGCTGGAGCGGGCGGTGAAGTGGGCGAGGCGCCGGCCGACCCTGGCCGCCGCCTACGGGCTGGCGGCGCTGGCCGCGTTCCTGCTGGTGTTCGGCGGCGGGCTGGCGGTGCTGCTGTGGCAGACGGTCCAGGCCCGCAACGCGGCGGACGAGCACGGCCGGCAGGTGGAACTCGCCCGCGGCGAACTGGAGGGGAAGAACGCCGAGCTGGAGCAGGCGCGGGCGGCGGCCGAACAGGCCCGCGACGACACCGACGCCAAGCGGAAGCAGGCGGACGCAGCGTTAGCCGGGGAGACGGCGGCGAAAAAGGTGGCGGTGGCCGCCCGCGAGGACCTGGAGCGGGAGCGGTATTTCCACGCCGTCGCGTTCGCCCACACCGAGCTGACCGCCGGCCACTACCTCCGCGCCATGCAACTGCTGGGCGGGTGCCCGGCCGACCGCCGCGGGTGGGAGTGGTGGCACACCTACCGGGCCGCCCACCCGTCCACCGGGTCCGGGCAGTGTACGGGGCCGATCCCGCTGGACATCACGTTCGCCCCCACCTGGAACGGGGTCATCACCGGGCACGCGAACAGCCAGGTGACGCGGTTCGACTTCAACACCGGCCGCGGCACCTCGACCGCCCTCGAACCGGGGGCCGGGAACGCCGTGCCGTCCGCCGACGGCAAGCGGGTGCTGATCGGCCGCGACTGGGGGAAGGCGCACCCGGACGCGCTCGTCGTCCGGGATCTGGCCACGAACAAACAACTGGCGGCGTGGGCCGGCCCGCAGGCGGCCCGCCTGCTGTGGGGGTTCTCGCCGGCGGGCGACCGGGTGGTGGTGAAGTTCCAGGGCGAGCCGGTCCGCGTGTACGACGTGGCGTCCGGGAAGGAGCTTTCGACCGTCGCGGCCGACGTGCCCCTGTTCCGCCGCGGGCAGTTCTCGGCCGACGGCAAGGTGGTGATCGTGCCGACGACCGGCGGGGCGGTGGCCTGGGAGGCGGACACCGGGAAGGAGGTTCGCGCCATCGCCAACGCCGGCGGGCGGATCATCAGCGTCCACCTCGACCCGAAGGGGAAGACGGCCGTCACCGGGTCGGACACGGGCGAGCTGCGGGTTCACAACCTGGCCACCGGGAAGGCGCTCACCGTCCCGCGGGCGCACGTCGGACCGATCACCGCCATTGCCGTCTGCCCGCTCGGCAAGGTGGTGGCGACGGCGGGGGAAGACGCCGCCGTGCGGTTCTGGGACGTGACCACCGCCCAGATGATGCGGGAGTTCGTCGGCCACCTGCGGGACGTGACCGGGATCAACTTCGACCGCACCGGGAACACCCTGGCGGCGTGCGACTCCGGCGGGGTGTTCCGCCTGTGGCCGGTGTACGAGCCGCCGTCGGCCGTCACCCGCTGGCCGGTCGGCAAGCACATGACCACGGCGTTCGCGTCCGACCGGGAGGTGTTCCGCCTGTTCGCCGCCGACGGCAAGGACCGCGGGGTGGTGTGGGACCGGAAGGCGAACCGCGAGTACCCGATAGCCGCCCCGTCGGAGGCCAAATTTACCGCTGCTGCCGTCGCCGAGAAAGGAACGGCGCACGTGGTCGGCACGGACCGCGGGCATGTGTTCCTGTGCGCCGACTTCGAGTCCACCCCGAAGTTGATCGGCCGGCTGCCGGCCGCGGTCGGCACCCTGCGGTTCACCCCCGACGGCCGCCGGCTGCTCGCCGCGTCCGACACCGAGTGCGCGGTGTGGGACGCGGAGTCGTGGGAGATGGTGTTCCGCGGGACGATCCGCTGCCCGAGCCGGCGGGTGGCGATCAGCCGGGGCGGCGACTGGCTGGCGTACTCGTCCGACAAGAGCATCGTGGTCATCCACACGCCGGACAAGAAGACCTACGACCTGTGGCACGAGGACACGCCGTCGGCGGTCGAGTTCACCCCGGACGGGAAGCACCTGCTGGTCGGCACCCGCGGGTGGACGGTGTACCGCTACCCGATGGCCAAGGTGCAGGCGAAGAAGGGGCCGCTGCTCGCCGAGCGGCTGTACTACGGGCACTCGGCCGCCGTCACCGCCCTCGGGGTCAGTCCGGACGGCAAGCGGCTGGTGGCCGGCGCGGCCGACGGGGTGATCCGGGTGTGGGACTTCGACACCGGCCTGCTGGCCGTCAGCCTGACCACCGACCACAAGCGGCGGACGCCGGTGGCGGCGGTGTGGTTCACAGACGACGGGATCGCACTGCTCGCCCAGCCGGAGGACGCCCCGCCGGTGGCGTTCGATGGCAAGCCGATGGAGCTTCTGCACCAACCGGGCAAGTAGAATGCCGGGCATGAGCGGGTTCGACTTCGACGCGGTGGTTCTCGGGGCCGGGGCGGCCGGTCTGATGGCCGCCATCCACGCCGCCGACCGCGGCCGGCGGGTGCTGCTGCTGGAGAAGGGCCGCAAGCCGGGCGTGAAGATCCTCATGTCCGGCGGCACCCGGTGCAACATCACCCACCACTGCGACGCCCGCGGCATCGTCGCGGCGTTCGGCCCCAACGGCAAGTTCCTGCACTCGGCGCTCGCCGGGTTCACCCCGCAACAGGTGGTCGAGTTCTTCAACGCGGAAGGCGTGGCCACGAAGGTGGAGGACACGGGGAAGATTTTCCCCGTCAGCGACCGGGCGCTGGACGTGCTGAACGCCCTGCTGCGACGGCTGGAGCGAAGCGGGGCGAAACTGGCCCTGGCGGAGCCGGCGGTAGACGTGGCGGCGATCGAAAACGGGTTCCGCGTGTCCACCCCGCTGCGGCAGATCACCTGTGAACACCTGCTCGTCACCACCGGCGGGCTGTCGTACCCCGGCTGCGGCACCACCGGCGACGGGTACGGGTTCGCCCGCAAGTTCGGCCACACCGTCGTGCCCACCCGCCCGTCGCTGGTGCCGCTGACCACCCAACCGGCGTGGGTGCCGGAGTTGAAGGGCGTCACCATCCCGGACGTGTCGCTGAAGGTGTTCGACGGCGGGCCGAAGCCGCTGTCCGCCCGCCGCGGGGCACTGCTGTTCGCCCACTTCGGCCTGACCGGCCCCGCCCCGATGGACGTCAGCCGGGCCGTCAGCGGGTACCTGGAGCCGGCGAAGCTGACGCTCGAAATCGACTTCCTGCCGGACGTGCCCGAACCGCAGTACGAGCAGTTCCTGCAAACCGAGACGGCGGCGAACGGCAAGAAACTGTTGGCGGTCGTGATGGCGGACCGGACCACTCGCCGGCTGGCCGATCAGATGGTGAAGCTGGCCGCGTTGCCGGAGACCCGGACCGCGGCGGCGCTGAGTAAGGACGACCGCCGCAAGCTGGTATCGCTGGCCAAGCGGATGCGGATTCCGCTGCGGGGCACGCTCGGGTACGAGAAGGCGGAGGTGACGGCCGGCGGGGTCAGCCTGGACGAGGTGGATTCGCGGACGATGCAGAGCAAGCGGCACCCGGGGCTGTTCTTCGCCGGCGAGGTGCTCGACCTGGACGGGTGGATCGGCGGGTACAACTTCCAGAGCGCGTGGAGCACCGGGAGGTTGGCAGCCCGATTTCTGTAGGGTGGGCACCGCCCACCATCTTATCCCGGTGGGCGATGCCCACCCTACAAGAACACCCATGCCAACCATCGGTTCCATCCAGACCTCTCGGGTGCGGACCCTCGGCACTCCCGGCGCCGCCGACCCGATGGACCGTGTGTGGAGTACCGGGTTCTTCAAGGAGCCGGTGGGCGGAGCGGTGCGGGTGACGCAGTCCGGCGTCGTCGGCGACGAGCAGGCCGATCGGGTGAACCACGGCGGGCCGGACAAGGCGGTGCTGGCGTACTCGGCCGACCACTACCCCGGCTGGCGAACGGAGTTGGCGCTCGACCTGCCGTTCGGCGCGTTCGGCGAGAACCTGACCGTGAGCGGGCTGACCGAGGCCGACGTGTGCGTCGGCGACGTGTGGCGGGCCGGGGCGGTGGTGTTCGAGGTGAGCCAGCCGCGGCAGCCGTGCTGGAAGCTGGCCCGCCGCTGGCGGGTAAAGACGCTGCCGGCCACGGTGGTCGAGACCGGCCGCAGCGGATGGTATCTGCGTGTGCGGACGGACGGTGACCTGACCGCCGGCACGGACCTGGTGCTGGAGCAGCGGCCGAACCCGGACTGGACGATCTGCCGGGCGAACGAGGTGATGTACCATGTGGAGGACGAGGCGCTGGCGTGGGAACTGGCCCGCGTGCCGCAGTTGTCGATGAGCTGGCGGGAGATGCTCACCCAGCGGGCCGACAACTAAACCCCCTGTCACGACAGGATGCCGCGGACCACGGTCCCGCTCACGTCAGTCAGGCGGAAGTCACGGCCGGCGTAGCGGTACGTCAGTTTCTCGTGGTCCAGCCCGAGCAGGTGCAGGATGGTGGCGTGCAGGTCGTGGACATGCACCTTGTTCTCGACCGCCGCGAATCCGAGGTCGTCCGTCTTCCCATAAGCCGTCCCGCCCTTCACCCCGCCGCCGGCCAGCACCACGCTGAACCCGCGGTGGTTGTGGTCCCGCCCGGCCTTCTTCCCGGCCGACGCCGGGTCCACCGTCGGCGTCCGCCCGAACTCGCTGCCGATCACCACCAGCGTGTCCTTCAGCAGCCCCGTCCGCTTCAGGTCCGCCAGCAGCCCAGCGATGGCCTGATCCACCTGCCCGGCGGAGTGCTTTAGCCCGTCGGCGATTTCCGAGTGGTGATCCCAGTCGCCGAGGTACGCCTGTACGAACCGCACGCCCCGCTCCACCAGCCGGCGGGCGAGCAGGCACTGCTTCCCGGCTGACGTGTCGCCGTACAGTTCACGAACGTGCTGCGGCTCGCGGGCCACCTCGAACGCCTCCCCCGCCTCCGTCTGCATCCGGGCGGCCAGTTCGAACCCCTCGATGCGGGCTTCCAGCCGAGAGTCGCTGCGGTTCGCAGCATGGGTGTTGTCCATCTCCTTCAGCAGGTCGAGTTGCAACTTCTGCTCGGCGGCCGACGCCGCCGGACTGCGCAGGTCGTCGATCGGCTTCGCCACCGCCCCGTCCTTCGTCAGCACCGGGCTGCCCTGGAACTTGCCCGGTAGGAACGCCGCCTGCCAGTTCTCCGCCCCCTTGATCGGCAGCTTCTGCCGGCACAGCACCACGAAGCCGGGCAGGTTCTTGTTCTCGCTGCCCAGCCCGTACCCCACCCACGACCCGACCGCCGGGCGGGCGAACCGGGCATGCCCGCAGTTCATGACCAGCATGGCCGAGTCGTGCGCCGGGTCGTCGGTGTGAACGGCCCGCACCACG
>JALHQU010000309.1 GCA_022841795.1 Fimbriiglobus sp.
GCGGGTGAGGACGACCGACCCCGACCCGTCGGCCGCCCGACCGCCGGCCCGCGGCTCGAACGCCGGGCTGTCGGCGAGGACGCCGGCGGCGACGAGGGCGGCGATGACCCGCTGGAGTTTCTGCCGCCGGTGCCGGGGGGCCAGGGTGGGGGAGAAGCCGAGGACATCGACGGCCAGGTGATCGACCGGGAACCGGGGCGTGGTGTCCCGCCGGTCGAAGATCTTGCTCACCAGCAGGAACAGCCGCCGGGCGGCCGGGTCGAGCTCCCGGTAGGTGTCCAGGTCGAACCGGAACCGCCCGCCGAGCGGCCGCACCAGGTCGAAGAAGATCGGGTCCCAGGCGATCCGCCAGGCCCGCGAACTCCCCGGGTCGAGCGGCAGGCTGTAGCTCAGGAAGCCGAACCGCACCCGCCGGTGTTCGCCCCGGACCGGGTCGTAGAAGGCGTCGCTCGCGTAGCTCACCTGGGCGAGCCGGTCGAGGGCGGCGGCGAACTGCTGGTATTGCCGACCGCCGCGGTTGGCGTGTGGGTCGATGAGGCCCAGTCGCCGCAGGCAGAAGTGCGGGGTCGCGTGGAACTCAGTGTCGGCCGGGCCGTCCCCGCCGGCGGCGGCCAAGTCCGCGAAGGTGAGGGCCAGCAGGCCCCAGAGGTAGAACTCGTCGGCCGGCGACAGGCCGCCGGGGCAGGTGACCCGGACACTCGCCTTCCGCCGGTGCCGGTTGCGGTCGGAGTAGAAGTAGCCGGTCTCGAACACGAGATTGTCCCGCAGGGACCGGTCGGTGTCGAGCGGGCAGAGGGCGTGTTCGACGAGGGTCAACTGCCCGAGGCCGACCGCGGCTGATCCGGCCCGGCCCATTCGGGTATTCGTGTTCGCGTCGGGTGGCGGTGTCGGGGCCATGCGGTGCCGGGTCCGGTTCGTGTTTCCTCGTGAGATCGAGGTAACACACCGCCGCGAAAAGCGCACCCGCCGAGTGGCGGCCGGGGCACGGTTTTCCTTGACGGATGCCGCTCCCGCGTGGGAGCGTTCGCCCAATCGAATCCGCGGGTTGGGCGGGAATTGCCACGGGCAATCCGGCCCCCGCGAAGTCACCGGAGGAACATGCCCACGACGACGGTCTGCTTCATCAACCAGAAGGGCGGGTGCGGGAAATCCAGTTCGACCTACCACGTCGGCGGGGCACTCGCCGCGGCCGGCCGTCACACGCTGCTCGTCGATTGCGACCCGCAGGGTTCGCTCAGCCAGGCGTTCTTCGGGTCGGCCGCGGTCGAGACCCTGCCGTCGCGGGACACGCTGGCGGCCGTGTTCGACCCCGCCGCCGTGCTGGACAGCCCGGCGCGGCTGGCAGTGCCGACCGGGTTCGAGCGGCTGAGCATCGTCCGGGCGAACCAGTCGTTGGCCCCGTACAACCGCCCGGAGCCGGACCGCGAGGGGCTGAACCAGTTCCTGCTCCGCGACGCCCTCGCCGATGTCGCCGGCTACGACCTCATCCTGATCGACTGCCCGCCGAACCTGTACCTCGCCAGTTGGAGCGCCATGCTGGCGTCCGACCACGTCGTCATCCCGGTGCCGCCCGAGGACTTCGGGGCGCAGGGCTTGCGGGTCGTCCACCAGGCCATCACCCACGCTTCCCGGCTGAACCCGCGGCTCCGCCTCGCCGGCCATCTGGTGACCCGCTCCGACGGTCGGCTGCTCGTCCACCGGGCCTACGAGCAGAAGTTGCGGGCGCTCTACCGGGACACAGTGTTCGACGCGGTCGTGCCCGAGGCGTCGGCCTTCAAGGTGGCGCTCGCCTGCCGCACCCCGGTGTCGCACCACGCGCCGGGGTCGAAGGCGGCGCGGGTCATGGCCGCGGTCGGCGAAGAGTTACTGGTCCGGATCGGCGGTGGGGTTCAGTGGGACGGAATGAAGCAGACGAGTGTGGGGTAGCGATGGCCAGTGTCGGAAGCATTCTCGAACAGGTCGGTGGGAATCTCGACGAGTCGATGGGGGTCCGTAGCACCGACCTCCGCCCGACACTCGCCCCGTTGCCCGACCCGAAGGACGTCGGCCGCCGGCCGCTCCGCAGCGTCGGCCGGGTGGACGTGAGCCAGGTGGTGCCCGACCCCGACCAGCCGCGGGCCGAGTTCTCGGACGACGCCCTGGACCGGCTGGCCGCGAGCATCCGCGACCACGGGCAACTCGCCCCCATCCGGGTCCGCTGGTCCGCCGGCCTCGGCAAGTGGGTGATCATCGCTGGCGAACGCCGCTGGCGGGCGACCCGCCGGGCCGGGCTGGCGGCCATCGACTGCGTGTTCGTGGACGGCGACCTGTCCCGCGGGGAACTCCTGTCCCAGCAGTTGATCGAGAACCTGCTCCGCGAGGACTTGCGGCCGGTCGAGGAGGCGAGGGCGTTCCGGGAACTGATCGCCCTCAACGGCTGGACCGGCAAGCAGCTCGCCGACGCGCTCCGCGTGCCGCCGTCGAAAGTGTCCCGCACGCTCGCCCTGTTGGACCTGCCGGCCGACTTGCAGAAGCGGGTCGAGACCGGCGACCTGCCGGCCCGAGCGGCCTACGAGATCTCCAAACTCACGGACGACGCCCAGCGCCGCACCCTGGCCGACGCGGTTCAGGACCGCGGGCTGACGGTCGAAGACACCCGCGACGCGGTCAGTCGCCGCCGGGGCAAGTCCGCCCCGCGGACGCGGGGCACCCGCGTGAGCGTGTCCGCACCGGGCGGGGTGCGGGTCGTCGTGTCGGCTGGTCGCACGCTGTCCGACGCCGAAATCGAGGCCGCCCTCCGACACGCGGCCGAGGTCATCCGCTCCCGCACGGCACCGGCGTCCACAGGCGACTGAACAAACCCGTTCCACAATCCCGCCTTTGCCGCCGCACGGTTTTTCCGGCCGCGGGACGCCCCGAATCATCGGCCGACCGCTCTCGTTCCTCCCAGGAGTCGCCAGGGCCGGCGAATTGTGCTATCCCGATCCGCGCGGGACGAACCTCGGACTTCATCCATTGAGGGCCGTTTACCCGCGTCAGACCTCTCCGTCCGTCGTGGCCGCCCACGCGGTCGGCCAGGATCGATGCTCGCGCGAATGACAGGTTTTTTGCCGCCGCCTCCGCCGTGGGACCGCCCAGGGCGGGGGCGGCGGCCGATCTCGGGACTCACCCCGACGGCCGCTCCCTTTCCGAACCGGAGGGGTTGCGATGGACGACGTGGACCTGATGATCGTCGGGCTGAAGGCCCGTCGGCCGGAGGAGCGGCGGCGGGCCGCCGTCCGGCTGGGGACCGCCGGGGGCGGGACAAAGAAGGCGCTGGTCGCGCTCTTAAACGCCCTGGCCGACCCGGACGGGGACGTGCGGCACCACGCCGGCGAAGCCTTGCGGGCGGCCGGTCCGGCCGTCAAACCGGTGCTGCCGATGCTGATCGAATCGTTCGGTGGGGGCGAACCGCAAGTGAGAAAGGTGGCTGCCCACGCCCTCAAGAAGATCGGGCCGGCGGCGGTGAAGGCCGTGCCCGTTCTCGTGGCGGGCCTGGCCGACGCGGACCCGGAGATCCGCCGGCTCGCTGCCGCCGCGTTGGCCGGCGTCGGGACGAAGGCGGACAAGGCGGTGCCCGCTCTCATCGGGTTGCTGGCGGACGCCGATGTCGATGACGCCCTCCGGCCGGGCCGTCCGGCGGCGTCCCCACCTGTTCGCTCCGCCGAGACGCCTCAAGCTCCAGTCGCTCCGCTCCTTCTCCAGCTTGACCCGCCTCTGCTTCGCCCGCCCCCACGCCAACCCTTCGGGTCGGCGTCACCCGCCTCCGGCCGCCCCGCCCGGAGGTCGCCCCATTTTCCCCGCGTTGCGGGGAGATTCCACCCCACCCCTGCCAGGCTCGCGCCTGGCCCACTGGTGGACTCGGCCCGCCTCCGCCGCCCTCCGGCCCCACCTGTCCGCTCCGCTCCGTCGCCTCAAGGTCCGGTCGCTACGCTCCCTCTCCACCTTGACCCGCCTCCGCTCCGCCCACCCAACCCCACCGGCCTCCGGTCGGCTCCGGCGGTCCTCGGCGGCGAAATTGTTCCGGAGGAGGGGCGGTTCGCCCACGAGGGGACTCATGAACCGCCCCTCCTCCGGAACAATGTCTGGGGGATGGGTCTTAACCCGGTCCCGGGCCGACGCTCGGGGCCACGACACGCAGAGGAACATGAAACACGATGAAAAACCCACCTACAACGGCTGGTCCAACTACGAAACCTGGGCCGTCAACCTGTGGCTCTCCAACGAGGAGGGGAGCTACCGCTACTGGACGGACCGCACCCGCGAACTGATCGCCGAATGCGAGGACGAGGACGCCGACCGCTCGGCGCTGGCGCGGCTCGCTGAGGAACTCAAGGAATCGATCCACGAGTCCTGCGCGATCGAAAAGGCGAGCCTGGCCGCCGACCTGATGAACGCCGCCCTCGGCGAAGTCGATTGGTGCGAAATCGCCCAGTCGATGATCGACGACGAAACTCCACCCGCCCCCACACCGTCGCCGCTCTTCCCGCTCGGCGTCGTCGTCGCCACGCCGGGGGCGCTCGCCGAACTGGCGGACGAAGACCGCCGGGGCGCGCTCGCCCGGCACGCCCGCGGCGACTGGGGCGACACCGGCCCCGAGGACTGGGCGGAGAACGAACTCTCGCTGAAGGAGGGGTTCCGGCTGATGTCCGTCTACCGAACGCCCGCCGGCGTCACCTTCTGGATCATCACCGAGGCCGACCGCAGCAGCACCGCGATCCTCTTGCCGAGCGAATACTAACCGACCACGCGGACCCGGCGACCGCGAGGGCGGGCCGGGCCGCCACTTTGGAGACCGCACACATGGAAACAATACTCAACCCACTCTCACAAGAGTCCGCCGTCCTCGTCACCGGCTACCCGCTGACCCGCGAGGAACTCCGCATCTTGGCCGCTCACTGGACGAGCGTCTACATCGAAGCATCCGCCGACGCCACCCTGATGAACTCGGTCGGAAGCGCCGACCTGCGGCTGCTCGAATACGTCGCCGCCCGGCACCGCCTGATGGAGCCGCTCCTGGGCGACGCGGCAATGCGCGAGGCCGTCCGCGAGGCCGAGGGCCGCGTGCGAGACCGCATCGGCGACGAACTGTATGCCCCGTATCTGAAGGGGGAGTCGCCACTCGGGGACCAGTCGGAAGCCGAATGGGCGGAGCGGGAGCCGACGCCCCGCCCAGTTTGCCCGTGCGCGGTATGCGGCGAGGACGTGACCGCGAACGACGAGGAGCCGACGTTTTGCGGCAGTGTTCATATCCGTTGCCTGCCCACACATCTGGCGGAGTGCGGCGTCTGCCGGTCTCACCCGCCGCTCGCCAGAGAAATCGGCTCCGTCGAGCGGGCGTAGCAGAAACGCTGGGTCGGGCGGCGGATGCCGCTCGGCTCGACCCGACCCTGTGAGGAAAAATGCCGACGCGGCCTGACGGCCGCGTTTCGGTTCGATTACCGGAAGGGGATGACCAGACTGCACGGGAATCGGTGGGCGACGGCCGCGGCCGGTTGCCGGCGGGCGTCGGGTGTGTCAGAAAGGGACAGGCGGAACCGGAGCCGTTCCGGTTCCACCTGTCGTTTGGGGTCTGTTACATGCGGACCAGGTCAAGGAAACTCCTCAACCCGTCGATCAGCAACTCGATGCCGCAGAGCAGCAAGCCGCCGATCGCCACGTGCATCAGATCCCGGCCTTCGGGCCACCCTTTCGGTATGTCCCGGAGGCGGAACGGGGGTTTCGGGTTCATGAGCACCTCGGCCATGTGCTCACCGCTGTGGGCCTCCCCCGTGAAGAGCGCGATCGCGTCCGGCAGCTTCTTTTCCGTCAGGGTGTAAAGCCTGCCGTCCACCGCCTGGATGGCGATGGAATGAATCCGCCGGGTCACGACCCGCCCGTTCTCGTAGTGCGTCACCTTGCAATACCACTTGTCCTTGTCGGCTTGTAGGGCCATCGTCTTTTCCTTCATGAACCGGCTTGCAGCCGGTGTGGTTGTCGAATCCGGCGTC
>JALHQU010000310.1 GCA_022841795.1 Fimbriiglobus sp.
GTTCGGCGACCGGGGCGGGTTGTGGCGCGACCTCGGCGACGGTCGGGGCCGGAGGAGCCGCGGGCGTCGTCACCGCCGGCTTCGGCGGCTGCGGTTGTGGCCGCGGCGCCTGGGACAGGTTCTGCGGCTTACCGACCGGACGGGCGGACAGGTTCGGCATTCGGTTCGGGCTGAGCAGGTTCGCCACCCCTTTCCCCAGGGCCGGCGGGGGCGGGACGGACGGGGCGGGGGCGGGCGGCGGGGCTTGCTCGGCGAGGACGACCGACGGCTCGTCGGCCGGCATCGACTCCGTCGCCGGCTCGTCGGTCGGGGTCGGCTCGGCGGCGGTCGGGCCGGGCTTCGGCTTGGCGGCCGGGGCGAGGTTGCGGACCCGCTGGTCGAGCACCTTCGGCGGGGAGTGCGGGGCGGCCGGGGTGTGCGCCGGCCGGGCGGCGGTCGCGGCCGGCTTGTGCAGCCCTTCAGCCACCCGCTTCTTGATCTGGGTCGTTTGTTCCGGGGTGAGGCCGTTGAGCTGGTTCTTGACCTTCTCGAACCCCAGTTCCTGGCACAGGTCGATCAACTCTTTGTTGTCGAGCCTCAGCTCCTTCGCCAGGGCGAAGACGCGAACGGTGTCAGCAGGCTTCTCGGTGGTCTTCGACAAGCGGCACTCCTGTTGGAGCGCCGCCCGGCGCTCCGTTACCCGCAGCCCGATCCCGGGGCGGTGGTGGTTGGAATTCTAAACGGTTTCCGCGTTTCGGGTAGTGGCACAACGGGGGTCATGCCGACTCCCCTTTCGGCTCGGCGTCGGTGCCCGGCGGGGGGGTGGTCAGCTCCCCGTCCTCGCCGGTCCGCAGTTCTTCTTGTTCCACGGCGTGTTCCACCCCTTCGGTGTCGATCGGCGGCCCCTCGTGGTAGGCCACCGGGTGATCGGGCGAGGTGACGGTGGTGGTGCCGGCCTCGTGGACCGGCTCGACCGCCGCCTCCCCGCCCTCAGCAGACACGGTTGTTGCTTCCGGGTTCGCGGCCGCCGCTTCCGCCGCGGCTGCCGCTTCGGCCTCCTGCTGCGCCCGCCGCTCGGCCTCGGCCTGGTCGCGGGCCTGTCGCTGCTCCTCGGCCACCGCCTCGTCCATCGTGTCCGCGTACTCCTCGGCGTACGCGATCACCTCGTCCGCCTGCTCCTCGGCCAGCGGGGTGAACTCGGTGAGCGTCTTCCCGTCGATGTACGTCAACTCGTTGTACGACAGGAACCCCTCCCCGATCAGCGCCTGGATCATGTCCTCGTTCATGTGCGGCAGTTGGCCGAACCACCGCTCCGCCCGCTCCAGGCTCTCGGCCAGCTCGTCCGTCGTCATGATCTCCAGGTCCAGCCCGACCAGCTTGGACGCCAGCCGCACGTTCTGCCCCCGCCGGCCGATGGCCAGGGACAGTTGGTCCTCCTCCACCAGCACGATCGCCCGCCCCAGCCGCGGGTAGGTGAACACGTCCGAGATGCTGGCCGGCTGGAGGGCGTTCGGGATGAGCACCTGCAGGGAGTCGTTCCACCGCACGATGTCGATCCGCTCGCCGTTCAGCTCCTCGATCACCTGCTTGATGCGGCTGCCCCGCACCCCGACGCACGCCCCCACGCAGTCCACCTTGCTGTCCACGCTGGACACGGCCAGCTTGGAGCGGTACCCGGCCTCGCGGGCGATGGCGCGGATGTCAATTGTACGGTCGGAGATCTCCGGAATTTCTTCCTCGAACAGGCTCTTGACGAAGTCCGGGTGGGCGCGGGACAGCACCACCTTCACCCGGTTGCCGCTCTTCCGCACCTCGAACACCACCGCCTTCACCCGCTCGCCGACGTGGTGGCTCTCGCCCGGGATCTGCTCCGACCGCGGGAGCAGGCTCTCGGTCTTACCGAGCGACACGATGGCGGTGCCGGCGTCCACGCGGGTGACGGTGCCGACCACCAGGTCGCCCTTCTTCGCGCTGTACTCGTTGAAGACCGTGTCCGATTCGGCCTCGCGGAACTTCTGGATGATCACCTGCTTGGCCGACTGCGCCGCGATCCGCCCGAGGGTTTCCGGGTCGATGGCGTTCTCGCCGAACTTGGCCGAGATCTCGCCGGTCGCCCGGTCGAGGACGACGTGGACGCCCTCCTCGACGGCGAAGTGCCGCAGGGCGGCCAGTTGGATGCCCTGCTCGATGCCGCCGAACAGCACGTCGCGGGAAATCCGCTTCTCCTCCGCCACGCTGTCGATGAGCTTCATCACCTCCTTGCCGATGAGGGCCGGGTCCTTCTTCGGCGGGGCTTCCGGTTCGACCTTCTTGCGGCGGACGGCCATCGCAACACTCCAAGTAGCAAGGAACAAGTGGCAAGGAACAAGGGCAGAGTTCAAGGTTCGGTTCCGGCGGTGGCCGTTCGGAACTTGCTCCTTGTTACTTGCTACTTGTCACTTGGATCCGCTCCCCCGTGGCCCGGTCGAACCAGGTGCCGCGGGCGGCGGGGATGGTCCAGTCGGTGAGCGTGCCGACCGGGGGCGGCGGGCCGGACCGCCACTCGACCCGCACGCGGGTCCGGCCCCGCGCCACGGTGAGCAGCCATCCGCTGCCGTCCGGTTCGGCCGAGACGAGCGGCCACCCGGTGATCGTCCCGTAAGAGGGATCGCCGGGCGCCCGCTGTACGAGGTCGTCGGGCCGCAGGCCGAGCGTTAGCTCCGTTCCACATGATGCGGAACGGGGCACCGGCACGCGGACCGACCCACCTTCGGCAACGAAAACGGGGGGGTCGCCGTCACCCGCGACTTGCACCGCCCCATCTAAGAGGCTGTGACTGCCGACACAAAACGCGACGAATCGGTGGCCGGGGGCGGATCGCAGTTCGTCGGCGGTGCCGACTTGCCGCAAAATCCCGTCCGCCAGCACCCCGATTCGTTGGCCGATGGCCAGAGCGTCGATCGGGTCGTGGGTGACGAGAAGTATTGTGGCCCCGGCCGACGCCGCGAACAAGAGCAAATCGTGCCGAAATTCCGCGCGGAACATCGGGTCCAGCCCGGAGAACGGTTCGTCCAGCAGCCACAGCGGGCGGTTCAGCCGCAGCAGCTTGGCCAGCGCCACCCGCTGCCGCTCCCCGCCGGACAGTTGGTGCGGGTAGCGGGACAGCAGGGGGGTGAGGCGGAACAACTCTTCCGGCGAGCCGGGAGCGTGAGCGACCGGAGACTTTGAATCCTCCGGTCGCTCACGCTCCCGGCCCGCCGCCAAGTTGCCCGCCACGGTCAAATGCGGGTACAGCGCCACCCGTTGCGGCAGCAGGGCCACCCCGCGGCGGTGCGGCGGCAAGCCGTCCACCCGCCGGCCGTCCACCCACACCTCCCCGCCGTCGGCCGACTCCAAACCCTGGATCAGTCGCAGGAGCGTCGATTTCCCCGACCCGCTCGGGCCGAGCAGCACCAGCCGCTCGCCGCGGGCCACCGTCAGGTCGGTCGGCCGCAGCCCGACCACCCCGCCGGGGTACGTCTTGGTCAGCCCGTGGACGGACAGCATGAGTTCTCCGGTTCTTCGCGGCGAGTGAAACGAGCCGGCTCGCCCGGCTCGTTTCACTCGCCGCGAAGAAGTGCCTGACCATACAGTATCCGTCCCGCCACCCGGAGCGCCGCCGATGAGCACCCCGACCCTTCCGCCCACGCTCCGCGAACTGCACCGCGTCCGCAAGCACCTCCGCGAACTGAAGTCGGAGATCGACCTCGGCCCGCGGGTGCAGAAGATCCAGGAGCAGAAGCTGGCGAACGAGAAGCAGGCGCACGCCGACGCCCACGCCGCCGTCGGCAAGCTGAAGCTGAAGATCCGCGACGACGAGGGCACGCTGAAGCAGGTGAACGGCCAACTCGCCAAGTTCGAGAAGCAGCTGAACGACGCCGCGTCGCCGAAAGAGTACGAGGGGAAGAAGTCGGAAATCCGCCAGGCGCAGGAGAAGATCGCGGCGACGGAGGAACTGATTTTGCAGCAGATGGAAGACCTGGAGCGGCAGACGGCCGACCTGCCGGCCGCGGACAAGCAGTGGGCGGACGCCCAGGCCGAGTTCGCCCAGAGCAAGATCGACGCGGCCGAACGGCTGGAGCGGCTGCAAAACGACCAGAAGTTGAACCAGACGCTGCTGACGGAGTTAGAGACGAAGCTGCCGACGGACGTGAAGGGGCAGTACGACCGGCTGGTGCGGAGCTACGGGCCGGACGCGCTGGCCGGGGTGGACGGCCGCGTCTGCCAGCAGTGCCGCACCACCATCACCGAGCAGCAGCGGAGCGAACTGCTCGGCGGCAAGTTCCTGTGCTGCTCGAAGTGCGGCCGCGGGCTGTACCCGGTGGCGGGGTGACGCATGAAGCCGGTGTTCGCTGTAGTGCTGGCGTTCGACCCGAAGCCGGGCGATTCGGCCGCCGCCTGCTTCGACAAGCTGGCGTCCGCCGCCGCCGGGTGGGTGGAGGCGGAACACCCCGGGTTCCGCGTACAGCCGGACGGCACCCCGACCAGCCCGGCGAACGGCGAAACGGTGACGGCCGCCCGCGAGCGGATCGACAGTTTCCACGAGCTGTTCACCCTGGAGTGGACCCGGCCGGGCGAGGCGGACGACGTGCGGCTGGCGTGTGCGGTCGAGCTGGCCCGCACCCCGATCGGCATCCAGGGGCGGGCGGAGGTGCGGGCCGGGGCGAGCGGCGGCGGGCCGCCGGTGCGGGTGGACCCGACCCGGCCGGGGGTGATCGACCGCTGGTGCGCCGCGGCCGTCGGCCGGGTGGTGGGCGGGGAGGAAATCCCGACCGCGGTGCGGCGGGTGTCCGGGCGGTTCGTGCCGGGGTTCGCGGAGGACTTGTTGCTCGCCCCGAGCCGGCAACTGCCGGCGGTGGTCCTCGCCCCGCTGCCGGACGGCCGCCCGCTGGTCGATCCGGATTTGCTCCTCGACGCCGCGTTCGGGCTGGCCCACGTGGTCGAGTTGACCGACACGGCCGCCACCTTCGCCCTGACCGACCGGGTGGGCAAGGAGTGGTCGTGCTTCCACGGGGCGGTGCGGATCTACTGGCCGCAGCCCAGCCTGGGCGACGACTTCCGCCGCCACCCGCTGTTCTTCCCCGCCGCCTACCCGCCCGGCCCGGACACCGACGACCGGCTGCCGCGGGACGTGCTGGCGCGGCTGTGCGACGCGGCCGTCGTCCGGCACGCCGCCGCCCCGCTGGTGAAGCAGGTGCGGGCGGCGCAGGAGAAGGCGCGGCAGGCGGCGGTACAGAAGCAGATCGCCGACCTGACGGCCAACGCCGCCGAGGGGGCGGGGTGGATGAGCCACCTGGACGCGGCGTGGGACGAGGTGCGGAAGCTGAAGGACGAACTGGAGTTCGCCCGGCTGGAGCGGGACGAGGCGCGGAAGGAGGCGGCCGACTTCCGCGAGCAGTGGGCGACGGTGGCCGCGGAGATCGCCGCCGCCGAGGACCAGGCCACCCGCGCCGCGGCGGTGGCCAAGCGGTACCGCGACCGGGTGCTGAAGGCGCTGAAGAAGGTGGGCGAGGCGGTGGACCTGGCGGCGGACGAGTTCGCCGACACCCTGCGGTTCCTGCCGTCCGCCCGCCAGTCGGCGGACGAAAGCCCGTACCAGCAGCCGGCACGGGTGTACGACCTGTTCCGCGCCTTGGACGAGGTGGGCCGCGAGCTGCGGACCCGCGGGCAGCTCGGCCGGTCGCTGTTCGACGCCCTCCGCGACCGCGGGTTCGAGTACAAGCCGCACATCTCGATGACGTCCGAGGGGAAGTACGGCGGGGAGTACACGTTCGAGTACGGCGGGCGGAAGCACCTGTTCGAGAACCACGTCACCATCGGCAGCTCGCACAGCCCGCGGGAGTGCCTGTCCGTCCACTGGCTGCGGGACGACGCGGCCGGCCGGTTCGTCGTCGGCTGGTGCGGCCGCCACCTGACCAACACCCGGACGTGACCGTGCCGGAGTGTGGTCCGCACACGCCGTGTGCGGGAACCAGTACCGCACACGGC
>JALHQU010000311.1 GCA_022841795.1 Fimbriiglobus sp.
GTGGAGCGGGCGGGGCGGTGGGCGAGGCGGAACCCGACGGTGGCCGCCCTGGCCGCGCTGGCCGTGCTGCTGGCGGTGGCCGGGGTGAGCGGGGTGGCGTGGAACTGGCGGGCGGCGGTGCGGAACGCCGAGCGGGCGGAGGCGAAGGCGACGGAGGCGGACGAGCGGCGGCAGGCGGAGCGGTGGGAGCTGTACCGGGCGAGCGTGGCCGTCGTCGCCGCCGACCTGCGGACGAACGCCCTCACCACCACCCTCGAATCGCTCGACCGCGCGCCGGCCGAGCACCGCGGGTGGGAGTGGGGGTACTACCGCGGGCAACTGGACCTGTCGCGGGAGGTGTACCCGATCCCCGTCGACCAGATCCACCCGCCGGCCGTCGTGCCGGGCGACCGCTTCTGCCTCAGCCTGGCCGGCGGGGTGTGGGTGTGGGACACGGTGGCGCGGGCGCACCTGTGTACCGTCCACGAGCCGGGCTTCTGGGCCGTCTCGCCCGACAACCGCGGGTGGCTGCGGCGGGTGGGCGACCGCACCCTCGCCTTCCGCCCGTTCGTCGGCCCGGCGGCCGAGGTGCGGATGCCGGCCGACGCCGAGGTGATCGGGTACACCTTCTCGGGCGACGCCCGGCGGCTGCTCCTCGTCACCCGCGGGTGGTCGCAGGTGTGGGACACCGACACCGGCAAGCCGGTCGGCGACCGGCACCCGAACCTGACGCCGGAGGGGGGCGGGCCGGGCCTGGCCGCTTTGTCCGCGGACGGCACCCTGGCGGCGATGAACTACACCGTGTCCGGCGACACCGAGGTGTGGGAGGTGGAGACGGGGCGGGTGCGGTTCACCCTGCGGAAGCTGGAAAACCTGCACGCCGTGCGGTTCAACCGGGACGGCTCGCGGGTGCTGGTGAACGAGGCGTACCCGTCGAACAAGGTGAAGGTGTGGGACGCCCGCACCGGCCAGCCGGCGGCGGTGCTGACCGGGCACACGAACAACATCACCGACCACCAGTACAGCCCGGACGGCACCCGCATCGCCACCGCGTCGACGGACCAGACGGTGAAGGTGTGGGACGCCGCCTCCGGGCTGCTGCTGCAAACCCTCCGCGGGCATTCCAGCCGGGTGAACGCGGTCGCGTTCAGTGCCGACGGCGGGCGGCTGGTGTCCGCCTCGGACGACCGCACCCTCCGCCTGTGGAACGTGACCACCGGGCAGGAGTTGAGCGTCTTCCGCGGGCACACCGGGGTGGTGGCCGGGGCCACGTTCGTCGGCCCGGACACCGTCGCCAGCGTGTCCCTCGACCGCACTGTCCGGTACTGGGACACCCGGTCCGGGCCGGGCAGCGGGGTGTGGGCCGGGCACACCGGGTTCGTGTACGCCGCCGCCTACCACCCGGACGGCGAGCACGTGCTGTCCGGGTCGTGGGACGGCACCGCCCGCGTGTGGGACGCGGCCGGCCGGGTGGTGCGGACGTTCGACATGCCCAAGCGGGAGCGGGTGCGGGAGCCGGAGCCGGAGCCGGAGCGGGTGTGCGGGCTGGCCGTCAGCCCGTCCGGCCGGTGGGTGGCCACCGTCAGTTGGGGGGACAACGTCCACCTGTGGGACTACGCCACCGGCGAGCGGCTGCACACCTGGGAGCGGAAGGTCAACCACTGGAAGACCGGGCGGGTCGCCTTCCACCCGACCGCCGACCTGCTGGCGTGCGGCGGCGGGCGGGCGGTGGTGAGCGTGTACAACCCGCGGACGAAGGAGACGGTGGCCGAGTTGAAGACGACGGCCGACGCCGTGTGGGACGTGGCGTTCAGCCCGGACGGGAAGTGGCTGGCCGCCGCCGCCGACTCGGACCGGACCGTCCATGTGTGGGAGGTGGCCACCTGGACGAAGGCGGCCACGCTGACCGGCGCGAAGGACGCGTGCCTGTCCGTGGCGTTCAGCCCGGACGGCCGCACCCTGGCGTCCGGGTCGGCGGACGGCACCGTGTCCCTGTGGGACACCGCCACCTGGGAGCGGCAGGCCACCCTGCCGCACGGGGTGAAGATCCACGGGCTGGCGTTCACCCCGGACGGCCGGCGGCTGGCGTGCGGGTGTGCGGACAACACCGTCCGCCTGTGGGACACCGCCCGGCACGAGCAGGTGGCCGAACTCCGCGGGCACACCGACTATGTGCACAGCCTGGCGTTCAGCCCGGACGGCCGGCGGCTGGTCACGGCCTCCGGCGACCTCACCCTCCGCACCTGGGACGCCAACCCGGACCCGCGGCCGACCGAATGACCGGGGCGTTAGCCGGTTCCGTTAGCCCGACGCGCGAGCGAGGGTGAACCAGCCGGCCCTCGCTCGCGCGTCGGGCTAACGAAGACACGCCAAAACCAGGTCCCCGCTCGACACCGCCTCTCACGTCGGTCATACTGACGGCTCCCCGCGGAGCCGTGGATGTCCGAGCCGATCCGTACCGTTACTGTCGCCGACCGGCCGTCCGCCGAGCCGGGCAGCAGCACCGCCACCGGCGGGGGTGCCACCGCCGTCGAGCCCGTTCGGCTCACCGCCCCGCCGGGGTACGAGCTGGGCGAGGAGATCGGGCACGGCGGCATGGGCGTCGTCTACCGCGCTCGGGACCTGGAACTGAACCGCGAGGTGGCGGTCAAGATCCTGCTGCCGAAGTACGCCCCCGGCTCGCCCACCGCCCGCCGGTTCACCGACGAAGCGCAGATCACCAGCCAGCTCCAGCACCCCGGCGTGCCGCCGGTGTACCGCGTCGGCCAGTTGCCGGACGGCCGCCCGTTCCTGGCCATGAAGCTCATCAAAGGCGACACGCTGGACGTGCTGCTGAAGGGCCGGCCGGCGGGGTCCGCCCCCTGGCTGGGGGTGTTCGAGGGCGTCTGTCAGGCGGTCGGGTACGCGCACGCCCACGGGGTGATCCACCGCGACCTGAAGCCGGCGAACGTGATGGTCGGCAGCTTCGGCGAAGTGCAGGTCATGGACTGGGGGCTGGCGAAGATCCTGGCGAGCCGGGAGCGTGAGCGACCGGAGGGGGAAGCCGACTCCGAAGCCACCGCCGACCCCGACCCGACGGCCATCCGCTCCCTCCGCGACGCCGACCTATTGACCCAGTACGGGTCGATGCTCGGCACCCCGGCGTACATGGCCCCGGAGCAGGCCATCGGCGCGGTCGATCAGATCGACCGGCGGACGGACGTGTTCGGCCTCGGCGCCATCCTGTGTTCCCTGCTCACCGGCAAGCCGCCGTTCGTCGGCGACTCCGCGGAATCGACCCGCCAACTGGCCGCCCGCGCGAAGCTGGACGACGCGGTGGCCCGGCTGGCCGTGTGCGGGGCCGAGCCGGACCTGATCGCCCTGTGCCGACGATGCCTGAGCGCGGAGCAGGCCGACCGCCCGGCCGACGGGACGGCGGTGGCGGGGGCGGTGGCGACCCTGCGGGCGGCGGCGGACGAGCGGGCGCGACGGGCCGAGATCGACCGCGAGAAAGCGGAGGTGGAGACCCGCGAGCAGCGGAAGCGGCGGCGGGTGGTGCAGTGGGCCGGCGGGGTGGTGACGGCGGTGCTGGTGCTGGGCATCGCCGGCACGCTGGTCGGGCTGGTGCAGGCCCGCGAGGCGAAGGAGGCGGAGAAGCGGCGGGCGGACGCGGAGGCGGTGGCCAAGGACGAAGCGGTGGCGGCGAAGAAGCGGGCGGTCGAGTTCCGCGACCAGGCGCTGGACGCGCTGCGGGCGGCCACCAGCACGGACGTGGAGAAGCTGATCGGCGAGCGGAAGCAGTTGACCGCGAACGAGCGGGCGTACCTGGAGGCGGTGGTCAAGCGGTGGCAGAAGTTCGCCGCCCAGGACGGAGCGGACGAGCAGAGCCGGACCGTCCGCGCGGAGGGGCACTTCCGCGTCGCCCTGCTGTGGGACCGGCTCGGCCGGCGGGACGAGGCGCGGGCGGAGTACGAGCGGACCCGCGACCTCCAGGCGGGGCTGGCGACCGACTTCCCGGACGCGGCCGACTACCGCAAGGACCTGGCCCGCACGCACGGCAACCTGGGCGCCCTGCACCACAGCCTGGGCCAGCGGCCGGCCGCGGAAGCGGAGTACCAGAAGGCCCACGACCTCTACCGGCAGCTGGCCGACCGCCACCCGGACGCGCCGGCGTACCAGACGGGGCTGGCGAATGCCGAACTGAACCGCGGCCGGCTGCTGGTGGACCAGAACAAGAAGGACCTCGCGAAGGCGGAATTCGAGCAGGCCCGCGACCGCATGAAGCGGCTGGCCGACCGCTTCCCGGACGTGCCCGAGTACGCCGTCTCCCTGGCGAAATGCCACAACAACGTGGGGCTGGTGCTCCGCGACCTGAACCGGCTGGCCGAGTCGCGGGTGGAACTCGAACTGGGCTGCGACCGGATGGCCGGGGTGGTCGATCGCCACCCGGACGTGCCCGAGTACCTGCACGGGCTGGCGGAAGCTCACACAACCCTGGGCGGCACGCTGTACATGACCGACCGGAAGGCGGAGGCGGGGACGCAGTTCGAGCGGGTGTGCGACCTGCGGAAGCGGCTGGCCGACCAGTTCCCCGGCGTGCCCGAATACCAGCTCGACCTGGGCGGCAGTTACAACAACCTGGGGGTGGTGATCCGCGACGCCGGCCGGGCGGCGGACAGTCTGCCGTGGCTGGACAAGGCGGTGGCCGTCCTCCGCCCGCTGTACCAGAGCGAGCCGCGGGACGTGACCGCCCGCCGGTACCTGAAGAACACCCACCTGAGCCGGGCGAACGCCCTCGACCAACTACGCCGGTACCGCGAGGCGGTGGCCGACTGGGACCAGGTGGTCGAACTCTGTCCGAAGGCCGAACTGCAGGGCCACCGGCTGCTGCGGGCCATCTCCCGCGCGCACGCCGGGCAGGCGGCCGAGGCGGCGGCCGACGCCGCCGAGCTGTGGAAGGTGAAGGGGTGGGACGGCGGGTCGTGGTACGACTTCGCCCGCGTGTACGCCCTGTGTTCGACCAAACTGCCGGACCAGAAAGCCGAGTACGCCGACCGGGCGGTGGAGGCGGTGAGGAAAGCGATCGCGGCCGGGTTCCGGGATGTGAACTCGCTGAAGACCGTCCCCGACCTGAAGGCGATCCGCGGCCGCGAGGACTTCAAGAAGCTGGTCGCCGACCTCGAAAAGTAGTCGGCCCACGGCGTGGGCCGACTACCTTGTCACCGCTCCCACGCCTCCGGCAGCAGGCCGACCGCCGCCCGGTACCACGGCTTCGCCCACACCGGCAGCAGGCGGGCGAAGCTGGACCGCCGCGTCTCCCCGACGTACACCGTGTCGCCGGGCTGCAGGGCGATGTCCGTCTCCCGGTCGCCGTCGGCCAGGATCGCCTCCAGGTCCGGGCGGAACACCTGCGTCCGCTCGCCGGCGGCCACGTTCGGCCGCACCACGCACACGTCCCGCCAGTCGGTCTGCCCCGGCGTCAGCCCGCCCACCCGCCGCAGGAACTCGCTCGCCCGCTCCGGGCCGGCGAACGCCACCGTCCGCTCGCGGTTCCGCTCCGGCCCGCGGACGAACAGCCGCCCAGCGCGAGCGGCGGCCAACTCCACGCGAACACGGGCCGGGTCGGTGCCGGCGGCGACGGCGATCGCGGTGGTGGCGTCGGCCGGGGTCAGACCGGCCACCGCCGGCCGGCCCAGGTCGCCCAGGTCGAGGGTGCCGTTCAGGTCCACGGCGGCCAGGCAGTCGGCGTGCGGGCGATCCAGAAAGGAGACGGCGAGGACGTCCGGGCAGGCGACGGTGTACGCCGGCGGCGGGGGCGGCGGGGCGTGGGCGGAGACGGACGCGGGCGGGCGGCGGAGCGGGTGGGCACACCCGCCCACCGCGACGGCGATCAGCGGGAGCAGTACGACGCACCGGAACACATCGTCATCATCGGCCGGCGGGCCGGGCGGACTTGAGCGGTTGTGTCGATTGCCAGGAAGCCGATCGCTGTGGCGATCGGCGGGCCCCCCCAGGGGGCGGGC
>JALHQU010000312.1 GCA_022841795.1 Fimbriiglobus sp.
CGTCAGCCGCCTGGGTGTGCCAACCCAGGCGGCTGACGCCGCCGGTTCACCAGACACCTTGAGCCTCACACCCGGTCGCGCCTACACTTCACATGTCCGCCCCGCGAGGCCCGGCATGTTCCGCGTCACCAAAGAACTGGCGTTCTGCTTCGGCCACCGGCTGATGGACTACCCCGGCAAGTGCCGGCAACTGCACGGGCACAACGCGACGGTGGCGGTGACGGTGGCCGGCGGGCTGAACGCCCTGGGCATGGTGGTGGACTTCGCCGAACTGCGGCGGCGGATCGGCGACTGGATCGACCGCACCCTGGATCACAAGCTGATCCTGTTTCGGGGCGACCCGCTGGTGCCGGTGCTGCGGGATCTGGGCGACCCGGTGCTGGCCATCGACGACCACCCGACCACCGAGAACCTGGCTAAGTACATCTTCGAGCATGTGGCCGGGGAGGGATTCCCGGTGGTGGAGGTGACGCTGTGGGAGACGCCCACCAGCTCCGCCACCTACGCTCCAGAGCGGTGAACCGGCGGCGTGAGCCGCCTGGGTGGTGAACCGTGGGCGTCAGCCCACGGGTACCCGACGGGCTGACGCCCGCGGTTCACCCAGACATCCTCTACCCCGCCAGACACCCCCGGAACCCGGCGGTCAGCTCGGCCCGGTTCAAATCCTTGCCGATGAACACCAGCTTGTTCACCCGCTCCTCGCCCGGCTGCCACGCCCGGTCCGGCTGGCCGTCGAACATCATGTGGACGCCCTGGAACACGAACCGCTTGTCGTCCCCCTTCAGGTTCAGCACGCCTTTCATGCGGTAGATGTCCTGCCCCTTCGATTGCAGCAGTTCGCCCAGCCAGGCGTTCAGCTTCTTCCCGTGTACGCTCCCCGGCTCGACGATGCCGACGGACGACACGCTCTCGTCGTGCGTGTGGTCGTGATCGTGGTGGTGGTCCGGGTGGTCGCAGTGGTCGTCGTGGCAGTGGTCGTCGTGCGCGGGTGCGGCCATCCCGAGGGACACCGTCTTCGGCCTGCCCGCCGCTTTCAGGAAGTCGGGTTCGTGTTCCAGCACCCGCTCCAGGCTGAACCCGCCGACGTTCAGCACCCGCCCCATGTCGATGTTCCCCCGCTCGGTGCGGAACACGCGGGCCAGGCCGTTCATCCGCTTGATACGGGCCTCCGTGCGGGCCAGTTCGTCCTCGCCCGCCAGGTCGATCTTGTTCAGCAGCACCACGTCGGCGAACGCGATCTGCTCCTTCACCTCGTGGCTGTCCCAGTGCAGGCCGACGTGCTTGGCGTCCACCAGTGTGACCACCCCGTCCAGCCGCGTCTTCGCCTGCAACTCGTCGTCCATGAAGAACGTCTGGGCGACCGGGCCGGGGTCCGCTAATCCCGTCGTCTCGATCAGGATGTGGTCGAACTTGTCCCGCCGCTTCATCAGGGTGCCGAGGATGCGGATCAGGTCGCCGCGGACGGTGCAGCACAGGCACCCGTTGTTCATCTCGAAGATCTCCTCGTCCGAGCGGATGACGAGGTCCTGGTCCACGCCCACCTCGCCGAACTCGTTCTCGATGACGGCGATCCGCCGCCCGTGGTTGGCGGTGAGGATGTGGTTCAAGAGCGTGGTCTTGCCCGCCCCGAGGAAGCCGGTGAGGACGGTGACGGGCACGCGGGGGTCGGCGGGCATGGGGGATTCCTGTGCGGGGGGTGCGGGAATTGTATTTTGCTCCCAAGCCGACGGATGGCTATCCGTCGGCGTTAGAAGCGCACCACCACCTTGCCGAAGTGCCCGGCGGCTTCCAGGTGGCGGAACGCCGCGGCGAACTGGTCGAGCGGGAACACTCGGTCGATCACCGGGCGGATCTGGTGCTGGGAAATGTGCCGGTTCATGGCCGCGAACATGGCCCGGCTGCCGACGAAGATGCCCCGCACCGTCACCCCTTTCATCAGCACCGGGACCGGGTCGAACCCCGTGCCGCCGGCCAGCACGCCGATGAGCGACACCCGCCCGCCGTGCCGCACCGCCTTCACGCTGCGGTCGAGCGTGCCCGCCCCGCCGACTTCCACCACCAGATCGACCCCCACCCCGCCGGTCTGCTGCCGCGCCCACTTGTCCCAGTCCGGCGTGGTCTTGTAGTTCACCCCGGCGTCGGCGCCCATTTGCAACGCGCGGGCCAACTTGTCGTCGCTGCCGGAGGTGATGAGCACCTTCGCCCCGAGCGTCTTGGCGAACTGGAGCGCGAACACCGACACCCCGCCGGTGCCCTGGAGCAGCACCGTCTTGCCGGCCACGTCGAACTCGGTGGTGAGCGCGTTCCAGGCGGTGACGGCGGCGCACGGCAGCGTGGCCGCTTCCTCGAAACTCAGGTGATCCGGGATCGGCACCACGCCCGTTTCGTTCAGCACCACCCGCTCGGCGAGTACGCCGTCGAGCGCCCCGCCGAGCGCGGACTTCGCCGCCGCCTCACTCAACTGGCCGCCCGCCCAGTCCTGCATGAACGTGCCGCACACCCGGTCGCCGACCTTCACTGACACCACGCCGTCACCGACGGCGATCACCTCGCCGGCGCAATCCGAACACGGCACCCGCGGCAGCGGCATCCGCGGGTTGTACTGCCCGCGGGCCACCATCAGGTCGCGGTAGTTGAGCGACACGGCCTTCACCGCGACGACCACCTGCCCCGGCCCGGCGGTCGGCTCCGGGCGGTCGGCGACGGCGAGGTGTTCCAACCCGAACGCGGGGATGACGGCGGCACGCATGGGAGACCTCCGGGCGGTCAGAACGAGAACTGGAAGCGGTCGTCCGGCCCCCAGTATTCGAACGCACACCGGGCCAGGATGTCGCGGCCGATGAGCGCGTCGATCCCCTCCGTCGGGTGGAACCCGTCGGCGACGATCACATCGAGCGAAATGGCAAACGGGTGAACTTTACCCCCCGCGACGAGCGACCACGATACGCGGTACAGGCCGCACGGGTGCGGCGAGTCGGAGGATGTGGACGGGGTCAGGATGTGAATTTGTTCGACCGGCCGGATGTCGAGTCGCTGAAACACGGCAGCGGAACACCCCGAGACGCTCGCCCCGGTGTCGATCAGCGCACGGACAGCTACCGGCGGTGGAACCGGAAATCCGTTTCGCGTGAGCAACTCGCGTCGGGTGTCCGTGACCCCGATGAGCGAGTCGATCACCGCCCCGGAACGGGTGATGATTCCGGTGAGAAGCGGCATGTCAACTGCCCGGTCGGGTCAGGTTGCGAGAGAAATAGTACACCGGCTCCACTTCGACGATTTGTTTCACCATATACGCCTCGAACAGGAACCGTTCCTCCCCCGCGAGTAAAGCTTCCTCACGGGTCGGGAACAGGCCCAGCAACTCCTCCCCCTTGATGAGGACGAACTGCCCCCGCTTGGCGGGGTCAGCGAGGAGTTCGGGCTTGAGGCGGCGGTACGTCGCCATTTCGGTGTCGAGGAGCATACCCGTATTCTGACAGGGGGACCGGCCGGAATCCACTCACTTCAGCTTCACGCACACCAGCTTCGCCCCGTTCCGCAGGTACAGCCGGCCGTCGGCCAGCGCCGGGGCGGCGCGGGTCAGGCCGTCCAGCACCGCCGCCCGCGCCCGCTCGGTGTACCCCTTCTCCGAAGCGTCGAACCGCACCAGTTCGCCGGCCTCGGTGAGCGCCAGGATACCGCCGTCCACCGCGATCAGGTGGGCCACGCCGAACCGCTCCTGTTTCCACCGCACCTTCCCCGTCTTCCATTCCACGCACACCAGCTCGGCCCCGCCGGTGTCCTGCCGGCCGTGGACGCCGTACAGGTAATCGCCCGCCCGCACCGGGGTGTCGTACTGGCACGACAGGCTGGTGTCGTTCGCCCACACCTCCTCCGGCTCCTTCCCGCTCAACCGCAGCAGCACCGCGCCGGTGCCGTACTGGGCGGTGAGGAACACCTCGTCCTTCCACGCCAGCGGGGTGGCGGCGTTCACGCTGGCGTCGATCCGCGAGCGGTGGCGGTGCCGGAACTTCACCTCCCCGGTGTCGGCGGCCAGCGCCACCAGCCCGGTGCGGGTGAACACCGCCGCGTGCGGCTTGCCGCCGAGGTCGAGCGCCGTCGGGGTGCTGTAACTCGGCGGGTCGTCCGTCGCCTTCCACACTTCCTTTCCGGTGGCCGCGTCGAACGCCACCACGCCCGCCCCCTTCGCCCCGACGTTCACGATCAGCTTGCCGTTCACATGCAGCAGCCCCGCCCCGACGCCGAAGTACCCCTCCGGCGGGGCGTACTCCTTCGTCAGATCCTTCACCCACACCTTCTCGCCGGTCTTGATGTTCACCGCGTGCAGCTTGCCGCCGTACCCCAGCGCGAACACGGTGTCCTTCACGACGAGTGGCGTCACCTGCGGGCCGTCGGTGCCGCGGGCGGCGGCCTTGTAGGTCCACTGCGGCTTGCCGGTGTCGGCGGCGAGCGCGGTCAGCACCTCCTCGTCGCCGACGCGGTGGAACACGAACACCGCCCCGCCCGCCGCCACCGGCCCGGCGTTCCCGGTGCCCACGTCGAACGCCCAGTCCGCGGCCGGTTTGCCCTTCGCCCAGTCCCAGGTCAGTCCGGTCTCGGCCGACTGCCCGTCGCGGGTGGGGCCGAGGAACCCCGGCCAGTCGGCCCCGGCGAGCAGCGGGAGCAGGGCGAACAGTGCGATTCGGGGCATGGGGCACCTGTGTGGCAAAAGCAATGAACCTCACCCGGCTCGCTCCGCTCGCCACCCTCTCCCTGCTCCCTCGCCGACGGCGAGGCGGGAGAGGGTTGAAAACCAGCCACCCTCTTCCTCCCCCTCTCCCGCCGGAGCGGAAGCTCCGGAAGCAGGGAGAGGGGGCCGGGGGGTGAGGTCTTCGAATCACGCACCACCGGCGGGCCGCCGGTGCCACGGAAGAAAGGCTGGTCGGTTGCGGCGGGCGGGGCGGGGGGTATATTATTCGCACCTAGTTCGGCCGCCGCCGTGCCGTATGCACTACCGCCCGTTCCGCAACACCGACCCGCCGGCCCTCACGGAGGTGTGGAACGAGGTCCTCACCGGCCGCGGCGCGTACCCCCTCCGTACCCCCGCCCCGTTCGACCGCTGGATCCTGAGCAAGCCGTTCTTCACCCCGGACGCCCTGCTCATCGCCGAAGACCCGGAGGCCGACCGCCGCGTCGCCGGGTTCGCCCTGAGCGGGTTCGGCCCGACCGACGACCGCACCGCCCAGGACACCGGCGGGGTGGTGTGCTGCGTGCTCGTGCGGCCGGCGTACCGCCGCCGCGGCATCGGCCGCGAGCTGTTCCGCCGGTCGGAGGAGTGGCTGAAGAGCCGCGGGGCGGACGTGGTGGTGGCCGGGTCGCAGCGGCCGTACAACCCGTACCTGTTCGGGCTGTACGGCGGGGCGAACTCGCCGGGGATACTCGCCAGCGAGCCGGACGCGGACGCCTTCCTGACGGCGGTCGGGTACGAGCGGGGGGAGGGGCACCTGGTGTTCCAGCGGCCGCTGGACAAGCCGGTGGACGTGGCCGACGGGCGGTTCGTCGGCCTGCGGCGGCGGTTCGACATCCAGATGATCCGCCCGACGGTGAGCCAGAATTGGTGGGAGGAGTGCGTGTGGGGGGTGCTGGAGCCGACCGAGTTCCGGGTGGTGGACCGGATGACCGGCGCGCCGGCCGGGCGGCTGGTGAACTGGGACCTGGAGGGGTTCGGGTGGCGGTGGAACAAGCCGGCCACCGGCATTTTTGACGTGGAGATCCGCGCCCACCAGCGGCGGCAGGGGCTGGCCAAGTTCCTGCTGGCCAGCGTGCTCAAGCTGTTGCAGGAGCAGTTCTACGCGGTGGCCGAACTGCAGGTGTGGGCGGACGACCCGGCCGGCATCGGCATCTGCCACGCCCTCGGGTTCGAGCAGGTGGACGTGGGCTACCGGTACCGGCGGGCCGGGGCCGCGGGCGGGT
>JALHQU010000313.1 GCA_022841795.1 Fimbriiglobus sp.
ACACAGCATCACTCACCCTACCGCGGTCAGCAGCCGCGGGTGAAACGGGGCGGCGCGGTCGTCGGCCACCTTCCCGCCGACCATCCGCACGACGCGGTCGGTGCCGCGGGCGATCTCCTGGTTGTGCGTCACCATCACCACCGTCACCTTGTCGTCCCGGTTCAGGCTCTTCAGCAGTTGCACGATGCTGTCGCCGGTCTCGGCGTCCAGGTTGCCGGTCGGCTCGTCGGCCAGCAGGAACCGCGGCTTCATCAGCAGCGCCCGCGCCACCGCCGCCCGTTGCATCTCCCCGCCGCTCATCTCCCGCGGCTTGTGCCGCCGCCGGGCCAGCAGCCCCACCCGGTCGAGCAGTTCCTCGCCGCGGAGCCGCCACTCTTTCCGGTTGCGGAACCAGCCCAGCACCGATGACGAGACGTAGGCCGGCATGAGTACGTTGTCGAGCGCCGACAACTCCGGCAGCAGGTGGTAGAACTGGAAAACGTACCCGAACGTGCGGTTCCGCAGGGCGTCGCGGTCGCGGCCGGTGAGGGCGTCGATGCGGCGGCCGTCGAGGGTCACGCTGCCGGTGTCCGGCACGTCCAGGCAGCCGAGCAGGTGCAGGAAGGTACTCTTCCCGCTGCCGCTCGCCCCGACCAGGCTGAGGAACTCGCCGGGGTGGACGGACAGGCTCAACCCGGTGAGCACCGGCACCGCCACCCGGTGCTTGCGGTACGTCTTGTGGATGGAGTCGGCGACAAGCATAAAACCCCCGTCGTCAGGTCATCAAGTCGTCAGGTCGAAGGTCAAGAAGTCGAAAACACGAACCGCGGGTGTCGGCCGCCTGGGGTGTTCATCTCTTCGACTTTCGACCTGCGGACTTGACGACTTTCGACTATTCGAATCTTAAAGCCCGCACCGGCTGCAATCTGGCCGCCCGTGCCGCCGGCCACAGGCTGGACACCACCGAGATGGCCACCGCCCCGGCGTTCACCAGGAACACGGTCAGCGGGTCCACGTTCGTCGGGATGCGGTCGAAGTAGTAGATCTTGCGGTCGAACACCTCCCGCCCGGTGAGCGCCGTCAATACATGCTCGATCTGGTTGATGTTCGCCGTGATCCACAGCCCGAGCGCGGTGCCGCACACGCACCCGATGACGCCGAGCAGCAGCCCGTACCCGACGAAGATGCCCATCACCCCGCCGCCGCTCGCCCCGAGCGACTTCAGGATGCCGATGTCCCGGTACTTCTCGGCCACGATCATGCTGAAGATGGCCAGCACCCCGAACCCGGCCACCCCGACGATCAGGAACAGCAGCACGTTCAGCAGCCCCCGCTCGATGTCGATCGCCTGGAATAAGGCGGTCTGCTGCTGCCACCACGACTGCACCAGCGCCCCCTCCGCCCGCGGCACCACCCCCTGGATGGCCGGCACGATCGTGTCGTGGACGAACTTCGGGTCGTCCCGCACGTCGGCGGTCAGGCGGATCTGCAGGCTGTTCACCTTGTCGTCCATCGCCCGCAGCCGCTGCAGCTCGGCCACCGGCACGAACACCGTGTTCCCGTCGTACTCGCTCATCTCCGACTTCAGGTAGTCGGTGATGACGAAGTTGGCCGACACCGGGCGGGTGCCGCTCGCCCCGATGGTGGCCACGAACACGTCGTCGCCGGGCAGCAGCAGGGGGTGGTCCTCCATCACCCCGGTGTCCTTGTTCGGCCAGCGGCCGTGGGCGATCGAGTACCCGAGGACGATGCCCGGCAGCCGGGCCGGGGCGGCCGCTGCGGGCATGTCCGGCTTGGCCGCCGGGGCGGCGCCGTCCGGCTGCACGGTGAGGGTGGGCAGGCCGAACGGGTTCTTGCCCGGCTCGGCCGGCGGGAACACGGCCGGCGGCGCCGCCTTCAGCCACTCGTCGTGCCGCTCCCACGCCTCGATCGTGCGGTTCTGGTCGAACCGCTTGAGCGCCTCGGCGGTCGGGGTGAAGCACGCCCCCGGGTTGCCCTTGTTGTTCACCAGGTAGTCGCTGAACTTGCCCACCTGGGCGTGCCGCTCCGGGTCGATGGCCTGGATCCGCACCATCTTGGTGATGGGCACCTGCTTCCCGCCGGGTCCGCTCAGGTTGAACTGGAGCATGGCGTAGTAGTCCACCACCGGCGACACCGCCTGCACGTACCGGCCGGCGGGGGTGGCGGCGATCCGCCGCTCCAGCTCGGCGGAGGTGTGCGAGAATCCCTCGCTCGCCTCGGTGTGCATGAGCAGATCGCTGCCCGTCCCGTGCAGTTGCGTCTTCAGCTTGTGGCTGAACCCGCTCATCACGCTGTTCACCACAATGAGCGTGGCCACCCCGAGCAGCACGCTGACGACGCACACGAACGCCAGGTACCGGGTGCGGAGGTAGCGGAGGCAGAGCAGCAGTTTGTACACGGGGGCACCTGGGGCCGCGGCGGATGGTCCCGACGCGGCGCTTTTAACAAGCCGCGGGGGCCGGGGGAAGGCGAAGTGGTTGACGAAGGGGACTGGCTCCGGCCCGTCGCCGGGTTCGGGCTGGCCGACCACTTTTCCGGGCCGGTGCCTGTCCCCGTGTTTCGGGCCGGGGGACAGGCACCGATCCGGCATTCACACCGCCAGCCGGAACCTGCCGGCGGATCGGAGCCAGTCCCCGGCCAACCCGCTCCCACCCCGGCCGGCGGCCGCGTATCATGTGGGTGCCCGACATTTCCTCAGGAGGTCTGCCGATGCGTCTCACGCTGCCCGGTCTGCTCGCTGCCCGGTCTGCTCGCCGCCCTGTTCGCCGCCCCGGCGGGGGCCGACGACAAGAAGGACGAGAAGAAGGACGACAAGAAGGTGAAGGAGACGGAGACGAAGCTGCTCGGCAAGTGGAAGCTGGTGAAGTCGGACCTCGGCGACGCGGGCGAAGAGTCCAAGTTCTTCATCGTGTACAAGGAGAAGGGGGAGATGGAGTTCGTCCGCGACGGCGGGGACGAGAAGCAGGTGTTCAAGGGCAAGTACAAGGTGACGGACGCGGACAAGATCGACTGGACGGTGGAGGAGTTCGGCCAGGAGCGGGGCGAGGTGTCCACGGTGAAGGAGCTGACCGACAAGAAGCTGGTCATCGAGGACCCGCAGGGGGTGAAGGAGGAGTTCGAGAAGGTGGTGGAGAAGAAGAAGGACGAGAAGAAAGAGGACAAGAAGGATAAGAAAGAGGACAAGTAACCCGCTCACCCGCGAAGCCGACGGACCGTTGTCCGTCGGCGTTTTTTTACCCGAAAGGACCCCCCATGCTCCGCTCGTTCGCCGCCGTGGTGGCCGTCGCTGTCGTTGCGGCCCCGCTGTTCGCCGACGACAAGATCGACGCCGCCAAACTGGTGGGCGGTTGGAAGGAAGGTAGCCCGAAGGACCCGATTTACACCGTCACCGAGTTTGCGAAGGATAACTCCGTCACGCGGAAGGTGACCATCGAAGGCAAAACGACCACGATGAAGGGGACGTGGAAGCTCGACGGGACGAAGCTGACGGCCACTTACCCGCGGGCCGGTGGGAAGAAGTCTGAGCAGGTGGCCGAGGTGGTGAGCGTGAGCGACAAGGAACTGCAACTCAAGGTCGAGGGCAGCACGGTGAAACTGGAGCGGCTGAAGGAGGAGACGAAGAAGGACAAGTGAGCCGACCGATTTGCCAGCCCTCAACACTCATACCCGAAAGGACCACCCATGTTCCGCTCGTTCGCCGCCGTCGTCGCCGTGTGCGTCGCCGCGGCCCCGCTGGTCGCCGACGACAAGAAGGACGCGAAGATCGACGCCGCCAAGCTGGTCGGCAAGTGGAAGCTGACCAAGAGCAAGTCGTTCCCTCCGGATGCCACCGCCGTCGTCGAGTTCACCAAGACGGGCGAGCTGAAGCTGGTGATGACCGTTCAGAAGATGGACGTCAAGCTGGACGGCACGTACAAGGTGCACGGGGCGAAGATCGACACCGTGCTGAAGGGGCCGGGCGGTGAGGAGCAGAAGGAGTCGATGGAACTGGTGAAGCTGACCGACACCGCCCTGCACACCAAGGACGAGAAGGGCGAGGTGGACGAGTTCGAGCGGGTGAAGGAGGAGACGAAGAAGGACAAGTGAGCTGGCCCCATCTGGCGAGCGGTGCCTCGTGAGGGGCCGACTTTTTGGGTGAACCGGCGGCGTGAGCCGCCTGGGTTACGAAACCACCCAGGCGGCTCTCGCCGCCGGTTCACCGTAATCGCTCGATCGCCGCGGCGTGCAGCAGCCCGTTGCTGGCCACCAGCCCGCTCCGCCGCTTCGCCCCGGCCAGCCCGTACCGCACCGGGGTGCCGGTGTACTCGGTCACCGTCCCGCCGGCCTCGACCACCAGCACCTCGCCGGCGCAGATGTCCCAGTCGTGGAACTCCGGGTAGTCGTTCACGTACAGGTCGGCCTCGCCGCGGGCGACCAGCGCCATCTTGATCCCGGCCGAGTACGTCTCGATCACCCGCGCCGGGGCCAGTTTCACCTGCACCGGCTTCGGCTTGCCCGGCTTGCTGTGGCTCTGCGTCAGCACCGCCGCGGCCAGCTCGCCGACCGCCGTCACCCGGCACGCCACCGACTCGCCGTCGCCGTCCTTCCGCCAGCACCCCAGCCCGGCGGCGGCATACGTCAGCCTGCCGGACACCGGCTCCAGCACCACCCCGACCACCGGCCGCCCGCCGGCGGTCAGGGCGATCATCACGCTGAACTCGCCGTTCTTGATGGCGAACCCGCGGGTGCCGTCGATCGGGTCGATCACCCACTGCCGCTCGGTGTTCTGCGGGGCGTCGGCTACCGTCGGGGTTTTCTCCTCGGCCACCAGCCCGTCGGCCGGGAAGGCGGCGCGGAGGTGCCGCAGGATGATCTCCTGCGACTCGCGGTCGGCGTGCGTGCTGATGTGGGCGGGGGCGTTCGGGATGGGGGTGAACGCGGCGTATTCGGCCCGCAGGTACTCGCCGGCGACCGCGGCGGCGGCCAGCGCGTCCTGCAACTCGCGGGAGTAGTCCATGCGGGAATTGTACGACTTCGGGTCTTTTCTTCCGTGGCACCGGCGGCCCGCCGGTGGGTTTGAATCACCGGCGGGCCGCCGGTGCCACGGAAGAAAGTCGGCTCACGTCGCGCCGGCTTCGGACTGCGACCGCCGGCCGGGGAACGTCTTGGCCATCTGGCTGGCGGTGGCGGCGGCCTCGTGGTCGGCCCCGCCCACCACCTTCCCGTCCTGGATGACGAACACCCGGTCGGCCCGCTTCACCGTGCTGGCGCGGCGGGCCAGGATGATGACCGTGCGGGCGGACGCCATGCGGCCGATGGCGTCGTCGATCAGGGCGGCGCTGTCCGGGTCGAACGGCTCGGCCGGCTCCTCCAGCACCAGCACCGCCGGGTCGCGGAGGAGCACCCGCGCCAGGGCGAGGCGGAACCGCTCGCCCGGCCGCAGCGCGTGCCCGGCCTCGCCGAGCAGCGTCTCGTACCCGTACGGCAGGTGCTGCACGAACCCGTGCGCGTGCGCCGCCTTGGCCGCGTCCACGATCTTCGGCAGGGTGAACGTGTCCCCGCACCCGATGTTGTTGGCCACCGTGTCGGCGAACGTGGTGTGGTCGGGCAGCACCAGCCCGACCTGGGTGCGGAGGGACTCGAACGTCACCCAGCGGACGTTCTTGCCGTCGATCTTCACCTCCCCGGCGGTCGGCTCCAGGAACCGGGTGAGCAGGTACGCCAGGGTGCGGGCCTCGGCCGGGTCGGAGCACAGCACGGCGGCGCGGCTGCCGGCCGGCACGCTCATCGACACCCCCTCCAGGATCATCCGCCCGGTGCCCGGCTCGCGGTAGCTCACCTCGATCAGGTCCAGGCGGGTGGAGATGGGCTGGAGGAACTCGGCGTCGATCGGCTGGGCGGCGTCGGTGCGGCGGTCCAGGAACTCGCCCACGTCGGCCGCCGCCCCCTAGATCGGAAGAGC
>JALHQU010000314.1 GCA_022841795.1 Fimbriiglobus sp.
GGGCCGCCACAGAGGGCGGCCCCTACAAACCAGCCTCTTGTAGGGGCCGCCCTCTGTGGCGGCCCGCTGGTCTGGCAACGCCAGACCAGCATTTCGACAGAGCATCCGGGGGGGTTACTTCTTCTCGTCGTCCTTCGGGGCGGCGTACTCGACGAACAGCACGCTGCTCTTGAACCGCTTCCGCCACTCGGCCGGCAGCGGGCCGTCCAGGAACACCACCAGCCCGCCGTCCTTCAGCCGGGCCTTCAGGTCGGCGGCGGACACCTCCTTGTCGTCGGTGTCGGTCGCCTTCAGGGTCTTCAGTTCGCGGGCGGTGGTGGTGGTGATCGTCTCCGTCACCTGGATGGTCTTCGGGTTGCCGTCCTTGTCCGTCACGGTGACGGCCTTCTGGATCGTGCTGCTGGTGCTGGAGGTGAGCTTGTCGCCGTCGATCCTGGCCACCAGCATCTGCACCACCCCGCCCGGCTTCGGCGGGTCGGCGGCAAGCGCGGGCAGGGCGAACACGACAGCGAGGAGGGCGGCGGCGCGGCGCATGGCAGGCTCCGGGTTTCGAGACAGTGTACCCGCCCCGCCGGCGGGCACCACACCGGCCGAGGGGGTCGTTACACGCCGGCCGCCTCACCGTTTCGGTTCGACGAACACGGTCCCCGTTTTGAACAGCGCCCGCCACTCCTCGCCGATCGGCCCGGCCAGCAGCACCACCGGCCCGCCGCCCTTCAGCTTCTCCTTCAGGTCGGCCGGGGCGATCTCTTGGCCGGTGGTGCCGGTCGCCTTCAGCTCGCTCAGCGGGCGGGCGATCACCCGCTTGCCGTCCACCGTCTTCGTCACCGGCACGTTCACCGTCACCTGTTTGCCGCCCTGCTGCTGCTGTTGCGACACGTACTCCGTCACCGTCGTCGGCTGCGTCACCTCGTAGGTGAACTGGTCGTCCTTGAGGGTGGCGACGACGAACTGCACGGCCATCGGCGTCTTCGTCTTCGGCGGTTCGGCCAGAGCGGGCGAGGCGAGGACGGCCAGGGCGAGCGGGAAGAGGAACCGGGGGGACATGCGGACACCTCCGGGCGAACGGGCGCAACCGGACCCGATTAATGTACCCCGTCCGCCCGCCCGCTACCACTGCCGAGCGGAATCTCGGTGCGGTGGCGGGCTGTCGAATTGCCCGACGACGTGACGGACGCCCTCCGACAGTGCTGGAAAAATCGCACCGATTGTCCCGTGTCGGATTGATCGCCGATTCGGGATCGGATACCGAATAGATGGGGTGTGGAATACACACCCGACACCACCGTTCGGCCCCGCTGAAGGACCATCGGATAGCACTTGCGGGCTGAAATCGGGGCGTGTCGGGGTTTCCACTAGCCCGCGGGTTGTCGGGTTTTACGCTCGGCCCCGGAAAATTGCTGGCGATTCGGGAACCGTCTGGTACTGTGTGCGTCTAAAGCCTGTTAGGGCTGAGAGTACGGACCTTAAACCGCACCAGCCCGCCAGTCTTGATAACTCGTCGTTCACGGTCTCACACCACTCCGCCCAGGTGGGGTGAGACCCCACCCGCCCGAGGTGTAACTCCCTCGGCGGGGTTCGGACATCGCCCGTCACGGACGACGAGCACCGGAAAACGGCGGGTGGCTGTCTCCGCACGACCAGAGGGGTAGCTGTGTCGTGCGTGAGCGCCACCCGCCGTTGTATTTGATGAGTGGGGCAAGTTTCCAACTTGCCACTATGCCGTGCCGTGGCAAGTTGGAAACTTGCCCCACTGAACCACCCCGCTACTCCACCACCAGTTCCGTGTACCCCGTCGCCGGGTCCGGCTGGCGGCGGAACGCCACCCCCGGCAACTCGCCCAGCACCACCTCGGCCGTCGTGTACACCACGCACCCGTCCATCAGGTGCCCGCCGAGCGTAACTCCGGTCTCATCCGAGACACACAGGTGCAGGTGGCCCCGCGGCGGATCGGCGCACCCGACCAGCGACACGATCTCGAACCTCCCCTCCCGCACCAGCACCTCGCTCGCCCCGGCCAGCCGCACCGCCACCCGCGTCAGGCTCCCCACACAGGTGAGAAGCACCGGCGACCGCAGCCCGTGCCGCTCGGCGAACCCCACGATCCCCCGCTTCAGATCGTCCCCCGGCGTCAGCCGGAACGCGAACGCCTTCACTTCGCCGCCTCCCGCGTGAGCCGTCGGATATGCCCAGCGTACCGCACCCGGCGGGCGGACGCACGTCCCAAGTAGGTGCCGCGAGCCGGGGCGTCGTGGCGAGCCGGGAGCGTGAGCGACCGGAGCAATAAAAACTCCGGTCGCTCACGCTCCCGGCTCGCCAGATCACTTCACACCTCCACCACCGCCCCCGGTTCGCCGATCCGCACGTTCGGCAGTCCGGCCGCCCGCAGCTCGGCCGTCACCTCGTCCCAGTACCGCGGCTTGATGTGGATGGCGTACACCGTCACGTCCGCTGGGAGGCGGCGGGCGGCGGCCAGGAAGTCGTCGGTCGCGTGGTGGTGCGTCAGCGTCGCCAGGTCGGCCAGCCGCCGCGGGAACGAGCACTCCAGGAACACCGCCCGCAGCCGCGGCCGGCGGGCGATCCGTTCGAACACCTCCGGCACCGGCAGCGTGTCCGTCACCACCGCCACCGCGGTCTCGCCGTCGTCGATCAGGTAGCCGACGGTGGGAACGGTGTGGTTCACCGGCAGCGGGGTGACGGTGTACCGGCCGACGGCGAACGGGCGGTGCGGGTGGACCTCGCTCGTCTTCACGAACGCCGGCATGGTGCGGCTCATGCCGATGAAGTCGGGCATCAGCCGGCCGTTGAACAGGTCGGATTGCAGGGCGTGCAGCGTCTCGGGCAGGGCGTGGACGGTCGGGCAGTCCGGGCACGCCCGGTACACGTTATCCAGGAACACCGGCAGGCCGGCGACGTGGTCGATGTGCGAGTGCGTGAGCAGCACGTCCGCCACCCGCGCCTGCTCGTCCACCGGGCCGAACGAGCCGAGAGGGCCGGCGTCCACGGCCAGAACGCCGTCGATCAGCAGCCCGGTGAGGGCGTGGCCGGGGCACGGGCCGGCGGGCAGAACCTGGACGCGCATGGGGGGCACGCGGCGGATCGGGATTGTGGCGGCCGACAGGTTTACGATACCCTGAGTGATCGACTTCTGGGAAGAGGGTTCGCGGCGATGCGTCTCTCCGTTGGCCGTCGGCAGTCGGCTTTCACTCACCCCGGTTTCGGGAATGAGGCACGGGTTGGGGTCGCCTTCGCAGACCTCACCCGGCTCGACTGCGTCTCGCCACCCTCTCCCAGGCGCCCCTTCGGGGCTGGGAGAGGGTATCAGACAAAGCCCCTCTTTCCCCCCCTCTCCGGTTCGGGGAGGGGGCCGGGGGGTGGGGTCGCTTTCCGTCGCCCCGGCAAGACCGGTCCCGGCCTGCTCCTCAGCCTGCTGCTGAACGCGGCGCTGGCGGCCGGGGTGTTGTACCTGCTGTTCGGGCCGAAGCCCGGCTCGCCCGGCGGCACCGCCGGGGTGGGCACCGGCGGCACGACCACCTCATCGCCTGCCACGGAGGTGAACGCCATCGGCCGCATCCAGCCGGCCGGCGGGCTGGTGGCGGTGTACGGCCCGCCCGGCGACCGGGTGCAGGAGTTCAAGGTGCAGGTGGGCGACACGGTGGCCCTCGACCAGCCGCTCGGGGTGCTGTCCGGCGAGGCCGACCGCAAGCTGCAACTGCAATCGCTCGACGCGCAGATCCGGGAGGCGGACGCGCTGCGGGCGTCCATCGTCGCCAGCAAGGTGGCCAAGCTGGCGGACATCGACGCCGAGGCGAAGCAGGCGACGGTGGGGGTGGAGCAGGACACGCGGGCGATCGACGCCAAGGTGAAGGCGGTGGAGGCGCAGATGAAGCGGGCGTCGGCCGAGCTGGCCCGGCTGCGGGCGGCGAAGGCCGAAGGGGTGAACGTGTCCGAGCAGGAGATGGAGCAGGTGCAGGCGCTGTTCGCCCAGGCGGAGGCGGAGAAGGAGGCGTCGCTCGCCCAGAAGGAGAAGATCCGGGTGACGCGGGAGGAGGCGGGCAAGTCGGTGGAGGCGAAGAAGGCGACGGTGGAGGCGGAGACGAACCGGGCGCTCGCCCAGGTGCCGTCCGAGACGCTCAAGACCAGCCGCCAACTGGCCGAGCGGAAGCTGAAGGACGGCGAGCTTCGTGCCCCGACCGCCGGCAAGGTGGTCCGCATCCTGTCCAAACCGGGCGAGACGCTGACCACCCAGCCGGTGGTGCAGATCGCCGACGTGGGCAAGATGACGGTGGTGGCCGAGGTGTACGAATCCGACGTTGGGCGGGTGCGGGAGTGGCTGCAAAAGGGGAGCGTGAAGGCGGAGATCGACGCCCGCGTGCTGGCCGGGGACAAGAAGCTGACCGGCACGGTGAGCGGCCCGGCGAAGGTGTCCACGGTGGTGTCGAAGAACGTACTCACCCCGCTCGGCCCGCGGGAGGACGCCGACCGCCGGGTGGTGGAGGTGGAGGTGGACCTGGACCCGTCGTCGGCGGACGCGGCGAAGGAGTTCATCGGGCTGCAGGTGCGGGTCAAGTTGACGCCGTAATTCCGACGACCCCACCGGGGTGCGGTAGCCGATGGTGGAAGCTTCGGGCACAAGACCTCACCCGGCTCGCTCCGCTCGCCACCCTCTCCCTGCTCCCTCGCCTCCGGCGAGGCGGGAGAGGGTCGGAAGACCAACCACCCTCTTCCTCCCCCTCTCCCGCACGACCGTCAGGTCGGGGTCACAGGGAGAGGGGGCCGGGGGGTGAGGTCGTCCGCCCACCGCAACCAATTCCCGCACCCCTCACCGAATCCCATGCAACCCTCCCGCCTCGCCCTCGCCAGCCTCCTGCACCAGCCCGGCCGCACGGCCGTGTCGGTGGTGGGCACGGCGTTCGCCGTGGTGCTGGTGTTCATGCAACTCGGGTTCTTCGGGGCGGTGCAGAACACCGCCACCCTGCTGTACGGCAAGATGCGGTTCGACGTGCTGCTCACGTCCAGCGAGTACATCGACGCCAGCCGGCCGGGGTGGGTGGACCGCGACCGGCTGGCCCAGGCGCGATCCGCGGCCGGGGTGGCGGACGTGCGGCCGGTGCTGCTCGGCAACGCCTTGTGGCGGAACCCGACGGGCGACCCGGAGCGGGGCGGGCGGCGGTGGCAACTGAGCGTCATCGGCATCGACCCGGCCGACCTGGACCGGGTGTTCGTCCCGCCCGGCGACGGCCTGTTCCCCACCGCGGAAGAACAGGCGGCGAAGCGGGCGCAGCTCGGGCGGATCGACGAGGTGCTGCTGGACATCAAATCGCGGCCGGACTTCGGCGACCCGGCGGCCATGCCGCCCGGCACCCGCACCGAGCTGAACGGCAAGGCGGTCACGCTCGGCGGGTACTTCCGCGCCGGCACCGGGTTCAGCTACACCGGCCTGCTGCTCACCAACGAGCAGACGTTCCGCGAGTTCCTGCGGGCGCCGTCGAACGGGGTCACGTTCGGGCTGGTGACGCTCGACCCCGGCGCCGACCCGGCGGCGGTGAAGCGGGAACTGGTGGCGACCCTGCCGCCAGGCGTGCGGGTGTTCACCCGCGCGGAGATCGAGGAGTACGAGCGGGACTACTGGGTGAACCGCACCGCGTTGGGGCAGTTCTTCTACTTCGGGGTGCTGCTGGCCATCACCGTCGGCGGCATCTTCGTGTACCAGATGATGGTGGCGGACATCAAGAAGCACCTGCCCGAGTACGCCACCCTGAAGGCGATGGGCTACCGCTTCGGCTACCTGTTCCGGATCGTGGTGTGGCAGGCGATCTATTTGGCGGTGGCCGGGTACGCCATCGGGCTGGTGGCGTCGCTCGGGCTGTACGAGGTGGCGAAAGCCGCCGCCGGGCTGCCCATCTGGATGACGACCGAGCGG
>JALHQU010000315.1 GCA_022841795.1 Fimbriiglobus sp.
GTGAGCGACCGGAGGATTCCACACCTCCGGTCGCTCACGCTCCCGGCTCGCCACAAACACGGCTCGCCCATCATTCCCAGGAGTACCCCCATGTTCCGCACCGCCGCCGTGTTTCTCGCCGTCGTCGTCGCCGCCGGGGTCGCCAGTGCCGACGACAAGGCCGACGCCCGCAAGGCGATCGAGGCGCAGATCGAGCTGATTAAGAAGGAGGACGCGAACAAGCTGAAGGACCACTTCACCGAGCGGCAGCGGGACAAGATCACCGCCGACGTGGTGAAGGCGGCCAAGAAGAAGGCCGACAGCGTGACCATCGACGACCTGGTGGATTCGGTGACGGCGGACAAGGACAAGGACGGGAAGAAGACGATGAAGCTGAAGATGAAGAACGGGCGGTCGCTCACCACGCTGGTGGAGGTGGACGGCAAGTGGCTGGCCGACACCATCTGGTTCAAGTGACAGCCCGGCATTCTGGTTCCCATGCTCCGCGTGGGAACCCGAGGGGGCGACGCTCCGCGTCGCGGATGAAAATCGGACGCGGAGCGTCCGGCCCGTGCGTTCCCACGCGGAGCATGGGAACGAGAAATCAACTGGTGACCGCCCGGCGGCAGCGGACGAACACGTCGCCGCCGACGACTTCCACTTCCGTCCGCCCGAATTGAAATGCCTCCGCGATCCGCTCGACGCCGACCCCGCCCACCGGCGTCGGCGCGGCCGCCCCGCCGACCAGCCTCGGGGCGAGGTAGACGTGGGCCTCGTCGATCGCACCGGCGTCGAGGAACGAGCCGAGGACGCCGGCCCCGCCTTCGACCAGGATGTTGGTGAACCGCCGCCGGCCGAGGTCGGACAGGATTTCGGTAGGGTGGGTCGCTCTCGCCGAGAGCGACTCTTCTCGACCCGACTCTCGGCGAGAGTCGGCCACCCTAACCGCCATCACCTCCGCCCCGTCCGCCGCCCACCCGGCCAGTTTGCCCTCGTTCCCGGCCGTCGTGTACACGATCACCGGCGCCTCCCGCGCCGTCGTCCGTAACTGACACCGCTCCGGCAATTCGCCGCTCGCACTCAGCACCACCCGCGCCGCGACCCGCGGCCCCGGCGGGCGGGCGGTGAGCAGCGGGTCGTCGGCGATCACCGTGCCGCGGCCAACGATGATCGCATCTACCCTGCCCCGCAACTCGTGAACCCGCCGCCGGCTCTCCTCGCCACTGATCCACTTCGAGTCGCCGGTGCGGGTGGCGATCTTGCCGTCGAGCGTCATCGCCCACTTGGCGATCACCCACGGCGTCCCGGTGGCGAGCAACTTCAGATACGGGGCGTTCAACTCCCATGCGTCCGCCTCGCCCACGCCCACCGTCACGTCCAATCCGGCTGCTCGTAGCAACCCGATTCCCCCGCCGGCCACCTTCGGGAACGGGTCGGCCATCGCCGCCACCACCCGCCGCACCCCGGACCGCAGCACCGCGTCCGTACACGGCGGCGTCTTCCCGTGGTGGCAGCACGGCTCCAGCGTCACATACAGCGTGCCCCCGCGGGCCTTCTCCCCCGCCGCGGCGAAGGCGTTCACCTCGGCGTGCGGCCCGCCGAACCGCTCGTGCCACCCCTCGCCGACCACCGCCCCGGCCGCGTCCACCACCACCGCCCCGACCATCGGGTTCGGCTCGACGGACCCGCGGCCCCGCCCGGCCAGCGCAAGCGCGCGGCGGGTGTGGCGTTCGTCGGTCGGAAAGTCACCCGGCATGGAAGTCGGTTCCAAATAAATCGGCGCGAACCGCGAACCATCCGATGTCGGCCGCGTCTATGTGAGTGTAGCGGCGACCGGCGACGGCCGCCGAAACCGAGCGAACCCGAAACCACCGAAAGCGGTCCCTCAGTCATGACCCGGCGAGTTGCGAGCACCGAACTGCGGACGAGCGGCGAAGGCCGCTTGAGCGGTACGAGCCTACGGCTCGATACCGCCGCGGCGAAGCTCTACGCCGAAGGCGACAGCGGATGACCACCCCCGACGGGCACAGGCGACACACGCCGGCCGGGGGTAACCCCGGCCGGTTTCGTTTTGTGTGTCACCGCCCGTTGGGTTAACGGCTAGACCGCCGGGCTTTCAATCCGGAAGAGGGGGTTCGACTCCCCCACGGGTGAATGGCCAAGGGCAAGGAGCAAGGAAGAAGTAACAAGGAACAAAACTCAGGCGGGTAGGCCCCGTTTGTTCCTTCTTCCTTGTCACTTGTTACTTGGCCCAAAGAGGCTCAGGTGTTAGTGGCAGCACTCCGGTCTCTTAAACCGGGTGTGAGGGTTCGAGTCCCTCGGGCCTCACTGTTGAACGTACCTGTGGCGTAGCCGGGAACGCGCCGGTCTTCCAAACCGGAGTTGCGGGTTCGATTCCCGCCAGGTGCTCTTGCCGTCCTCGGGGTGTGCCGGACCGCACGCGACCCTCCGAAGGTTGAAGACCAGGTTCGATTCCTGGCGGGGACACTGGCGTTCGCCCCTGTGATGTAACGGCAGCCTGCCGTCTTGGTAAGACGGCCGCGCAGGTTCGACTCCTGCCGGGGGCTTTCGACGACACGCGCGCCCGTGATGTAACGGCTGGCCTGCCGCTTTGCCAAGGCGGATGAGCGGGTTCGACTCCCGCCGGGCGCTCTCGAACGTGGATGAAGTATGCCCTTGTGGAGCAGCCAGGAGTGCTCGCCACTCTGTCAAGGTGGAGGTCGCGGGTTCGAATCCCGCCAGGGGCGCTGGACGACGGCACGGTAAGCGAACTGGTACAGCTCCCAAGCTCAAACCTTGGGGTAGTGTGGGTTCGAATCCCATCCGTGCTACTGGAGCGAATGCGTCGGACGGCACTGGGATGCCAGCCTGCCTGTAAAGCAGGTGCCCTTCGTGGCTCAGCAGGTTCGATCCCTGCCCGACGCACTCACCGGCCGGCGGCCGGTGCCACGAGAACGACGGCCCGTTCGTCTAGCGGCTCAGGACGCCAGCCTCTCACGCTGGTGACGCGGGTTCGACTCCCGCACGGGTCAATGGGAAGTGACAAGGAGAAAGTAGCAAGGAACAAAGAAGACAGGCGGTCTTCAACTTGTCCCTTGTTCCTTTTCACTTGTTACTTCCCCGCTCGGTGATGTAGCCCAACCTGGTAGAGGCCGCGGTCTCAGAAGCCGTGCAGTGTGGGTTCGACTCCCACCGTCACCACTCGACTTGCAGACGGGCCGGCGCCCGTTCGGGTCTCATAAGCCTGGAGGCCGGGTTCGACTCCCGGGTCTGCAACTCGTGTTCTGCTCGCTCCGCGAGCGGTCTTCGGAACCCGCTCGCGGAGCGAGCAGAACACAACGACCGGGTACCCCAACTGGTAGAGGGGTCAGGCCGAGAACCTGATGGGTGTGGGTTCGACTCCCACCCCGGTCACTCGGGAAGTGACAAGGAGCAAGTATCAAGGAACAAAAAAGAAGCCGGCCGGCTCCACTTGTTCCTTCTCACTTGTTCCTTGTTCCTTCCCCACGGGATCGTCGTCCAACAGGAGGACGCTCGCCTCGCACGCGGGAGATCGGGGTGCAACTCCCCGCGGTTCCACTCGACTTCGGGCCTGTGGTCTAACGGGATGACCCCGCTATGGCATGGCGGAAGTCCGGGTTCGATTCCCGGCGGGTCCATTCGGATGTCCAGATCTGAACAGACTAGCACCGGCTGGGGCGGACAAATCGCTGACTTTTCAGCTTCACCCCGCTCCTGTGTCTGTGCCAGTCCGTCCGGGTCCGCCGTAGACTGCACCGCTTTTTGCAGCGCCGGTGCAGCGCCGGGGGTCCAGTTGGCGGCGGCCACGAACGCGGCGTCGGTCGGATCGACATAGTGCCGCAGCGCCATCGACGGCGTGTTCCCCAGCCACTTCGCCACCACCGCCAGCGGGAAGCTCTGGGCCAGGTCGGACTCGCAACTCGCCCGCAGCGAGTGCCACAGCCGCGGCCACGGCTCCACCTTCGCCCGCCGGATCACCTTGCCGAAGGTCGTCCGCAGGTTCGCCCCGTTCCACCCCCGCTTCCCCATGCCGCGGCGGCGGTACTCCTCGGGGAAGATATAGGTCGTGCCCTCCTCCGCCGCGTCGAACGCCGCCTCCAAGTGAGGCCGCAACAGCGGGAACAGGGGGATCACCCGGTGGGCCTTGCCGGCGTGCTCGGTCTTCGGACTGGCCACGCTCAGCCGGTTTCGCTCCCAATCGACATCCCCCCACGTCAGGGAGAACGGCTCGCTCGGGGTCCGCAGCCCGCCGAACCGGGCGAGGGCCACCAGCAGCCGCCACCACACGTTCGGGCAGTGGTCGATCACCACCACCGTGTCGCTAACCGGCACATAGGCACGGCGTTCGGACGGGTCGCCCGGCCGCTGGCGGACGTGCCGGAACGGGTTGGCGGTGAGGTGGCCCAGCCGCACCGCGTCTTCCAGCATCCCCTTGGCGTGGGTGAGGCGTTTGTGAACGGTGGTGGGGCGAAGCCCCCGGCCCTTCAGCCGGTCGCGGAACGCCTCCCCGTCGGCGTGGGTGAGGGTGGCCAGCGGGCGGGGAGCGAACATGGTGGTCAGTTCGGCCACCGTCTGCCCCCACGCCACGATCGAGGTGGGCTTGAACCCGGCCGCCTCCTTGTCTGCGAGCCAGGCGGCCAGAAACACCCCCGCCCGGGCCGTCTGCCGCGGCGGGATCAGGCCGACGGCGGCCAGCTTCTTCGCCAAGTCGTCGCCGATGCCGGCCACCCAGCGGGCCGTCTCCGCGTCCATCGGCAGCTTGGCCACGGCCAGCGCGTTCAGGTGCTCCACCTTCAGCTTGATCTCGTTCGCCGTCTTGCTGGTGATCTTGCCCAGCCGGATCGACCGGCGGCGCTGGTCCCCGCCGACGAACTGGACGCACACGTTGCCGTTCGGATCCTTCGAGATGCTGGCCATCGGGGGTTCCTTCGGTGAGACGGGCGGCGCCGGCAGGGATGGTGTCTCACGTCCACCCTGCACCGGACACTTGCCCGAAGGCGGGTTGAGGGTACGGTGTCAGCTTCAGTCGATCAATGACGGCAGGAACAATCCGGCCGTCGCGGCCGGGGACTACTTGGTACTGGTCTTGTTGTCGGCCGGGGTGAGGCGTTCCAGGTGCTCGACCGCCCGGCGGCGCTGGTCCGACGACAGGTCGAAGAACACGGCCTTCGGCACCCCCAGCCACTCGCACACCCGCGGCCACGTCCACCCGCGTGACTTCACCAGGGCGAACAACCTGTCCGGGTCGTCCCACACCGGCGGTGGGTCGGGCGACGGAGGTGGTGAGCCGGCAGCGGCGGACGAGACGGCGGTTCCCGCCTCGATTACCTCCGCGGTGCGACCAATGCGGTCAAAGCGACCAAAGGCCGGGACTGGATCAGGTGGTGCGGGGCTTTCGCCGCTTTCGTCGCTTACATCGCAGCTCGGAGACGCGGCGAACAGGCCGCGGGCGACGGCCATCAGCGGCGAACCCACCCCCGGGCGGTTGGTGGCGAACCACCGCTCGGCCGGCCGACCGCCTGTGTCCTCCTTCTCCCCCCGGCGGGCCAGCCCCACCCCTTCCAGACTCAGCAGTGCCTGCGTCAGCCGGTCGCCGTGGGTGTGGCGACCGAGGGCGGACACCAGTTCCGACCGCGTCAGCCCGGCCGGGGCCGCCCGTAGCAAGTCCCGCACCTCGTCGGCCACCGGGCTGCCGGTGCGGTCGCCGAACACACAGTTGACCGACCGCTCGCAGTAGTCCCACAAGGCGATGCCGGCCATCAGGTGGACCGGGCGGAT
>JALHQU010000316.1 GCA_022841795.1 Fimbriiglobus sp.
GCCCGCGCCGCCGCGGCGACGAACGCCGTCCCCCCGCCGGACGACCCGAACGGGGCGGTGGCGGTGCTCAGCCTGTGGGAGGGGGGCGGCGAGTTCGTGGTGGCCGACCACCAGCGGCTGACGTACAGCCGGTCGGTGTCGGCGGCGGCGCTGGGCAGCGAGGCCATGCTGGTGGGCGAGGTGAAGCGGTCGCTGGCCGGGTACACCGCCGGCCACCCGAAGGCCCCGCTCCAGGCCATCTACCTGGCCGAGGGGCACGCCGGCGGGGGCAGTTGGGCGGCCCGGCTGGACGCCACCCTGCCGGTGCCGGTGTACCCGTTCGACCCGCTCGGCGGGCTGGCCGCGGAGGGCGTGCCGGTGGCCCTGCGGGGGCGGTTCGTCGGCCCGGTCGGGCTGCTGGCCGCCCGCGGGCACGGGCTGGCGGTCAACTTCGTCACCCCGCGGCAGCCGCGGGCCGAGCCGAACAAGGTCCGCTCGCGGGGGCTGCTCGGGCTGGTCGCCCTGCTGGTGCTCGGCGGCGGGGCGTTCGCCGGGTCGAAGGTGATGCACAACTCGCTGGACGGCAAGATCGCGAAGCTGAGCGAGCGGAAGAAGGGCGCCCAGGAGGCGCTGAAGGCGCAGCAGGCGGACACCGCCCGCATCGCCGCCGCCGACGAGTTCCGCGACCGCAGCGTGGTGTGGCTGGACGAGCTGTACAACGTGGCGGTGATGAACCCGGACCCGGACAAGATGCGGCTGAAGGAGTTCGAGGCCCGCATCCCGGAGCCGAAGGTGGAGCAGCGGAAGCCGGGGCAGGCGGCCGCCCCGAAGCCGGCCGGCGCCCCCGCCGCGGCCGGGCTGCCGGGTGCCAAGCCGGCGGTGATGGCGGCCAAGCCGGCGGAGAAGAAGCCGGCCGGCACCATCCGGCTGGTGTACGTGGCCCCGAACTCCACCCTGCCGGAGAAGCTGAAGGAGTTTTTCATCCAGGACGACAAGACGTACCAACGGCCGCAGCTCGGGTTCGGCGCCACGGCCGGCGGCACCCAAGAGTTCACCATCACCGCCGACGTGATGAAGAAGCCGCCGGCCGAGTACACCCGCCAACTGACCGTCAAGTTCCCGGAAGCGCCGAAGCCGCCGCCGGTTGACCCGGACGCGGAGTGGGAGAACAACCAGTGAATCAGCGTGAACGGTTGATGGTGCTCGTCCTCGGCGTCCTGCTGCTCGGCGGGGTGGGGTACGCCGCGTACGCGCTGGTGGCCAAGCCGGTGCTGGAGAAGCAGCGACAGGTGACGGCCCTGCAAGACGAGGTGGACGGGCTGGAGGACGCGAAGGCCGGGGTGGAACTGCGGAACAGCCGCCGGCTGAACGAACTGCACCAGCGGAGCCTGCCCGGCGGGGGGGCAGACTTCGCCCGCCAGGAGTACGACGCCGTCCTGTACCGGCTGCTGCAAGAGTCGAACGTGCCGGCCGGGTTCACCCTCGACCACGACGACGCCAAGTCGAAGAACACCACCGGCATCCCGTTCGTCAACCCGACCGACCCGAAGGACAAGACGCTGGCGTACCAGCGGCTGGCGTTCAAGATCGGCATGAAGCGGGCCAGCCTGCAGGTGGTGACCGACTTCCTCAAGCGGTTCTACCGGCTGAACCTGCTGCACCAGGTCACCTTCCTGGAGCTGAAGCGGGACGGCGCCATCGACCTGGGCAAGGACGACCGCTGGTTCACCCAGCGGACCGACCTGACGGTGAACATCCACATCGAGGCGATCATCCTGAACGGCACCCCGGCCCGCAAGGTGCTGCTCAGCATCCCGACCGAGAACGTGGCGGTGCTCGGCGGGGCCGGTCTGTGGGCCATGCAGCAGACGCCGTCCGCCGGCCGGTCGGTGGTGCCGCCCGAGTTCGAGCCGCTGCTGGCGAACAAGCCGCCGCGGGACTACCTGCTGATCGCCGCCCGCGACCCGTTCCACGGCTCGCTGCCGGTGCCCGACCCGCCGCAAGAAAAGAAGCCGCCGCCGGTGAAGGTGGAGCCGCCCAAGCCGGACCGCTCGACCGAGATCTATTACTCCACCAAGTTCGGCACCACCGAGGGCACCGAGGAGACGGTGCAGTTGCTCATCCGCGACAAGTTCAACAACGAGGACTACGAGATCTCGCTGGCGCAGAGGGGGGAGCGGGTGGCGGCGGTGGTGAAGAAGTTCGAGTTCAACGCGCACAAGATCGACCCGACCAAGCGGAAGACGCAGCTCGAGCGATGGGACGACAAGCTGGAGATCGCCAAGTACACGATGAGTACCAAGCACAACTTCCGCGTGTACGGGCTGGACGGGGACGCGCTCGTCGTCGGCGAGAAGCCGAGCGGGCTGGCCGAACTGGCGAAGGCGGCGGGCGACAGCCCGGCGGCATTCGACGGCCCCGGCCGTACCCCCCCCCGCAACGGCGGCGGCGGTGCCCCGTCCGCCACCCGGCGGGGGCCGCTGCCCCCGCCCGCCCCGGAAGCGGCGCTGCTCGGCGGGCTGGCCGTCACCGCCCCGCGGCCGGAGAAGATCTACCGCTGGAACCACGGCGACCCGCTGAGCAAGATCGTCGAGTTGAAGGGGAAGGAGGCGGAGACGGCGGTGCGGCGGGCGCAGACCAGCCTGCTCGACCGGGCGGCGACCGACACCGCCCCGGCCGCGGTGTCCGCCACGGTGGAGAAGTAAAGTAAGGTGGTCGGCACACTCCGTGTGCCGATCTGGTGAACCCGGCCCGCCAGGGCCGTGGGTGCGAGTCAGTCACCCCCGCACCCCCCGACCTTGCGGTTGGGGTTCACCCAGCCAAGTCGGGCAACCTGGCGAACTTCTGAAAGCATTAAAAATTTCGTTCGGTTCACCATTTCCGGTTGCCGCGAGTTTATCCTGAGGGTATCAGCCCACCGATTTCGCGGAACAGTCTCGGGATCGGGTCGTGGGCGTCGGCCGGGCAACCGGCCGTGGGGACCGCCAACACGCGCTCCGATCTCATTGGGGGGAATAGCATGGCTCCGCGCCACTCCGGGTCGGTTCGCACCTCGTCGCCGTGGTCCACGCTCCGCCGCTGGCTGCCGGTCGTGGTCGCCGCCGGCGTCGGCGTCGGCGTGGTCGCGCAAACTCCGCCGGCCGACCCGCCCAAGGCCGCCCCGATGCCCCCGGTGCCGAACGGGGAGAAGAAGCCGGAGGTCACGGAGAAGTTGTACGACGTGAAGTACGACAACACCGAGTGGAGCAAGGTGTTCGAGCAGTTGGAGAAAGAAACCGGGCTGATGTACATCACCAAGGACAAGCCGACCGGCAGCGTCACGCTCAAGCCGCCGGCGGGGAAGAAGTACACCCTCGGCGAGCTGATCGACCTGCTGAACGAGCGGCTGGAGCTGGACAAGTTCGTCATCCTCCGCAAGTCCATGTCGTTCAGCACCGTGCCGGCGGACGTGAACATCGCCAAGGAGTACAAGCAGCACGTCCAGACGGTGACGGCCGAGGAGTTGGCCAAGCGGGGCAAGACCGAGATCGTGCAGATGGTGCTGCCGCTGGTCAGCCTACAGGCGGACGAGGTGCGGTCGCAGGTTGGGCAACTGCTCAGCCCGTTCGGCGTGGTGAGCGCGTTCGGCACGGACAAGCTGCTGGTGCTGGACAAGGCGGCGAACGTGCGGTCGGTGCAGACGCTGGTCAAGCAGATCATCGACGACAAGGGCGACCAGCACACCCACCACTGCAAATACAAGCGGGCCAGCTACGTGGCCGAAACCCTCCGCGGGTTGCTCAAGGACAGCACCACCGACGTGACCACCGGGTCGGCCGGGGCCATGCCCCAGTTCGGCGGCGGCGGGTTCGGCGGCGGCGGCGACTGGCGGGGCATGTCCCCGCAGATGCAGCAGTCCGCCCGGCCGGACGCCCGCCGGTTCCGCAGCGTGAACATCACCGTGGACGACAAGCAGAACGTGATCACCATGACCGGGCCGGTGGACAAGATCAACGCCGCCAAGGAGCTGGTGAAGGAGATCGACAAGGGCGGCCCGGGCGAGGAGCCGCGGCCGACCGGCGGGGAGCCGGTGTGGAAGCCGTACACCGTCCGCACCGGCACCGCCGAGGCGATGGGCAAGCTGCTGATGGAAGACCCGCGGTTCAAGGGGTCGAACGTGAAGGTGCTGGCCATCGGCACGAACGAGCTGAACGTGTACGGGTACATGGCCGACCACCTGGAGATCCAGGAGTTCTTCAAGCACCCGCCGAGCGCCACCCCGAGCGTCGAGACGAAGGTGGTGTCGCTGCCGGCGACCATGGACGCCATGCAGGTGGCCGCCCTGGCCGCGTCGGTCAAGTCGGCCATCGCCAACGGGCTGGTCGCCGACGCGCGGGCGGACGGCGAGCCGGGCATCGTGCTGCGGGGCAGCCCGGACCTGATCAAGCAGGCCGAGGACTTCATCCGGGCGAACCACGTGCCGGTCGCCGGCGGCGGCGGGCTGGCGGGCAACCCGAACGTCCGCGAGATCACCATCTCGAACGCCAACTCGGCCGCCCTGGCCGAACACCTGGCCGAACTGATGAAGAAGATGGGCGTGAACGCCGAGGTGAACAACCCGAACGCCCCGAAGAAGCCGGAGCCGCCGAAGACCCCGGACAAGGGGCCGGGCGGTCCGCCGATGGGCCCGGGGGCTGCCGCCCCCTCCGCGATCAGCCCGAACCGCTCCCTGAAGGCGAGCTACCAGCAGCCCGGCGGGCCGGCCCTGGCCGACCCGGAGAAGAAGCCGGACGTGATGTTCAACGTGATCGGCAACAAGATCATCATCACCGGCGAGGACCCGAAGAAGGTGCAGCTCGCGTACGAGCTGATGGCGGTGTACAACACGGCGAACGCGAACAAATCGACCGAGCGGTACGAGGTGATCCGGCTGAAGAACGTGGCCGCCGAGGACGCGGCCAAGGTGATCACCGAGGTGTTCAACGGCCCCACCCAGAGTCAGCAGCAGCAGCGGCAGGGCGGCGGCGGGTTCAACCTGAACCCGCTCGCCCTGCTCGGCCAGCTGGGCGGCGGGGCGTCCGCCCCGACCGACCCGACCAAGGGGCGGGTGCGGGTGGTGGCCGAGAAGACGAGCAACTCGCTCATCGTGGTGAAGGCCAGCGAGCTCGACCTGATCACCATCAAGGACCTGCTGAAGAAGGCGATCAACAACGACGACCCGCCGGAAGGGGGCGTGTCCAAGACGTGGGTGATCCGGCTGAAGCACTCGAAGGCGTCCGAGATGGTGGTGACCATCCGGAACGTGTTCGCCAACTACACCGGCCGCGGGCAGCGGGGCGGCGGGCAGCCGGCCGGGTTCAACCCGTTCCTGCCGCAGCAGCCGCAGGCCGCCCAGCCGGCCGCCCTGAGCGTGGACTACGACATCGACACCAACTGGGTGGTGGTGAACTGCACCGAGCCGATCTACCAGGAGGTGAAGGCGCTGTGCGAGGAGCTGGACAAGGCGACCAAGGACAGCGGCGAGGTGACGGCCATCCTCACCTCGAAGGACCTGGAAGGGGTGTCGCCGGTGGTGGTGCGTGACCTGGTGGACACCCTCGCCGGCCGGCAACCGGCCACCCAGCAGGGCGGGTTCGGCAACCGCGGGCAGAACCCGTTCGGCGGCGGAATGGGCGGCAACCCGTTCGGCGGCGGGTTCGGCGGTGGCGGGGGCAACCCGTTCGGCGGCGGGTTCGGCGG
>JALHQU010000317.1 GCA_022841795.1 Fimbriiglobus sp.
GAAGTCCTTGCCGTTGAACAGGGTGGTGAACCCCTTCGGCGGGTCAGCCGCAAGAGCGGGGGCCGTCAGCAGGACGGCGAAAAGGAAGTACCGGCGGAGCATGGTGTCCTCGGACAGAGAGGTGCCCGGAACGGGCGGGGGCGGGCAGGCCGGTGGCGGAAGAAGACCTCACCCGGCACGCTTCGCGTGCCACCCTCTCCCGGACGGTTGACCTGTCGGTCAACCTGGGAGAGGGTTTGGTCTGGTTCCCCCTCTCCCGCCTGAGCCACCGGCTCAGGAAGCAGGGAGAGGGGGCTAGGGGGTGAGGTCTTCTCCCGGCCACCGGAAAGCGTGTTTACACGCCTGTGATGAGAGATCATAATCAACCCTCCCACCCGGCCGCCAGTGCCGACCCCGGCTTCTCCCGCCGCGAGCCTCATGTTTTCCCTCCCCCACCCCCTGACCCGCCGCGACTGGCTGACCGTCGGCGGCCTCGGCGCGTTCGGTCTGACGCTGCCGCGGCTGTTGACGGCGAACGAGTCGGCGAAGCCGAAGCGGGCCAAGTCGGTCATCCTGCTGTTCCTGCTCGGCGCCCCGCCGCAACAGGAGACGTGGGACCCGAAACCCGACTCCTTGCCCGAATACCGCGGCGACCTGAAACCGATGCCGTCCGCCACCCCCGGCCTGTGGGTGGGCGAGACGATGACGCACACGGCCAAACGCACCGACCGTATCGCCGTGCTGCGGGCGGTGCAGACCGGGGACCACGCGCACTCGTCCAGTGGGTACGCGATGACCACCGGCGTGCCGCACGCCCCCACCAGCGTGGAGAACGTGAAGCCCGGCGCGCCGAACGACTACCCGAGCATGGGGGCGGTGGTGCGGCGGTTCATCCCGGACCGGCACGGGATGCCATCAGCAGTAACGCTGCCGGAGCAGGCGGCGAACGACGGCAACATCACCTGGCCGGGGCAGGACGCCGGGTTCCTGGGGCGGGCGTTCGACCCGTGGCTGTTGAACGGCGACCCGAGCGCGGCCGGGTTCGACATCGAGGGGCTGCGCCTGGCGACGGAGGTGTCGGCCGAGCGGTTCACCCAGCGGCAGACGCTCCGCGAGCGGATGGACGCCCGGTTCGCCCGGCTGGAGTCGGCGGCGAGCGTTCACTCGGCGCGGGTGCAGCAGGCGGCGGACCTGATCGGCTCGCCGGCGGCGAAGGCGGCGTTCGACCTGACCCGCGAAGACCCGAAGCTGCGGGACCGCTACGGCCGCACCCGGTTCGGCCAGAGCTGCCTGCTCGCCCGCCGACTGGTGGAGGCCGGGGTGCGGCTGGTGCGGGTGAACTGGTCCCGCGTGCCGAACGCCCCGAACAACGGCCACTGGGACACGCACACCCGCAACACCGACGGGGTGAAGGCGCTCATGCCCGTCCTGGACGCGGCGTACTCGGCCCTGCTCGACGACCTGGCCGACCGCGGGTTACTCGACGACACGCTGGTCATCTGGATGGGCGAGTTCGGCCGCACGCCGAAGTTCAACCCGGCCGGCGGGCGGGACCACTGGGGGAATGTGTTCAGCGTGGCACTGGCCGGCGGCGGGGTGAAGGGCGGGGTGGTGTACGGGGCGTCCGACAAGATCGCCGCGTTCCCGAAAGACGGCCGGGTGCGGCCGCAAGACCTGACGGCGACGGTGTACCACACCCTTGGCCTCCCGCCGGACGCCGAAATGCACGACACCCTCGGGCGACCGCTGCCAGTCACCCGCGGGGAGGTGGTGAAGGCGATCTTGTAGCTGCGAGCCAACGGGGAGCGTGCCCGGCCCCGGCACTATTTCTTGTCGATGGACTTGGCTTTCAGCTCCTTCTCTTTCTTCTCCTTCTCCTCGGCGATCCGCTTGCGGTTGGCGTCCAGCATCTCCTTATACTTTCCTGCGTACAGCCCGCCGGGCCTGTGTACCTTCTTGTCCGTGTTGAAATGCGGGGGCCACTCCTTGAGCAACTCCTCGTCGCTCACGTCCTCCCCGTTCTCGATGTCGTTCAACAGGCGGTTGGCGTTATAATTGGAGTCCTCCTTCGGGTTCTGGCTCGGCGGCAGTTTGCACCCCGGTCGGCGGCGGATACTAACCTGAAGGCAGTACATCTTCCCGTCCCCGTCGTCCCGGAGCGCGGCCAATCTCACCGTGTCACCCTTCTTGATGTCCTTCCACAGGTAAGCGTTCTCGCCGTTGTAGTGTTCGTGGATATACCCCCCCTCGCGGAGTCGGTCGATGGGCACGAGCGTGTGCGTCTTCGTGATGCCGTTTCTCACCTGCACCACGACAGAAACTTCGTCGTCGTCGATCTTATCCACCACCCCGGTGTAGGAGGTACACGCCACCGGCTCCTCGATCTTTCGCACGTTCAATACCGGCGGCATTTGGGCCGTCCCGGAGGTGACGGCCAGCATCAGTAGGAGAGCGGAGTATAGCGCGGGCCGGGTTCCCATCCGAGCCTCCGAAATGAGGAACGCGGGCGGGCCACCCGGCCGCACCCGCTCGCGAAGGGGTTATCGCCGCTCGACGATCAGGCAGAGTTCCTTGTTGTCCGCACTCGTCTCGTAGACCAGGAGCTCCTCGTCCACGCCGTTCACGCCGACGTGTAAGGGAGGGAATTCCGGGGTGGAGTTGTCACTAATCGCGGGGTCCACGCCCATGGGGTCGGCGTAACTGCTATCCATCAACTTCCAGAAGTCGTTGACCTGCGGCAGGAACCCTTCGTCCTTGAACCACTTCATGACCACTTTCGAGCCGGTGTTTAGCTGGATCCGCCCGTCCGTCTTGATCTGATCGTTCTTGGTCGCATCGCCGCGCACGAGGGACAGTTCGATCTGGCCGGACGACCTGATCGCCTTCCCTTTCTTGCTGTTGATCACCAGCTGGAGCGGCACCTTCGGGTCTTGGTGGGTGAGCAGGGCCGCCTGCATCAGGGTCACGACTCCGTCCGTTTCCTTCTCCCCGGAGATGGTGATCGGAGGCTGGTTGGAGGTCGTCGGCTCCCCAGCCGCGTCCCGCCGTTCGGTGAGGATGAGGCCACCCGTCTCGATCATCACCTGCGCTCTCTTGCCACAGGTGATGAAGCACCCGGCTTCGACGGACAGCGAGGGTGCGAGGAAGCCCGCACCGGGGTCGTGTTGCCAGACGCCGGGGGCCGGGTTCGCGGGGTTCGGGGGCGCCGCCTTGGTTTCGTCGAGGATGAACAGCAGCTCGGCCCGGTCCACGAGTGTGACCGACCCGGCGTTGTCCACCACCGGGTTCGGCCCGTCGATCTTGACGACCGCCTTCCCGAGGTTGAGTTGCGGCCGGTCTTTCGGCTGGATGATGAACTTCGCATCGCCTTCGACTTTGAGAACGCCGTCGTCGGGTGTGACGGGGTCTTTCTGGTCCTTGATCCGGATCTCCCCGGTGATGTCTCTGTAGTTCCACGGCACCGGGGCGCACCTCAGCCTCCGCCCCTTCTGGACGACGAACCCTTTCCCGTCTTTCAGGTTGACGGTGCCGGGTTCGATCACCAACTCACCGCCCTCGGTGGTGGTGTCCAGGTGGGCCAGTTGAGTCAGAGTCGAGCCGAGGTCCACGTCCCCGTCGTTCCCGTCCACCGGGTGGATCAGGCCGGCGGCGTGCGGGGACAGGTTGATGAACCCGTCCGTCGTATTGCTGTTCAGCGTCCCGTCCGTCCAGTTCAGGTTCATGTCCACCCGCAGGGTACCGGCGTTCGGGTTCGACCCGCCCAGCGCGGTCGCGTCGTTCTGCTTGAGCCGCCCGCCGTGCATGACCACTTCATCCATCACCGCGGTCTGCCGCAGGTCGATCTCGCCGACGTAGGTGCTCAGGGCGGTGAAGCCACGGAAGTACGGCAGCCCGTCCCGCGTGATGGACGGCACCTGGGTCAGGATGCAGTCCGCGGAGGTGGCCCAGTGGGCGGGGATGGTCTGCGGCGGCTGCCCGTACTGGTACACGGTGGTCTGCGGGATGTACGCCCCGAAGATCATCCCGTCGGAGGTGGGCACTTCGACCATGTACGCCCGCCGGCCGGTGGTTCCACCGGGATCGAGCACCACCCAGTTGAGTGCGTCCCCAGACACCGGCGGGCGGCCGGGCAACGGATCCCAGAGGTACGACGGGTTGTCGCGGTCGCCGAGCCGTTCGAGTTGCGGCCGGAACGAATTTCTGTCGAACATGGGCGACCTCCTGATGTGGCTTCGAGTTGCCGTCGGGGTGCATATTCGCCCGGTCGTCGGCAATTGTCAACGTGAGACATGCAATTTGTGTCGGAATTTCGTAACGTGCTGCGGGGCGGGCAGTTCGGGAAGCACTAAGCAGGTGAACCCCGACGGCGAGGGAGGGGGTGATTGAACACCACCCCCTCCCTCGCCGTCGGGGTTCACCGAATACCACTTACCACCGCACGATGGCGCCGATGGCGGCGGTGAACAGGTCGGTGTCGCCCTCGAACGGGCGACCGCGGGAGTGCGTGTCGTACCGCACCTCGGGCATGACGTACAGCCACGGCATCGGCTTCCACGTCAGCCCGGTGGTGACCGCCGTGTACAGCCCGGCGGCGCCGGTGCGGACCCCCTTCGAGTCCTCGAACATCTCGAAGCGGTTGTTCCACGTCACCTTGTCGGACACCTGGTAGAACAGGTAGTTGACGAACCCGTACCAGTTGGCCGAGCCGACACCGGGGATGGCGTCCATGTGCGAGAAGGTGGTGTCCAGCACGTAGGTGAGCTTGTCCGTCAGCTTGCGGGTGACTTGCAGGTTGTACGCGTTGTAGAAGGCGAAGTTCTCGGCCGCGTTGAACCGCGGGTTCGTCACCGACACGTTGAACAGGGCGGACGTTTTCCCGTCCTTTGGCGCCCACTTCACCTGCCCGATGTACGTCAGCCGGGCGGCCGGGTCGATGAAGTTGTCGTTCCCGAGCACCACCCCGTTGGCCACCGTCCAGTCGTCGTTCAGCGGGGTGATGGCGTTCACGCCGGTGTGGGTGAACGGGTTGTACTGGAACAGGTACGACCGGCTGATGAACGGGTTGCTGATCCCTTGCACCACCTCGTACTCACAGTGGGTGGCGAACTTCCCGAGGCGGAAGGTGGTGCCGCTCGGCCCGATGTTCGGGCTGAAGATGTCCACATACGCCTGGAACAGGTCGATCGGGTACAGGTCGCCGCGGCGGATCTGCTCGTCCCCCAGCCCGCGGGCGATGGTGAACCGGGCGTCCGTGCCGGGCAGGATCAGGTCCGCCCCCATCCCCCACTGGTACTCCTGCTTGCTGGTGTCGATCGCCTTCTCGACGTGCAGCCAGTTCTGGTTGAGCGAGAACTGGTTCGCCCGGTCGATGAACGGCACCGGCAGGTTGCTGCGGCTGGCCGAGCTGGCGTTGTAGCTGCCCTGCGTCCACCCGTACACCTTCCACCCGCGTTCGGCCAGGCACTGGCCGGCCGGGCTGCACTCCAGCAGCTTCTGCAGCAGGAACTTCTCCTCCGGGGCGGCCGGCTCCTCCTCTTTCGGGCAGTCGTTGCACCCCTTGCCCGGCTCGGGCATGGCGACGGCCGGCGGCGGCACCGCCCGGGCGGCCGGGGCGGCCGGGGC
>JALHQU010000318.1 GCA_022841795.1 Fimbriiglobus sp.
CACGCTCCCGGCTCGCCGGCTTCACACCCGCGGGCCGACGGGTTCGGCGGTGAAGCTGAAGGTGTCGGCGGTGACGCAGCACGGGATGGGCAGCCCGCCGCGGTCCTTGTGCGGCCGGCCGTCGATCTGAAACGCCCCCGGGCAGCGGATGCCCAGCCCGTCCCGCGTGCGGAACAGCACCACGTTCCCGGCCGCGTCCGGCATGGGCACGTGCGCCGCCGCCTCCGGCCCGAGGATCAGGTTCTCGGCCATCAGCAGGATGCCGTCCACCGCCAGCGGCAGGCGGTGCCCGCTCACCAGTTCCAGCCGGGCGGACGGGCTGATGGCCACCGGCAGGCGGAACACGAACTGGCAGGTGGACCCGAGCGTCACCCGGTCGCCGTCGGCCAGCACCGCCCGCGTCGCCGCCCGCCCGTTCACCGCCACCTCCCGCCCGGACTCCAGCACATACCCCTCGCCGTCGCGGGTGAGTTCGGCGTGCAGCCGGGACACGTCGGCGAACAGCGGCACGTCCACCGGCCCGTTCTCCGTCGCCTGCCCGAACCCGACCCGCTGGCTCAGGCACACCAAATACCCGCCCACCCCGTCGATCCACAGGACGAACCGCTTCGGCAGGCCGGCCGGCACCCCCGGCGAACTGACCGGGTTGATCTGCGACACCGGCTGCGCCACCGCCGACACCGGCCGAGCGATCGGGTACGACTTGGTCGAGACGAACGGCGCCGGATCGATCGTCCGCGTCGGTGACCACGCCAGTTCGACCACGTCGCCGACGTGCGACGACGGGGCCGGCACCCCGTTCCCCCCGCCGCCCTGCAGCGCGGCCCAGGCGCGGGCCTTCATGTTCCGCACCTCGCGGTGGTCCGGGGCCACCTCGGCCACCTCGTCCGCCGCCCGCAGCACGTCCGCCCAGCGGTACGCCTCGGCCGCCTGGTACAGCCGGTCCACCGCCGCCCGGCAGCGGTCGTACCGGCGGGTGAGGGCGTCGGCGAACGTGTCGAACGCGGCGGCCACGTCCGGCCGCACCCGGCTCTTGCCGCGGTCCAGGGCGGCGGCCGCCGCCGGGAAGTCACCGCGGTCGGCCAGTTCAATAGCCAGCACCCACTCGCGGGCGGCCGTCTCGTACCCCTCGAACTCGGGGTGGAAGGCGGTCCGCTGCTTCAGCCGGGCGAGGGTGTGCAGGGCGTGCAGCGGGTTGCCGGCGAGAAGTGCGGCGCGGCACTCGGCCAGCCCGAGCTTGGTGAGCGTGGCCCGCAGGGCGGCGGCGTCCGGGTCGGCCGGGGCGAGACTCTCGGCGGCCAGCAGGTCGTCCCAGGCGGCGGTCGGGTCGTCCCGGCGGAGCGCCTGTTCGCCCCGCAGCCGGTACCCGCGGGCCACCTCCGGCACCACCGCCACCGCCCGCTTGTGCCCGTGCGACACGAACGGGTCGAGCAGCTTGCGGGCCACCTCCGGGCGGCCGGTGCGGAGCGCCTCGCGGGCCTGCCGGACGGTCAGCCAGACGGTGAGACTCATGGCACCGGGGACGAACAGCGATGGAGGTGCGGGAATTATAGCCGGTCAGATCAGTGTTCGCAGTTCCACTCATCTCGAACCGCCGGGACGATCTGGCCGCGGCTCGTCTGTCCAGCGAATTTGTACACACCCCACCGTGGACTGATGCTCATTTTTGGAACGACCTTACCCCGCCAACGACTTACGGCGAATTCCACACCGCCGCTCGCTAGACTGACGGCGACTCACCCCCGTCGTCGCCATGCCGAAGAAACGCCCCGACGCCCGGTTGGGTACGCCCTACCCCGATCCGCCCGCGGCGACCGGCGTCGTTCGCCGGTGGCCGGATCGGGAGCGGGTGATGTGGCTGTGGCACGGCACCGCCGAGCCGGTGGTGGCGAACATCCGCCGCGGCATCGACCTGCGATACTGTCAGCGGAAGACCGACTTCGGCCGCGGGTTCTACACCACCACCTACCAGCAGCAGGCCCGCGAGTGGGCGATCGCCAAGACACAAGACCTCCAAGTGCTTCAGCGGCGCATCGGGCTTCGGGCCGCGGTCATCGGCTTCCCCGTCCCGCTCGACGCACTTCCGCCGCTGCGCACCCTGCCGTTCGTCCGTCCGGAGCCGAGCAACGAATTGTTCTGGAGCTTCGTGCGGCACTGCCGCGGGTTCCCGATGTCGGATTCCAACAACCCGAGCCACTACCCCGACCCGCCGGACTGCACGCACCTGTACCCGCACCCCGCCGGGGGAACCTGCTACGATATGGTGTGTGGCCCGGTGGCGAAGCGATGGGGCCGACGGCCGCAGGTGTACCTGAGTTACGACCAGTACAGCTTCCACACCCCCGCGGCCGTGGCAATACTCAACACCCTTCTGCCGTCCGCCCGGATCGACGTGTTCGATGTGTAGCAGGTGACTCGTGCGCCGTCTCCCCGAGATTCCGGACGAAGCCGTTGCCGAATACTGGCAACTGGTCCGGGCTGCGCTCGTGGCCGGCGGCCTGTCGAAGAAGGACGCGGCGGTGGCGGCGAAAGCGTACCGCGAGTACATGAAGCCGGCCGGGTGGGCGATCTACAACCGCGACCCGGAGGACGCGGCGGAGTACGCCATTAAGTACGCCGCGTGGATGCGGGAGGAGCAGGCGGCGGCGAGCAACGGGAAGGTGTCGAAGCGGGCGAAGCAACCGGCGAAGAACGCGAATACGCTGCCGACGGAAGAAGAGATCGCGCAGCTACCCCGTTGGGCACGGGTGGCATTCGCGGCTAGGTGTGCTCGGCGGGTACTGCCGCTGTTTCAACACCAGTGGCCGGATGCTCCAAAGGAACACGTTTTGGGTGTGAAACGCGCAGTTGATACGACAGAGCAGTCCGCCACTGGCGCAACGGCTGCCGTCTACGCCGAAGTTGCCTACGCCGACTCCGTCTACGCCGCCATCGATGCTGCCGCCGATACCGCCAACGCCGCCTTCGACGAAGCCACCGACGCCGCCACCACCGACGCTGTTTCCTTTGCCGTCGATACCGCCGCTCATACCTTCGATGCTGTCGGTCGGTGGGTGATTCCGATCGTCCGTCAGGATTGTGAACAAGTCCTCAATCAAAACCGCCTCCGCCACTGGACCGACGCCACCCCCGTTCCCCCCTCGGTATTCGGTCCGTTGTGGCCGGAGGGGCCGCCGCAGGATTGGCCGGAGTTGCCCAAGCCGACGCTGTTGAAGCTGACCGTTCAGGTGCCGGACGGGATGGACGACGCCGCGGTGTGCGAGAAGTTGAAGACGCTGACGGCGGCGTTGGGCCGGCTGAACATCGCCGGCGGCGGGCACGGGTTGAAGCTCGTCCCGCCGGTCGAGTTCACCGAAGATCAGGTGCGAGGTCTGGCCGATGTCGTTCGCGAAGAAGAAGGGCAAAAATCGCAAGGCGGTCGTCACCCTGGGCGTTAATTCGGTGATCGACGACCCGTCCATCCTGCAAGCGTGCGTGGCCGCGCTGAAGGGCGGGCCGGTGGACGGCGTGCCCACATCCCCTGCCCCGCCGTCGCCCCCGCCCAACCCGTCGGCCAAGCGGGTGGCCGTGTCCGACAACGTTCAGAAGTTGGCCGACGATGCCATCGACGCGTCACTCAAGCAAGTCCTGGCCGAGTTGCGGACGTCCGGGGTCGAACCCAAGTTCGACGGCCCCGCGTGGGGCGACCGGCTGGTCGAACTGTGGGCCGTGCTGAAACAGCTCGAAGCGGCCGGGTTCAAGGTCGAAGCCGAGGAAGTGGTGTAACGTCGTCGGCCGGATGGAAACGGCTGAGGGTTGGAGTTCACGCTTCAGCGTGGGGGGACGTCCCCCACGCTGAAGCGTGAACTCCAACCCCCGCCGGACCAGTGGAGGGCCGCTCGGCTCGCGGCCCCTACCCCAGCCCGGTTACGGGTTGCCGCCGGTGATGCTCTGGGTCAGGCTGCCGCCGGTGAACGTGTTCACCGTGGTGTTGAACCGGATGGTCTGGCTCAGGTAACGGGCGACGGCGTCGCCGGGGCGTTCCTGCATGACCAGCACGTCGCCGGGCATCACCCGGATCCGCTCCCGCGGGTCCTTCAGCGCCAGGTTCAGGTCCACCCGGATGGGCACCTGCCGGCCGTTGCCCAGCGGCCGCAGCACCGTCAACAGGGCGGGCGACGGGCTGCCCAGGCCGGTGTTCACCGCCTGGCCGACGAACGCGTTCTGGGTGAACCCGCCGTTGGCGATCGGCGCGCCCACCAGGGTGAGCGCCTGGAGTACGTCCAGGTCGTAGTCCCGCGGCAGGCTGAACTGGCGGCTGCCGGCCACCCCGGCGGCGTAGAACACCTCGGTGGACGTGTCGCGGGACTCGATCTTCACCACGTCCCCGTCCGTCAAGATGATGTCGGCCTCGCACAGGTTGAGCGACTGCTCCGGGTACAGCCGCAGCGGGATGCGGGTGGTCGTGCGGGCGGCGTCCGAGTGTTCGATCAGGATCTCGTTCTTGGCGTCCAGGCCGGGCGGCCCGCCGGTGGCGTTCAGCGCCCGTAGCACGTCGTTCTCCCCGGCCTGTAGCCGCAGGGTGTACCCGCTCCCCCGCTTGTTCGTGCCGATGATCGCCCCGCCCGCCCCGGTGAGCGGCACCGGCTGGGTGTCCTCCCGCACCACCGTCACGTTGTACGTCCGCTTGCGGAGCATCTGCACCGTCACCCGCGCCTTCTCCCGCACCACCAGGTTCGGCCCGCCGTTCTTCCCGCTGGCCGTGTCCTTGATCAGCTCCTCCACCTCGGCCAGCGTCTTCCCCCTCACCTGGATGGCCGGCAGCCCCGGCAGGCTGATGCTGCCGTCGTCCCCGACCGGCACCGGGTAGCCGACGGCGGACGTCGGGTTCATCGGGTCGGGCAGGGACACCGGCGGCTGGGTGTTCGGCGGGGCGATGATGTTGTCGGCGATGATGGCCAGCGTGTCCCCCTTGTCCAGCAGGTACTTCTCCACCTCCCGCTGCTTGAGGACGGTGAACGGGATGGGCTGGAGTTCGGCCTTCGACCGCCCGAGCACCTCGGCCGGCAGCCGCCGCACCGGCACGCCGTCCGCCACCGGGTTGGTGATCGCCGCACACCCGCCGGACAGGGCGGCGGCGGCCAGCAGCAACGGGGCGAACAGGCGGCGGAGCATGGCGGTCATCCAAGATCCAATCGGGGGCGAAACTCGGGGTCAGTCGGCCGGCGAGCGGCCGGGCTTCCGCGGGATGTCGGCCAGCGGCGGCACCCGCGGCCGCAGTCCGCTATCGGCCGGCGGGTCCGGCAGTTGGGGTTCGGCCGCGGGCGGGTCGAACGCCGGGGTGGCGGACTTGGGCGGCGGCACCTCGGCCAGCGGCAGCGGCGGCACGTCGATCACTTGGGTGTTCACCGGCAGGGCCGGCACCACGAGTGGGCGGGCGGGTGCGGACAACCCGGCGGTCGGCTGCTCGGTCGGCCGCGGCG
>JALHQU010000319.1 GCA_022841795.1 Fimbriiglobus sp.
CTCGCGGTCCTGACGGACCGCTCGACCGCGACCTACCAGAACCCCACCCGGCTCACTTCCCCGGGTTGGCCCGGTTCGGGTACGCCGGCCGCTTGATGTCCTTCTTCGGCTGGCCCTCCAGCGCCTTCAGCGCCAGCTCGATCGCCTTGTCCAGCTGCGGGTCCTTGCCGGCGATCACGTCCTTCGGCCACATGTCCACGTCGAAGTCCGGGGCCACGCCCTCGTTCTCCACCGTGAACCCCTCCTCCGGCGTCCAGATGGCGAAGCTCGGGGCGGTGACGGTGCCGCCGTCCATGAGCGTCGGGTAGCCGGAGATGCCGACCAGCCCGCCCCACGTCCGCTTGCCCACCACCGGCCCCACCTTGAACTTCTTGAACATGTACGGCAGCATGTCCCCGCCGGACCCGGCCCCCTCGTCGGCGATCATCACCTTCGGCCCGTGGACGGCCGCGCTGGGCGACCGCCACTCGGCCCCGTACCGCGGCGCCCAGTACGAGGCGAACGGGCGGGTGAGGGCTTCGATGTAGTAGTCCGCGATCTGCCCGCCGCTGTTGAACCGCTCGTCCACGATGAGCGCGTCCTTGTCCACCTGCGGGTAGAAGTACCGCTTGAAGTACTGCACCCCCTGGCCGGCGGTGTCCGGCACGTACACATACCCGACCCGCCCGCCGGTCGCCTTCTCCACCTTCCGCAGGTTGCCCTCGATCCACTCGCGGTTCCGCAGGTTCAGCTCGTTCGCCAGCGGCTCGACCGTCACCGTCCGGCTGTTCTTCCCGTCCGCCGTCGGGCCGACGGTCAGTTCCACGCTCTTCCCGGCGGTGTTCTCGAACAGGCTGAACACCTCGGCCGGGGCCTTCAGGTCTACCCCGCGGACGGCCAGCAGGAACTCGCCCTCCTTCACGTCCACGCCCGGGGCGGTCAGCGGCGACCGCAGGTCGGAGGTGAAGTTCAGCCCGCTGTAGATCTTCTTGAAGAAGTACCGCCCGTCCTTCACCCCGTAGTCGGCGCCGAGCAGCCCGCCGCTGACGGTCTTCTTCTCGGTGGACCGCTCGCCGGGGGTGGTGTAGCTGTGCCCGACGGCCAGTTCGCTCAGCATCCAGCGGACCACCTTGTACAGGTCGCCGCCGTTGTTCACGTGCTCCAGGAACGGCTCGTACTTCTTCTTCACCGCGTTCCAGTCGGCCCCGTGCATGGTCGGGTCGTAGAAGTAGTCGCGGTTGATCCGCCACGCCTCGTGCAGGATCTGCTTCCACTCGGCCCGCGGGTCCACCCGCACCTCGATGGCGTCCAGGTCCAGCTTCTGCCCGCCGCCAGCTGCACCGCCGGCCGCTTCCGGGGCCGGAGACGGAGCGCCCGTCCGCCGGCCGCCCAGCCCGGCCAGTGGGGTGCCGCCGCCGCCGCCGCCGGTGCTGCCGATGAACCAGTCCGGCGGGGTGTTCGGCCGACCGCTCGACACCGAGTACAGCATCTTCCGCCCGTCCGGGGTCAGCTCGTAGCTGCCGATGCCGGACTGCACGGTGGTGGTCTTCCGCCCGTCGATGTCGAACCGCAGCAGGGTGGCGCCGCCGCCCCCGCCCGGCCCGCGACCGCCGCCCGCATCCGGCCGGGACAGCATGAACACCTGCCCGGCGGCGCCGGCCTGCAGGTTGCCGTAGTTGCCGCTCGGCAGCGGCAGGGCGATGATCCGCTGGTCGATGCCGTCGAGGTCAATGCCGAACTTGGCCGCCGGCTTCGGCTCGGTCTTCGGCTCCTCCTTCGGGTCGCCCGCTTTCTTCGGGTCTGCCGGCTTGTCATCCTTCTTGTCGTCCGGCTTCTTCTCGTCCTTCTTGTCGTCGATCTTCGGCTCATCCTTCTTCGGGTCGTCCTTCTTCGGCTCCGGGGCGGGGCGGCCGGGGCCTTGCGGCGGGGGCGGCACCGTCCCCTTCTCCTCGTCGCTCTCCTTCAGGAACGGCGACGGGGTGCCCTTCTGCAGCACCGCCATGTACACGCTGAACCGCGGCGGGCGGCTGTCGCTGGCCGACTGGCTGAACCCGTGCTTGCTCATCCCGGTGCTGTCCGACGAGATGAAGTACAGGTACTTGCCGTTGGCGTCGAACACCGGCTCGCTGGCGTCGCTCTTGCCGTCCGTCACCGGGAACGACTTGTTCTGCTCGAGCGAGTACACGAACACGCGGGAGATGTGCGCCGGCGTCTCGGCCGTGTACGTCACCCACTTGTTGTCCGGCGACCACGACGACAGGGTGGCCCGCACGTACCGGCCGTACTCGTCGGTCACGATCTTGGTCGCCTTGCCGCTGTCCACGTCCAGCCAGTACAGCCCGTGCGCGTTGTCGCTGTACAGGATCTTCTTCGAGTCGCGGGACCACACCGCCCCGTAGTAGAACCCGCCGCCGTCCAGCTTCACCTTCCGCTTCTCGCCCTTGCCCGTCTGCGGCACCAGCACCAGGTGGTACTCGCCGCCGTCGTCGCTGAAGTACGCGATCGTCTTCCCATCCGGCGACCAGCTCGGCGCCCGCTCGTGGACGCCGGCCGTGTTGGTCAGGTTGCGGGGGTCGCCCTTCTCGGCCGGCACCGACACCACCTCGCCGCGGAACTCGACCACCGCCCGCGCCCCGCTCGGCGAGATGCTGGCGTCGCGGACGTACTTGGCCCCCTTGGCGAACCGCGCGCGGGCCTCCGGCGCGTCCACGTTGATGCCCACCTTCAGCCGGGTCGGGCTGCTCTCGCCCACCCGCATGGTGTGCAGGTACCCGGCCTGTTCGAGGATGAGCGAGTCCTTGCTGTGGTTGATGTCCAGGACCGGGAAGTCCTTGAACTCCGTCACCTGCTTCAGCTCGTCGATCTTCGGCGCCTTGCCGTTCGGCTTGACCGCGAACACGTTGTACTCGCCGTTCCGGTCGGACTTGAAGTACAGGGTGTCGCCCACCCAGTTCGGGTCCATGTCGTTACAGCGGTCCTTCGGCTGGGGCAGTTCGATCACGTCGTGGGTGGCCACGTCGTACAGCCAGATGCGGCTGTGCGTGCCCCCGCGGTAGTGCTTCCACTGGGCGGTGGCGTCCCGCACCGGGGTGTACGCGATGTACTTGCCGTCCGGGCTGTAGCACGCCTCGAACCCCCACGGGATGGGCAGTTGGGTGGGCATGCCGCCGGCCAGCGGGACGGTGAACAGCTGCGCGTGCCGGTTGCTGTACACGTTCCGGTTGGACATGAACAGCACCGACTTGCCGTCCGGGGTGAACTCGCGGACCACATCCGGCGCCGGGTGGTGCGTCACCCGGGTGGGGGTGCCGCCGTCCACCGGGATGGTGTACACATCCAGGTTGCCGTCGTACTGGGCGGAGAACGCGATCAGCGACCCGTCCGGGCTGAACACCGGGTTCGACTCGACGCCGATGTCGGAGGTCAGCCGCTTGGCGTTCCGGCCGTCGCGGTCGGCCGTCCACAGGTCCTCGCCGTACACGAACGCGATCTTCTTGTCGCTGATCGCGGGCATGGACAGCAGGCGGGTGTCGTCGCCGGCGAGTGCCGGCGGACCGGCCGAGGCGGCGACCACCCCGGCGGCCAGGAAAGCGGACAGTTTTCTCATCGGTGCAGCACTCCGAGAGGAAATGGGAGAGGGCGGGCGACACCTACCGATTTAGGTGAACCGGCCGCGGCGGGAAGGGGGGCTGCAATAAGTAGCAGGCACACTCCGTGTGCCGTCCGCGCGGACGGCACACGGAGTGTGCCTGCTACTTTGGGTGAACCGCGGGCGTCAGCCCGCGGGTGATTTACCCGACGGGCTGACGCCCGCGGTTCACCCGGAACGGCACACGGAGTGTGCCTACTACTTATTGGACCGGCTCACCCCTGTCTTCCCGGCAGCTTCTGGGCGCTGTTGGCGGACGGGTCGTACTTCTTTACCTCGGCTTCGTCCGTCACCACCTCTAGCACGGCGGCGAAGTCGGCCACGTCGTACCACGCGCCGTCGGCGAAATCCACCACCGCCCGCCCGCCGTAGTTCACCGTCACCACCCGCCCCACCCGCCCCTCGAACCGGGCCAGGTCCGGCCGCACGCCGGGCTTCACCCGGACGAGCTTGTCCGTCCAGGTCCGCTTCAGGTCGTCGACGGCGGCTTTGGCGGGGAAGGGCATGGCGATCTTCCAGGGTGGGTCACTCTCTCCGAGAGTGACTCTACTGAACACCGACTCCCGGAGGGAGTCAGCCACCCTACGGCCGGAACGCGTGCGGCCCGCGGGGGGGCGGGTCGAAGTCGATCCGCTTCAGGAACTGCGCCGCGTCGGCGGCGCCGAACTCGCGGTCCAGTCCGGCGTCGTGCCAGTCCACGCTCAGCGGGCCGTCGTACCCGATGTCGTTCAGCGTCCGCAGAATCGCATCCCAGTCGATGCCGCCGCGGCCGGGGCTGCGGAACTGGAACCCCCGCCGCGGGTCGCCGCTCGGCCAGTACCCGCCCAGCACCCCGGTGCGGCCGTTCAGCGTCAGGATCGCATCCTTCACATGCACGTGGAAGATGCGGTCCGGGAAGCGGCGGAGGAACTCGACCGGGTCCACGCCCTGCCACAGCAGGTGGCTGGGGTCGAACGTGAACCCGAACTCGTCCCGCCCGTCCACCGCGTCGAGAACCACCTCGGCCGAGTACAGGTCGAACGCCAGTTGGCCGGGGTGGATTTCGCACGCGAACCGCACCCCGCAGTCGCGGGCCGCGTCCAGGATCGGGTGCCACACCTTGGCGAACTGCTTGAGCGCGTCGGCGATGACGTTCGGCTTCGGGCCGGGGTACCCGCTCACGTAGCTCCAGACGGGCGAGCCGGTGAACCCGCTGACGACCCCGGCGCCCAGCTTCTCGGCCAGCCGGAAGGTGGCCATCACCTCCTCCGCCGCCCGCTGCCGCACCTTCGCCGGCTGGCCGTCGCCCCACACGTAATCCGGCAGCAGGGCCTGGTGACGGTCGTCGATCGGGTCGCACACCGCCTGCCCGACCTTGTGCGCGGACACCACCGGGGCGTGCAGGTCGTGGCGGGCGAGCAGGTCCAGGCGGGCGGCGGCATACCCGTCTTCGCTCAGCCCCCGCTGCACCTCCAGGTGGTCCCCCCAGCAGCACAGCTCGAACCCCTGATACCCCCACTCGGACGCCTTCGCGGCGAGGGTGTCCAGGGGCAGGTCGGCGAACGGGCCGGAGAACAGGAGGATCGAGCGGGGCATGAATCACCTTCCTGGCGACCGCCTAATAAGTAGCAGGCACACTCCGTGTGCCGTTCCGGATTGAAGAACGGCACACGGAGTGTGCCTGCTACTTATTAAACCAAGTCACACCATCGGCTCGTCCGGCAGGGTGTTGGTGGACGGGGCCGGCGGGGTGGACCAGTCACCCATTACCGGGGAGAGTGTGCCGGTTCAGAAGTCCCCCGGCGACGAGGTGTTCGCCGGCACGATCAACGGAGACGGGTCGCTCAC
>JALHQU010000320.1 GCA_022841795.1 Fimbriiglobus sp.
CCGGAGGTGTGAATCCTCCGGTCGCTCACGCTCCCGGCTCGCCGATATCTCGGAAGACGAAGCCACATTCTTCGTGGCACCGGCGGCCCGCCGGTGGAACCACACCCACCGGCGGGCCGCCGGTGCCACGGAAGAAAGACCATCACTTCAGCAACCCGTCCAGCTCGTCCACCAGCTCGCCGAACCGCTTCAGTGCCGCGTTCACCGGCCCCGGCGTCGCCATGTCCACGCCGGCGTCCCGCAGCAAATCCAGCGGGTCTTTGCTGCTGCCGCCCCGCAAGAAGTTCAGGTACGCCTCCAGTTCCGCCTTCCCGCCGGTCACCACCCGTTCGCTGAGCGCGATGGCGGCGGCCAGCCCGGTGGCGTACTTGTACACGTAGAAGGCGTTGTAGAAGTGCGGAATGCGCAGGCATTCCAGGCTCAGCTCGTCGTCGATCGTCATCCCCGGCCCGAGGTACGCCTCCAGCAGCTTGCGGTACTCGCCGCGGAACACCTCCAGCGTCAGCGGCTCGTTCTTCTCCGCCCGGTCGTGGATCAGTTTCTCGAACTCGGCGAACATCGTCTGCCGGACGATGGTCGCCCGCATCGAGTCGATCTCCTTGTTCACGTAGTACGCCCGCTCGCGGTCGCTGGTCGCCCGCCGCATCAGCTCGCGGTCGAGCAGCTGCTCGTTGAACGTGCTGGCCACCTCGGCCACGAAGATGGTGTAGTTGGCGTACTGGTACGGCTGGGCCTTGCTCAGGTGGGTGTGCATGCTGTGCCCGGCCTCGTGCGTCAGGGTGAACACGTGGTCGAGCACGTCCGGCTCGTAGTTCATCAGGATGTACGGGTCGGAGTCGTAGCACCCGCCGCTGAACGCCCCGCTCCGCTTGCCCTTGTTCTCGTAGCGGTCGCACCACCGCCCGGTCAGCCCGGTCGTGAGCGCGGACAGGTACTCGCTCCCGAGCGGCTTCAAGGACTCGAGCACCACCCCCACCGCGGCGTCCCACTCCGTCCGCTTGCGGAAGTCGGTGAGGATCGGAACGTAGGTGTCGTAGAAGTGGATGCGGTCCAGCTTCATCGCCCGGCGGCGGACGTCGTAGTACTTGTGGACCGCCGGCAGGTTCGCCCGCACCGCCGCAATCAGGTTGTCGTACACCCCCACCGGCACCTGGTCGGGGAACAGCGCCGCCTCGCGGGCCGACGGGTAGTTCCGCACCCGCGCCAGGTACACGTCCTGCTTCACGCTCCCGCTCAAGGTGGCCGCCAGGGTGTTCGCGTGGTCCTGGTATTCGGCGTAGTACTGGCGGAACGCCGTCTGCCGCACAGTGCGGTCCGGGTGTTCCAGGCACCGGCTGTAGCTGCCGTGGCTGAGTTCGATCGGCGTGCCGTCGATGTCGAGGGTGCCGAACTTCATGTCCGCGTTCGTCAACTGGCCGAACGCCTCCCGCGCCGCCTGGGCCGACTCCAGTTGGAGCGCCAGCACCCGCTCCTCCTTCTCGCTCAGGGTGTGCGGCTTGAACCGCACCAGCCGTTGCAGTGACAGCCGGTAGTCACTCAGTTCGGGGGCTGCCAGGTACGCCGCCAGGGTGTCGTCCGGCAGGGCGAGGATTTCCGGCCGCAGGTAGCTGGCCGCCTCCATCGCCCGCGCCGCCACCCCGAGGTACCGCCCCTTCAGCCCCTGGTAGGTGCCGTTCGCCAGGTCTTCGCTCTCCTTCAGCATGGCGTAGGTGCCGAGCCGGTCCCCTTCCCGGTCGAACGCGGTGTCGAACCGCAGGCACTCGGCCAGCCCCGCCGCCGACTCGCCGAGCTGGCCGCGGAACTTGGCGTACCCGTCCACCCGCTTCTCCCAGGCGGCGAACGCGGCCTCCCAGTCGGCGTCGGATGGGAACAGGCGGGTCAGGTCCCAGGTGTGTTCGACCGGCACTTCGGACCGCAGCGGCAGGCGAACGGACATCGGCACTCCCCTTCCCTTTCAGCGAATGTGGCTGGGGGAATTGTACGGGGTGAGTTTTCGCGGTGAGCCGGGAGCGGGCTTGGCGAAGTACAGCACCCCCTCCGGCGCCCCGCACGACTGACACCCCGGTGTCACCTCGACGAACCCGAGCGAGCGGTACAGGGCGGCGGCGGCGGTCATGGTCGGCAGGGTGTCGAGCACCACCCGGCGGTAGCCGGCCGCGGACGCTTCCGTCAGCACCCGCTCGGCCAGCGTGCGGCCCAGGCCGGTGCCGCGGAACGCCGGCCGCACGTACAGCCGCTTGATCTCCCCCGAACCGTCGCCGAATGGCCGCAGCGCGACGCACCCGGCCAGTTGGTCGCCCGCGACCGCCAACCACACCCCGCCGGTGGGCCGGGCGTACCGGCCGGGCAGGGTCGCAAGCTCGTCGGCGAACCCCTGGAAGCACAGGTCCACGCCCAGCCCGTCGGCGTACTCCTGGAAGAGGGATCGCACGGCGGCCAGGTCGTCCGGGAAGGTGGCCTCGCGGATGTGCATGGGGGAACTCGGTCTTCGCTGGTGTCCGGCCTTCAGGCCGTTCTTCACTCGGTGGAAGACGGGCTAAAGCCCGGACACCAACACGAGCCGTCATCGTAACGTGGTGCCGCACCGCCGCAAGCGGCGTAATTGACACGCCGCTTGCGGCGTTGCCTGCAGAGGGAGAGCGATCGGCTTCGAGGAAATGCGGCTGGTGTTGGAGTTCACGCTTCAGCGTGAGGAACGCTCACTCACGCTGAAGCGTGAACTCCAACCGAAGCACTCACCCCGCGAACCGGGCGGAGACGGCCGAGATCTGGTCGATCACCCAGCGGTTCACGTCCTTGAACATGTCCGGGTGCAGGCGGTTGTTGGTGACGTAGCGGTGCATCTCCACGTCGGCGCCGGCGGCGTACAGCAGCTTGTAGTCGCGGACGGCGTTCGGCAGCGGCACGCGGGCGTTCGCCACCCCGTGGCCGACGAACACCGGCAGATCGCGGAGGGCATTCGGGCGGAACAGCGGCACCCCGGCGGTCGGGCGGGGCATGGCCCCGTTCAGCACCACCAGCCCGGCCACCTTGTCGGCCAGGGTGAAGGCGGCGCGGTAGGCGGCGGCGGCCCCCTCGCACACGCCCACCAGGAACACCCGCTCGGAGTGGACGTGGCACGCCTGCCGGACGGACTCGACCGCCTTGAACACGTACTCGTTCACCAGCTCGGTGTGCGAGTCGTCGTGGCCCCACCCGCACGCCAGCCGGCCGTCCTCGCGAACGCCGAGCAGTTCCGGCCCGCGGATGCTCACCCCGACGAAGTTCCGCCGGCTGAGCCGCGGCACCAAATCCAGCGCCGACCCCTCGCACCCGCCGTGCGGGTGGAACACCACCAAGAGCGGGTACGGGTACTTCGGCTCGTACTCGTCCGGCAGGAAGGTGCGGCACATGAGCGGCGGCCGCGGCACCGGCGCCACCGCCACCGCCACCGGCGGCAGGGCGGGGAAAGCGGGATCGGCGTCGGTTCCTTCCACCGGGCGGTCCAGCCGCCACTTCGATCCGATCGGGGCCATGGTCATCCTGTTGGGCGAGAGGCGTGGCGGACCGCCGGGGGTCCGTTGACGCGACAACTGTATGTCGTTGTTGTGAAGCGGTCAACGCGGACTGTTAGCGGACTTGAGCGAAATCGGGCCATTTTTCAGGCCCGGCGCACGGTTGGGCCGGATAAGTGGACTGCGCTGGGCGCGCGAGAATTTGCCGGCGGCGCCCGGTTTGCGGGCCGCCCGGAAAACGACGGCGGGTGTGAAGTGGCGCAACCGGCGCAACCGCTGCGGCCGGGATTCCCGGCGCGGTGGCGGTGTCGGAATCCGTGGCGCCGGGCGGGCGTTGAAAAAAGGAGCAGGAGTTCTGCTCGCTCCGCGAGCGGATTCAGATGACCGCTCGCGGAGCGGAGCACATTTCGGCGGTTGTTGTTACTTCCCGTCTTTCTTCGAGATCGTCACCTCCACCCACAGCTGCTTGTCTGGGGCTTCTGCCAGCAGTCGCTTTTTGAACGTGGTGCCGTACTCGACGGTGCGGGTGTCGCGGCGCTCGACCATGACCCGCTCGCCGTTGTCGAAGCTGGTGTTCCGGGCGGTCATTTCCAGCTTCACCTTACCGTCTGCCTGGACCGTCGGGAGGAGTTCGACACCCGTACCGATGTGGATCGTCTTCGTCTCCCCGTTCTCGACGACAGCCTTCTCCCCGCCGCTGCGGAAGTACGCCGCTCGGCCGCTCATCGTCGTCAGTTTCGGTTGACACACGTACTTTTGCGTGCCTTCCGCCCGGGAGCCGAGCGGATCGCCTTGTACGACCAGAATCTCGATCAGGACGTGTTCGGTGCTTGGCTCGGCACCGAGGCCCAGAGCCGCGGTCAGCATCAGCGTCGGGAACATGGGTTCGCCCTCCGTGGCAAGAGTGTTCCGCTCGCTCCGCGAGCGGATTTCGACAACCGCTCGCGGAGCGAGCGGAACACTTTACCCGCGGATCAGCCCGCGGGCGGTCAGGTAATTCAGTACCGCGGCGACGCCCTCGTCCACCGTCTGCGTCGCCATGTTCACCGTCAGTTCCGGGTTCGTCGGCGGCTCGTACGGGTCGTCGATGCCGGTGAACCCCATCCCGTTGCCGGCGGCCACCGCCGCGCGGGCCTGCCGGTACAGCCCCTTCGGGTCCCGCTGCTCGCACACCTCGATCGGGGTGTTCACGAACACCTCGACGAACGGGATGGCCCCGGTCGGGTTCGCCGCGTGGGCGTGGCGGGCGGCGTCGCGGTCCCGGCGGTACGGGCTGACGAAGCTGGTGACGGCGATCAGCCCGGCGTCGGCGAACAGCTTCGCCACCTCGCCGATGCGGCGGACGTTCTCCTCCCGGTCGGCGGCGGTGAACCCCAGCCCGAACCGCGCCGCCTGCTCGGCGGAATAGCCCCGCGTGTCCGCCAGAATTTTCGGCCCGGCGTTCAGCCCGAACCGCACGTTGTCCCCGTCCAGCACGTAGGCGGCGTGCCCCGATCGAACGAGCGCCAGCTCCAGGGCCGCCGCCAGGGTGGACTTGCCGGACCCGCTCAGCCCGGTGAACCACACGGTGACGCCGGTCTGGTGGAGCAGGGCGGCCCGCTCGGCGCGGCTGACCCCGCCGGCGTGGTAGAAGATCTGGGGCGGCGGGACGGTACTCATGCAACGGGTAGGGTACGGACGGATCGGCGAACGGCGCGACGTGAGTCCGCCGGTTCTTGGTGAACCCGAGCCGCAAGGCTCGTGGGTGCGATCTAGTGGGGCAAGATTTCATCTTGCCTCTGATGGCAAGTTGGAAACTTGCCCCACGCACCCACCGACCTGGCGGTCGGGGTTCGCCCAAAACCGGCGGACTCACGTCGCGCCGTTCGCCGGCTATTGCACCCGGAACGGCACCGGGCGGCTGACCACCGTGCCGGACTTCGGGTCGCGGAGTTCGATCGTCACCGTGTACGCCCCCG
>JALHQU010000321.1 GCA_022841795.1 Fimbriiglobus sp.
GCCGCCGTCGCCGACCCTCTCCCCAACGGGGAGAGGGTGAAAACACCCCGTCACGCCGCGGCCGCCTTCTTCACCAGGCTGTTGCCCACCCGGTTCACCGGCGGGGCGACCGCCGGCCGGTCGTTCGACACGTCGTCCGCGTCCACCGGGATGCGGTCGGCCAGGGCCAGTTCCACCTCGGCCAGCAACTCCCGCCGCATGTCGTCCCGCGGGGTGTCGTCGAACCAGTTCAGGAACCACCGGCAGGCAGCCGGCTCGCCCAGCCGCTGGTCGGCCTCGAAGCAGCACTTGGCGAAGTGCTCTTCCACCTCGCCGACGGTACACAGCGCCTCGCCCTGCCAGCCGCAGAACCCGAGGGCGCAGCACGCCTCGACCGGCCAGTCTTGAACGCACAGGAGCGGCGGCGGGGTGGTGGTGGCCCCCTGCACCAGGCGGGGGTCGTCGCCGCGGAGGGCGTCCCGCAGGGCCATCAGCCCGGTGGTGGCCAGCACCGGCACGAACCCGTTCCGCCAGACGATGCGCCAGGATTCCATGATTCGCCTCCGTCGGCCGGCTCGCCGGGGGTCGGGTTGTGCGGTCGGCGACGGGTTTCCCCGCCCCGTCAGCCCGCCGCTCCTCCGCCCAACTCCTCATTGGCGAGTCGGTACTTTATATATACGTTCAGTAGGTGACAGATCAACACTTAATCGGGTCGTTTCCGCGCTTTTCCGGCGGATTTTCGAGGTGACGTGGGGTCGGCGAGGGGCTAACTAGACATCGTTAGACACGGTTTTGGCGTCAGCGCGGGGGTGGTAGACGGCGAAAAGGGGTGCCTCGGAGGCCGAGTGATCGACCAAGTTTTGAGGCAGGCGAAGTGGCTTGGGGGGAGAAGGGTAGCAGAGGCGAGAGGTGCAATTACCTTTTCTCGATCTTCAGCGAACTGCCGTATCGGACTTCAAAAACGCGGTGGCGTTGTTCGGTGGCTGTCCTGACGATATCCGGCCACGCCTTGAGCAACTTCCAGCACTTGTCGTGCATGGGAATATCCATCCACGCGGACCCCAGAAGGAAAAACGGCAAGCCGGATTCTTCCACCGCCTGCCGTTCGTGGGGCTTCTTCAGAATCCTGGTGTCCATGCTGATTACGACCCACCTCACCGACTGGTCTTTCGACAAAGTGTTGAGCCAATCCACGTCATCGGTGTCGCGGGCGAAACGGCCGTCGTCGTCGAAAAAGCGAACTTCTTGATCGTCCTCGTAAGCCTTAATGACCGCGGCCAGTTTCTCGGGACAGCAGCGGTCGAAGAAGAAGCCGGTGGGGGTCATGCGGCAAGGTCCATCTCGAACCGCACCGCGTCCATCACCTCTCGTGGGGTGATCTTATACCAGTTTGCGACTTTCTCGGCGTTCGATCCGTTCGCCCGGTACTCAGCCGCAACCAGGTAGGTCGGGATTGCCGCCTGCGATAGAACGGGACGGCCAAAACTCTTTCCGGGGTCCACCACCACACCGTCGGAGATGCGCCACCGCTGAGCCAACACAGTTACCGCCCCGTAGTCGATTTGCTTCAAGAAGGGAAGGATCATCTTGGGGAAGGCTTTCTGCTTGGTAATCGCCTCGTAGATTTCTTCCTCCCCGCTCTTGTCTACCCCCCGCACAAAAATCTCCCTCCCGTCGGTCAACATTTCCTTCCGGGCGAACGGGTGTGGTGTCTTCAGGTCGCCTTGAAGCCGATCGTGGACCTTGCGGACAGTTGGCAAGGTTGCTCCGAACTCCCGCAGGTGGCCCGCGACGAACACTTCCACGAGGTCCAAAAACGAGATGGCGTGAACCGTTCCGATAGGGGTGTGGTCAGAGGTGAAAACGGGCTTCTTGCCGGCAAACCATTCCCTCACACGCGACGGCTTGAGGCGGACCAACTTGGCCGCTTCGCCGAAGGAGTAAACCCCCTTACCGAAAATATCCATGGCACAACCCTCCCACTCTCCCAAAATTGTACTTGGGAAATGGGTAGTGCGCAAATCTCCGTAGCCGATAGTTCTCGTTCTGGGGCATTGCACCGCCTACGGTCGCTCTTCTTCCGGCTCGTTCCGCCTTCAGCCAGTCGTCGCACAGGCGGACCAGCTCGGCGAGCGTGTCGCGGACGGGTGACCCGTTAGCCAACAAGCTCTGCAACCGCGCTGGGGTCGTCCACCGGCACCCCGAAGTCGCGGATGGTGAGGATCGGCCGGTAGTCGGCGACGCCCGTCTCGCGGAACAGCTTGGCCCCGCCCTGGAGGCGGTCCACCAGCGTCTCCACGTACACCACCTCGCACCCGTGTGCCTGCACCTCGTCGATCGCCTTGACCGACGAACTGCCGCGGGTGATCACGTCGTCCACGATGACCAGCCGGCTGCCCGGCTTCCCGCTGAAAACCTTCCTCGTTCGCCCGGCGCGCCGGCGAGGGCAAGCACGCACCCCTCGCTGGCGCGTCGGGCTAACAGACCCCGCGGCCGGCCGCGGCAGGCCGACCTGCCGCCCGCCACTCCATCACGCCGAGACCGCCGACGAGCACCGCCTCGCCCACCAGTTGGCCCATCCCGAACACGCTCGCCTGGCCGGCCCACACCGCCGCCAGCACCAGGCACACCACCGCCCACCCCATGTTGGCCGCCGCCACCGCCCGCAGGAACGGCACCCGCCCGCCGCGGCTGTTCATCGCCAGCGTGAACGACACCCCGCTGTACGCCAGGTTGGCCAGCCCGATCACCAGCAGCAGACCGCCCGGCAGGGCGTACAGGGCGGCCAGCCACCCGCGGAGGGACAGCATCAGCACGCCGGCCACCGCCCCGGCGATCCAGTCGATCCAAATCAATTGAGTGGGTCGGATGACGGTACCTCCGGTATGCGCTTTGTTACACCGCCCAGGTGGGGTAGCGTTCGCTCACCCGGGTGGTCGCGTCCACCAGCGCGTCGAACGAGCTGCGGTCCATCGGCAGCCGCCACTCCCAGTTCTCCTCCCCGCCGGCCCGCAGCACGAGGGTACCGTCCTGCTCCAGGGCGTCGAGTTGCATCCACACGGTGTACATGCCGCCGTCCGCCGTCACGTCCACCGAAAGGTAGTCGCCCGTCTCCAGCCACGCCGCGGCCGTTTCCCCCGCCGCCAGCCGTCCGACCGCCGCCCGGAAGCGGTGGAAGTCGTCGGCGAACATCACCGTCGAGCGATACCCGCGGAACGTCCCGACGCGGATGCGGATCTCCACGTTCAGTTGCGATCGGTACCAGTCCGTGGCCGCATCGGGGCATGTCGGCGCCAGCACCTCGAACCGGATGTGGTTGCCGTCTCGATTGCCGAAGACCAGTTCCACGGGCCGACCCTTCGTGACGATGCACCGACTCACGCCACCGCCGGCCGCGGTCAGCCGGCGGGCGGGCCGTCGTCCAGGGACAGCAGCAGCGTCTTCAGCGTGTCCACGTCCGCCGGCTTGGTCAGGTGGTGGTCGAACCCGGCCCGGCGGGTGCGGGTGCGGTCTTCCTCTTGCCCCCACCCGGTGAGGGCGATCAGGGTGACCGCGTCCGGCCCACCCGCCCCGCGGAGGCGGCGGGCCACCTCGTACCCGTCCATGCCCGGCATGCCGATGTCCAGCAGCACCACCGCCGGGCGGAAGTCGGCGGCGGCGGCCAGCGCGTCCGGGCCGGAGTACGCCACCCGCACCTCCGCCCCGAGCAGGGACAGCAGGGTGCCCAGGCTGTCCGCCGCGTCCCGGTTGTCGTCCACCACCAGCACTTTTTGGAGTGCGGATTTCGGAGCGCTGAATGCGGAATCGAAGGCCGACGGGGCGGGTGTTTCGTTCCCCGTTCCGCGTTCCGATTTCCGCATTAATGGCAGGGTGACGGTGAACTCGCTGCCCAGCCCCGGCCCGTCGCTGCGGGCGGTCACGCTCCCGCCGTGCAGCTCGGCCAGCCGCCGCACCAGCGTCAGCCCGATGCCCAGCCCGCCCTGGCCGCGGGCGTCGGTGCGGTCCACCTGGGTGAACGGGTCGAACACCCGCTCCAGCATGTCCGCCGGCAGGCCGGCGCCGGTGTCCCGCACCCGGATGACCACCTCCGGTCGCTCCCGCTCCCGGCTCGCCCGTTCGACGGTCAGCCAGATCTGCCCGCCGGGGTCGGTGTACTTGGCCGCGTTGTTCAACAGGTTGGCCAGCACCTGGGCCAGCCGCACCGGGTCGCCGTCCACCGTCAGCGGGGCGGGCGGCAGGGAAATGGCCAGTTGGTGGCCGGCGGCGTCGATCAGCGGGCGGCTGGTCTCCACCGCCGTCCGCACCACCGCCGCCACCTCCACCGCCTCCCGCCGCAGGTCGATCTTGCCGCGGGTGATGCGGGACACCTCCAGCAGGTCGTCCACCAGCCGCACCATGTGACTCACCTGCCGCTCCATCATGTCGTGCACGCGGTCGGCCGCCGGGCCGCCGCCGGCCAGCCGCAGGATGTGCAGCGAGTTGCGGATGGGGGCGAGCGGGTTCCGCAGCTCGTGCGCGAGCGTGGCCAGGAACTCGTCCTTCCGCCGGTCGGCGTCCCGCAGCGCCTCTTCGGCCCGCATGCGATCGGTGATGTCCGCGCTGACGCACCCGACCGCCCCGTCCGGGAGGGGGAACTTGTGGCTGAGCAGGGTGTGCGTGCGGCCGTTCAGGGCGAACGTCTCCTCGAACCGCCGCGGCCGCCCGGACGCCCGCACCTCGGCGTCCCCGGCGGCGAACCGGGCGGCCAGGTCGGGGGCGAACAGGTCGGCGTCGGTCTTGCCCAGGACGGCCTCCGCCCCGAACCCGGTGCCGGACAGGAAGGCGTGGTTGACCACCGTATACCGCCCGCCCGCGTCCTTGACGAACAGCGGGCCGGGAGAGTGGCTCAGGAACGCGGCCAGCCGCTCCTCGCTCGCCCGCACCGCCTGCTCGGCCGCCTTGCGGGCGGTCAGATCGACGATCGAGGCGACCGCCCCGCGGGGGGCGCCGGCGGCGTCGAACAGGGGGGACGCGGACACCACCGTGTGCACCACGGTGCCGTCGGCGAACACCTGGTCGATCTCCTCGCCCGTCACCCACTCGCCGCGGGCGGCCCGCTGCACCGGCAGGTCGGTGGGCGGAACCTCGACCCCGTTTCGGCACGGGCGGAAGTGGGCCGGTCGCTCGCCCGGCGGGGCCGTCTTGGACAGGTTGGACGCCGCCGACATCCGCAGCAGTTCGTTCCCCGCCCGGTTGCCGGTGATCCGCAGACACGCCGGGTCGTGGGCGATGAACACGCCCACCGGCAGCACGTCCATCAGGGTGCGGAGTTCCGCCGTCACCCGCTCCCGCTCGGCCAGGTGCTGCCGCGTCTGGTACTGGCGGCGGCGGGCGCGGAGGGCGGTGCGGGCGGCGGACACCAGCGCGGCCACCCGCAGCGGCCGCTCCAGCACGGTCACGTTGCCGAGCACGTC
>JALHQU010000322.1 GCA_022841795.1 Fimbriiglobus sp.
TACCGCCCCCACGCCCGCCGGGCGGTGAGGTGGCGGACCACCGGCAACCGTCGCATCGCTCGCCCTCCACGCGTCGGCAACGCCGATCATGGTAACGAATCGATGTGATTCGGTATCACATCCGAAGAACGGATTTCACCGCCGAGGGCACATGAGAGGAAGACAGGAAGGACTAACCACAGAGACACAGGGGCACAGAGAAGAACGAAATTTTATCTGAAAACAAGATCTCCTGTCTTCTCTGCGTCTCTGCGCCTCTGTGGTTCAAATCTGTTCTTCTCATGTGCCCTCATGTGCCCTCGGCGGTGAAACACTGATTTCCCTACTGCCACTTCACCGTCAGCGTGCCCTCGGCCTTCGCCTTGCGTTCGAGCAGGTCGAGGCAGAACTTCGCCAGCCCGACGAACACCACGCCCAGCACCGCCAGAATGCCGATCTCCGTCCACAGCGGCAGGAACCCGTCGATGCGGAACAGGATCTGCCGCAGCGCGTCAATCCCCGCCGTCAGCGGGATGAGCAGGCCGATGGCCGGCACCGCGTAGTGCGTCATCTGCCCGAGGGCTTTCAGCGGGAAGTTCATCCCGGTGAGCAGGTACACCGGCTCTTGCAACAGGTTCACCGTGTGCCACGCCTCCCGGCCGAACAGCAGGAACACCGACGCGAACATCATCCCCAGCCCGTACAGCGCCACCATTGTGAGGGCGAACACCAGCAGCAGCAGCCACCACGAGGTCGGGTGGAACGAGATGTCGAAGATGAGCATGCCGGCAATCAGGATGGTGGCCGCCCGCACCACCGTCGTGATCATCCCGCCGAGCGCCATGCCGGCCAGGATGCTCATCATCGGCGCCGGCGACATGACGTACAACTCCAGGTTGCCGCCGTCCCGCTCCCAGTACAGGTGGGCGCCCATGCTCCACAGCACGTTCAGCCAGAACGTGGTCATGGCCGCGCCAAGGATGACGATGCCGATGTACTCGTTCGGGGCGTTCATCCAGCGGTAAACATACGCCAGCGCCGCCACGCTCATCAGCGGCAGCAGTGTTTCCTGAATCAGCCAGGTACGGTTGCGGAACATCCACGCCACCCGCGGGTAGGTGCGGGCGTGGGCGGCGACGGCGAACAGGTTGAGCGAATCACGCAGCGACACCGGCGTCCTCCTTCACGAACCGCCGCACCACCCACTTCATCAGCAGCGGCACGAACGCCACCGCCCCGACCGCCACCAGCAGGCCGGGGTTGAGCACCCCCTTCGGCGAGTCCAGCTTGGCCAGTTCGCACCCGGCGTGGGCGTACAGGAAGGTGAACGGCAGCATCGACGCCCAGCTCACGACCACGTACTGCCGCAGGCGGATGGGCGTGAGGCCGAGGCCCATGTTGATGGCGAAGAACGGGATGGCGAGCATCCACCGCAGGGCGACCACATACCAGATGCCGTCGCGGGCGAACCCGGCGTTGATCCGCCGCATCAGCCCGCCGAGTCGGCGGTTGGCCCAGTCGCGGAACAGGTAGCGGGAAAGCAGGAAGGCGAGGGTGGCGGCGGTCACGCTGGCCACGCTCATCAGCCCGGTGCCCCACCAGCGACCGAACAGCGCCCCGCCCACCAGGGCCGTGACCGCGGCGAGCGGGATCGGCGGCGTGACGATGCACACATACACGATGACGAACAGCACCGCCGCGAGTGCGAAGTTCGCATCGACCCACGCCTTCCAGATGTCCAGCCGCTCCTTGGCGAACGCCCACGCGGTGTCGGCGCTCGGGGTGAAGTACAGGCAGAAGGCGGCGGCGATGAACAGCAGCGTGCCGACGACGGTGCGGGGGGTGAGCATTTTGGTTAGCCGCGACCCGGCGGGGAGCGCGTCCGCCCCGCGCTCCCCGCCGGGTCGCGGCAAACCGAGATCTTTCTCCCCCTCTCCGCATCGGGGAGGGGGCTGGGGGGTGGGGTCCTCGACGATCACACCGTCTCCTCCAGCCCGTGCCCGACCAGCTCGATGAACACGTCCTCCAGCGTCGGCTCGGTCTTCTTCAGCGTGAGGATCTTGCCGCCGTCCTGCACCACCGTCTGCACCACCCCGCCGATGGCCGCCTCTTCGTCCAGCGCCACTTTCAACTCCACCGTGGTCGGCGTGTCCGTCGTGGTGGCCTGATGCACCCCCGGCAGTTGCCCGATTTTGGCGAACCCGTTCCGCCCCGGACTCAGGCTGAGTTCGAAGATGGAGTGCTTCTGTACCCGCCGCTTCAGGTTCGCCGGCGTGTCGCACGCCAGCACCTTCCCCCGGTCGATGATGGCCAGCCGGTCGCACAGCTCGTCCGCCTCGGCCATGTAGTGCGTGGTGAGCAGCAGCGTCCGCTCCGGCTTCTCGCCCATCCACTCGCGGAGGTACTTGCGGATGGCCCGCGCGCTGGTCACGTCCAGCCCGAGCGTCGGCTCGTCCAGGAACAGGATCTTCGGGTCGGTGATGAACCCGCGGCAGAAGTTCATCTTCTGCCGCTGGCCGGTGGACAGGTGGCTGACCCGGCTGCCCGCCTTGTCCGTCAACCCGACCACGTCGAGCATCTTCTCAATCCGGGCCGTCACGTCGGCGTTCGGCACCCCGTAGATGCGGCTGAACAGCCACAGGTTCTCCCGCACGTTCAGGATGCCGTACCCGCTGCTCTCCCCGCCGCTCACCATGTTGATGATCGGGCGGACGGCGTGCGGGTGCGTCACCACGTCGTGCCCGTCGATCCAGGCTTGCCCCGAAGTGGGGGCGAGGAGCGTGGTCAGGATTTTGATGAGGGTGGTTTTGCCCGCCCCGTTCGGCCCGAGCAGGCCGAACAGCTCACCCGGCTGCACGTCCAGGCTGACGCCGTCCAGGGCGACGAACTCCGCGGGTGCAGTCGGGTCGGCGGGCTTGCCCCACCGCTTCTTCGGCTTCTTGTAGGTGCGACGGAGGGCCTCCGTGCGGATCGCCGGTGTACTCATGTCGGGGGCATTGTACGCCCCGCGGGCGGTGTCTTGTTCGCCCGACGCGCCAGCGAGGGTCGGCACGCACCCCTCGCTGGCGCGTCGGGCGAACAAGACGCCCCCGACCCCGAAACCCCCTCCACAACCGCCGGCCGGGATGCTATGATTGGCGTTCCGTAGTCCGCATTGTGTCCGCCGGTTGAAGAGGCCGCCCATGCCCTCCAGAATCCAGTGCCCGAAGTGCGCGTCCAGTTTGGCCGTCCAGACCCCGCTGCCGAAGGCGGTGGCCTGCCCGGAGTGCGGGCACGAGTGGGCGACCGGCGGGGCGAAGACCAAAACCGTGGCCGTGCTCGACGCCGAGAAGGTGAAAGTGACGCCGGCCGGCGGCACGCGGAAGGGGAAGAAGAGGGGGAAGGAGGGCAAGCCGTCGTCGGTGTCGCCGGCGCTGGTGGCGGGCATCGGGGTCGGCATCCTGGTGCTGCTGACCGGCGTGATCTGGGGCGGGTGGTGGCTGTTCCAGCCGGGGCCGAAGGCGCCGGTGGTGCAAGGCGACGGGTCGGAGCAGAAGGTGGGCGCGCCGGCCGGCGGGGCGTGGCAGCCGGCCCGCGACCCGGCCAACCCGCACGCCCCGCCCCCGCCGCCGCTGACGCCGGCGGACGTGGCCCGCCTGTTCCAGCAGGTGCTGCCCGGCGTGGCCCTCGTCCTGTCCCCGAACCCGTCCACCCCGGACGTGTACGTGGCCGGCGGCAGCGGGGTGTTGATCCACCGCGACCGCCGGCTGGTGCTCACCAGCTACTCGCTGGTGAAGATGAGCGGGAAGGCGACGGTGTTCTTCGCCGAGCGGAAGCCGGGCGGGGAGCCGGTGGCCGACCCGAAGTTCTACGCCGACAAGGTGAAGACGCTGGGGGTGAGCGCGAAGGTGGTGACCAGCAACCCGCAGGCCGACCTGGCCCTGCTGCTGCTCGACCGCCTGCCGCCGTCCGCCGACGTCATCCCGTTCGCCCCCGCCTCGCCGGCCGACGGCGCCGACCTGGTGTCCGTCGGCACCGCCGACCTGGACCCGGTGGCCATGACCGGCACCCTGTGGCACACCGCCTCCGGCAAGCTGCGGCAGAGGTACAAGGAGTCCGCCCAGGGGGCGGACAAGCTGGTGGTGGCGTCCGCCCTGGACAGTGACAAGCCGGTCGGCGCCGGGGACAACGGCGGGCCGACGGTGAACCGCCGCGGCGAGCTGGTGGGCATGACGTGTACCGTCGGGGCCGGGGCGAGCAAGAAGACGGTGGACATCGACCTGGCCGAGGTGCGGGAGCTGGTGAAGGGGTTCGCCCGGACGAACGGCTGGTCGTGGGAAGACCCGCAGCCGGGCGGCGGGCCGCCGCCGCTGGCCGGGGACAAGTTCGACCGCCTGGCCGCCGCCCTGGAGAAGGGCAGCCCGGAGCAGCGGATCACCGCCGCCCGCGACGTGGCCGACACCGGCGAGCCGGCCCGCAAGCTGATCCCCAAGCTGTTCCCCCTGCTGGACGACGCCGACCGGGCGGTGCGGACCGCCGCCACCGACGCCCTGGCCAAGATCGGCGACCCGCGGCCGGAGGACGAGTGGTGCCTGATGAACGCCCTGGGCGGCACCGCCCCGAACGCCCGAAACCACGCCCTGCGGGTGTACGCCACCAAGCTGACGGTGCCGGACGACCAGGTGCCGAAGCTGATCGGCTGGCTGGACGGGGCGGACGCCGACCTGCGGGCGCTGGCGGCGGCGGCGCTCGGGCGGTACGGGCCGCGGTGCCGGGCGAAGGCGATCGAGCCGCTCGCCCGCAACGCCACCGACGGCACCCCGGCGGTGGCCGACGCGGCGGCCGACGCGCTGGCCAAGATCGGGCCGTACCGCGGGCCGGATTACAAGTGGCTGACCGACCGGGCGAAGCACGACAGCTCCCGCCTCCGCCGGTTCGTCATCCGCCAGATCGGCACCGACGCGGAGACGATGGACGCCGCGCTGACGCACCTGGACCCGGCCCTGGCCGACAAGGACGCCGGGGTGCGGGCCGCCGCCGCCGCCGGGCTGGAGCGGTGGGGGCCGGCGGTGAAGCCGCTGTTCAAGCCGGACGCCCTGCTCGCCCTGCTGAAAGATGCCGACGCCGAGGTGCGGACCGCGGCGGCGAAGGCAGTCGGGGCGGTCGAACTCCAGGCCGGCCTGCCCGCGCTGGTCGAGCTGGTGAAAAAGGACACGCCGGAGGTGCGGACGGCCGCGGCCGACGCGCTGGCGTCCCTCGACCTGTCCGACCCGACCGCCGGCGGGCCGGCCGCCGACCTGCTGCTCGGGTGCGACATCCCGACCGCGCTGGCCAAGGTGTACCGCAAACTGGCGGCGACGAACGGGGTGACGAAGGAGCGGGTGCCGCTGGTGGCCCGCGGGCTGAAGCGGGCCGAGCCGCCGGTGCGGACGGCCGCGCTGGCCGCGCTGGCGTCC
>JALHQU010000323.1 GCA_022841795.1 Fimbriiglobus sp.
CGTCGCTCGCGCTCCGGGTTCCATCAGAGTGCCGCTCGGCTCGCGGCACCTACCAGATGCGGCCGATCATATCCCACGGCGCGGCGGTGGAACAGCGCTCACTTCGGGTTGGCCGCCAGGAACTGCTCGATCCGCGACACGTCGTCATCCGTCAGCGTCAACTCGACCGCTCCCACCAACTCCGTCAGTTGCCCCGGCTTGCGGGCGCCGACGATGGCGGCGGTGACGGCCGGGTGCCGCAGCACCCACGCGATCGCCACCTGCCCCGGCGTGCCGCCGTGGGCCGCCCCGATGTCGCGGAGCAACTCCACCAGTCGCAGGTTCCGTGAGAACAGCGGCTCCTGGTACTGCGGGTTCTTCGACCGCCGCCAGTCGTCCGCCGGCAACCCGTCCAACCGCTCCTTCGACCACGCCCCGGTCAGTAGGCCGGACGCCATCGGCGAGTACGCGATCACCCCGATGTTCTCGGCCCGGCAGTGCGGCAGGATGTCGGCCTCAATGTCGCGGCGGACCACCGAGTACGGCGGTTGCAGCGAGGTGATCGGGGCAATGGCCGCCGCCCGCTTCATCTGCTCGACGCTGAAGTTCGACACCCCGATCCAGCGGACCTTGCCCTCGCGTTGCAGCTTGGCGACTTCGGCCCAGCCCTCCTCCACGTCCTCGTCCGGCTCCGGCCAGTGGACCTGGTACAGGTCGATCACGTCGATCTTCAGCCGCTTCAGGCTGGCTTCGCACTCGGCCCGCACGCTCGCCGCCTTCAGCCGCTTGCCGATCTGCCGCTGGTCGTCCCACACCCGCCCGCACTTGGTGAACACGTACGGCCGGTTCGCCACCCCCGCCAGCGCCTTCGCCACCACCTCCTCGGAGTGGCCGAGGCCGTACACCGGGGCGGTGTCGATCCAGTTGACGCCCAGGTCGATGGCTTCGCGGATGGCGGCCACGCTGTCGGCATCGTCTTGCGGCCCCCAGGCGAACGCCCACCCGCCGCCGCCGATCGCCCACGCCCCGAACCCGATGGGGGTGACGTGCAGGTCCGAGTTGCCGAGCCGGGTGGTGCGCATGAGGGTGTGGGGGTAAACGGACAAGCCCACCCGTGGAGGCGGGTGGGCTTTCGGAATGGCTGCGGTCGCGGGCGGGGTTACTTCTTCTCCTTCGCCTCTTCCACCTTGCTGACCTTGACCATCTTCTTGCCGTCCTTCTCGCTCACCGTGCCGGTGACCGTCACCTTGGTGGTCTTGGTGCAGCACATCTTGTGGTAGTCTTCCTTGGCGCCTTTGTCGTCCAGGTAGTAGTTCACCGTCTTGTCGCCGTCCTTCACCTGCACGACGTTGGCGCACTCCTTGGTTTCCTTCAGCTTGCACTTGCCGCACACCATGTCGCCGTCCAGCTTCGTCTCCTTCTTGTCCTCGGCGAACGCCGGGGCCAGGATGAGGGCGAAGGCGGCGGCCGCCGCCAGGGTCAGGTTCCGCAGCATGAGAACGCTCCGTGTGAGGGGGAGGGCTTGGCCGGGGTGGAATGAGCCGGCATCGTCCTTGCTGATAATAGTCGGCCCGTCGGCCGGGAGCAATCGACTTTTTCGCCAAGGGCATCTTGGACCGCGGCCGTCCCGGCCGCAGCGGGCCAGAGGCCCGCGGTCCAAACAAAGCCCCAGTCACCGCCCGGCCAGGGACACCGCCACCAGCTCCGTGGTGTTCCGCACATACAAGGTGGGGCCGACGACCGACGGCGGGGTCCAGGTGCGGTGCGGGGTAGCGGGCAGCTTCGCCGACTCCTCCACCCCGGTGTCGGTGAACCGGCAGCGGGCCAGCCGGCCGTCCTTCGCCAGCAGCAGCGGCACCCCGTCGGCGAACACCAGGTTGGCGTCCTTCAGCCCGGCGTTCGTCCACAGCACCTCGCCGTCCTTCAGGTTCACCGCCACGAACCCGGCCTGGGCCGCCCCGTACAGCACGCCGTCGATCACTCCCCAATTGCAGTAGAAGAACTGCGGGTCGGATTTCCACACCTCCTTCGCCGCGAGTTTCTCCCCGTCCTTTGCCACCTTCAACAGCCGCATGCCCTTCACCCCCTGGCCGGAGATGACGATCCGGTCGTCCGGCAGCACCAGCGGGGACGGCACGTTCGTCAGCCCTTCCAGCGGCAGTTTGTACGACCACAGTTCGGTGCCGTCGGCGGTCGAGTACCCGTGCAGCACGCTCCGGCTCATGTGGACGATCTGCCGCACCCCGGCGAGCGTCACCACCTGCGGGGTGCAACAACTGGCACGCTCGGCCGCCGTCTGCCACTTCACCGCCCCGTCCGCCGGGTCGAGCGCCGCCAGCGCCGTCTTCTTCCCGCCGACCGGGATGAGCACCAGCTTGTCGAGCGGCACCGGGCTGCTGGCGAACCCGAACTCCGGCCGCTCGCCGCCGAAGTCCGCCACCAGTTCCTTCTCCCACAGCACCTTGCCGGTGGCCGCGTCCAGGGCCGAGACGTGCCCGGTGTACCCGACGGCGATCACCCGCCCGCCGACCACGCACGGCGACGCCTGCGGGCCGCACCGCCCGCCCTTCACCGGCGTCTCGCCCTTCGGCAGCCCGCTCACCGCGTACTTGTGCTCCCAGATGGGTTTGCCGTCCTTCGGGTCGAGGGCGATCACGCTCTCGGTGCCGGTCGTCCGGTCCTTCTCGTCCGACGTGCCGGTCATGGTGTACAGCCGGGTGCCGTCGCCGATGATGCTCGACTCGCCCAGGCCGATCGGCACCCGCCACAGGATCGCGGAGTCGGCCAACTTGTCCGGGGCTTTCGCGGTGGTGCGGAAGTCGCCGGTCGGCCCGCCGAACTGCGGCCACGTTGGCTCGGCGGCCGGGAGTGCGGTGGCGATGAACGCGGCGACGAGCGCGACGGGCGAACGGGGCATGGTGGATTCCGGCAGAGGGTGTAGTGGAGTATGGCTCTGGGTCACGGCACGGGTGGTTCGCCCTCACCCCCGGCCCCTCTCCCACGGCCGCTCGGAGCTGCGCTCCGGGCTGGGGAGAGGGGAGGAAAGGCACCGCGTCTCTTCCTCCCCCTCTCCCCAGGGTCCGCGGAGCGGGAGCCGTCCGTGGGAGAGGGGGCCGGGGGGTGAGGGCTTCTGCTGCCCGAGTCCGCTGGCGTGCCCGTGATGGGGCATTCGTAGGCCGGGTGTCCGGATTCATTCAAGTCGTGGCGCCATCCGGCCGATGCCGTCCGAACAGCCGTTGCACGCGCTACCGTTTCGTCTACTATGACCGCGATACTTCGCCACACTCACCCGTTCCACACCGGGGCACCACCGCTGATGGGCAAACTCGCAGACCGACCAGCTAACACTTCGTCCGACGGTCGGCCGTGGTCCGTGCAAGACGCCACCGACACCTACAGCGTGCCGAACTGGGGCAAGGGGTACTTCGGCATCAACGGCCGCGGGCACGTGGTCGTCCACCCGGCCAAGGACCCGGCCGCCCCGGCCATCGACGTGAAGGAACTGGTCGATCAGCTCCAGCACCGCGGCATCCAGCTGCCCATCCTGCTGCGGTTCACCGACATCCTGCGGCACCGCATCGGCGAGATGGCCGACGTGTTCAGCCGGGCCATCGCCGAGTACGGGTACGGCAACAAGTACGCCTGCGTGTACCCGATCAAGGTGAACCAGCAGCGGCAGGTGGTGGAGGAGGTGCTGAACATCGGCAAGCAGCACGGGTTCGGCCTGGAGGCCGGCAGCAAGCCGGAACTGCTGGCGGTGCTGGCCATCACCAACGGGGCGGACGTGCCCATCATCTGCAACGGGTTCAAGGACGACGAGTACATCAAGATGGTGGTTTTGGCCCGCAAGATCGGCAAAAACATCATCCCGGTGGTGGAGAAGCTGAGCGAGCTGGAGCTGATCGTCAAGCACGCCGAGGAGGCCGGGGTGCGGCAGCCGATCGGGGTGCGGGTGAAGCTGGCCACCCGCGGCAGCGGGCGGTGGCGGGGGAGCGCCGGGTACCGCAGCAAATTCGGCCTCACCCTGACCGAGGTGATGGAGGCGTTCGAGTACCTGAAGGCCCGCGGGCTGGGCGACTGCCTGCAGATGACGCACTTCCACATGGGCAGCCAGATCACCAACATCCGCAAGGTGAAGGAGGCGCTGACCGAGGCCGCCCGCATCTACGCCGAGCTGGTGAAGCTGGGCGCCGGGTTGAAGATCATCGACGTGGGCGGCGGGCTGGGGGTGGACTACGACGGCAGCCAGACGGACTTCGAGAGCAGCATCAACTACACCCTGCAGGAGTACGCCAACGACGTGGTGTTCCGCATCAAGACGGTGTGCGACGAGGCCGGGGTGCCGCACCCGCAGATCATCTCCGAGAGCGGGCGGGCGCTGGTGGCGTACCACAGCGTGCTGGTGTTCGACGTGCTGGGGACGAGCAACTACGACAACTGCGTCGCCCCGACCGGCGTGCCGGACGACGCCCCGCAGCCGCTGCAAGACCTGTTCGCCATCCACCGCGACCTGAGCAAGAAGAACTTCACCGAGAGCTACCACGACGCCGTGCAGGAGATGGAGGAGTGCCTCGGGCTGTTCAACCTGGGGTACATGCCGCTCGACCAGCGGGCGCAGGCCGAGCGGCTGTTCTTCGCCATCGGCCGCAAGCTGCAGAAGATCGTGAACGAACTGGACTACGTGCCGGAGGAGTTACAGGGCCTCGAAACCCTGATGTCCGACACCTACTTCTGCAACTTCAGCCTGTTCCAGTCCATGCCGGACTCGTGGGCGATCAAGCAGCTCTTCCCGGTCATGCCCATCCACCGGCTGAACGAGAACCCGGTGCGGCGGGCGGTCCTCGGCGACATCACCTGCGACTCGGACGGCAAGATCGACCAGTTCATCGACCTGCGGGACGTGCGGAGTACCCTCGAACTGCACCCGTTCAAGGAGGGCGAGCAGTACTGCCTCGGGGTGTTCCTGCTGGGGGCGTACCAGGAGATCCTCGGCGATCTGCACAACCTGTTCGGCGACACGAACGCGGTGCATGTGCATCTGGAGCCAGACGGCACGCCGAACGTGGACGTGGTGATTAAGGGCGACACGGTGACGGAGGTGCTGAACTACGTGCAGTACAGCGCCGAGAAGCTGACCGACCGCATCCGCAAGGACGTGGAGCGGGCGGTGCGGGCGAACAAGCTGAGCCTGGCCGAGAGCCGCCAGTTCCTCAGCTTCTACGAGAACGGCCTGGCCGGGTACACGTACCTGGAAGAGCCGTGAGCCGGGTTGAGCGTGGTCTGGTTGCCCTGTCGAAATCCTACCTGAGACCGACCGCCGGCGGCGGTCGGCGGGCCGCCACAGAGGGCGGCCCCTACAGAACAC
>JALHQU010000324.1 GCA_022841795.1 Fimbriiglobus sp.
GCCACAGAGGGCGGCCCCTACAAACGGTGTTGCATGTAGGGGCCGCCCTCTGTGGCGGCCCGCTGGTCTGGCTAACCCACCCGCGGCCGCCACCCACCGCCGGAAACCCCATGACGGAACCGATCGCCGACCTCGCCGAGATGCTCCGGCAACTCCGCCCGCGGCGGCAGCCGGGCGAGTACGTGTTCGCCCCGCTGCCGGACGGCGTGCCCCCGCCGCCGTCCGCGGTCGGCTGGTTCCGCGAGGCGGAGGGGGTGTCGGTGGTGCTGCCGGCGGCGGAGGCCGACCAGCTCGGGCTGACCGCCGCGTTCCGCGCCGCCTGGATTACGCTGGAGGTGCCGTCCGCGCTGGCGGGGGTCGGGCTGACGGCGGCGGTGGCCGGGGCGCTGGCCGACGCCGGCATCGCGTGCAACGTGATCGCAGCCGTCCGCCACGACCACCTGTACGTCCCGTCCGACCGCGGCGACGAGGCGATGGCGGTACTCCTGCGATTGCAGGCGGGCGCGAGGCAGTGAACAAAAGAGGTTCCTTGATGGGTACTGTTGTCGCCGTGTGTGCCAGTCCGACGCACTCGTTCGGCAAGCGGGTGGTTGAATCGATCCGCCTGCTGACCGGGCTGGGGGTGGAGGGCGACGCGCACGCCGGCGAGACGGTGAAGCACCGCTCGCGGGTGGCCGCCGACCCGACCCAGCCGAACCTGCGGCAGGTTCACCTCATTCACGCCGAGTTGCACGACGAGTTGCGGGCGGCCGGGTTCGACGTGACCGCCGGGCAGATGGGCGAGAACGTCACCACCCGCGGGGTCGATCTGCTCGGCCTGCCGGTCGGTGCCCGGCTGCGGCTCGGGGCCGACGCGGTGGTGGAGATCACGGGGTTGCGGAACCCGTGTTCGCAGATCGACGCCTTCCGCCCCGGCCTGCTGGCGGCGGTACTCGGCCGCGACGAGGCCGGCCAACTGGTCCGCAAGTCCGGGGTCATGGGCGTGGTGCGGGCCGGCGGGGTCGTCCGCTCTGGCGACGAGATCGTGGTGGAAATGCCCCCGCCCCCACACCGCAAGCTGGAGCGGGTGTGAGGTGCGAAACGATTACCGCCTCCCCGCCTTCGTGAGCAGTTCGTTCGCCCAGGTCGCAGTTTCGGCATCCAACGGCGGGATGGGATCGCGGCGGTAGTCGATGGTGCGGGCATAGCCGCCGTTCCGGTAAGCGGCGTCGATTAACGGTTGCAGGTCGAGGGTGGCGTCCGGGTCCGTCCGTCGCAGCGGGATGCGGATCGTCGGCAGGCGGTCGCGGAGGGGGAACGCCATCATTTCGCCCTCGCCGTAAGCGAACAGAAGCATCCAGTACGGGTGTCCCACCGTTCCCACCCCACGTCGGAACAGGTTGACGAAACAAGTCGGGGTTTGGTTGCTCGCCTGCCAGTCCTCAACTCCGGCGATTTCGAGCGCTTCAGATGAGTCGTCATCCGGGTGGCGAAAGGCCAAGACGGACACCGGCTTGGCATCGCCCTGAGCGGGTAGGATGCGGACGAGGCGCCGGCGGTTGGACAGGACATGAACGCGGGCAACCAGGTCATCGGGCAACTGCAGGTTGATGGCGTCCGCCGCGTACACCGTCAGCGAAGCGTGAACGTCGCCCCAGTACGCTTCCAGGTACGGGTCCATGCCGGGGAACGGGCTGGTCATCGCGGGCCCTCGGGATATCCGAACTCAGCATACCACCTGAGGCCGACCGGCGGAACACCGCCGGCCCATCACGAGACCCGACCATGCCCCGGCCGAACGGTCGCAAGCCCGACGCCCTCCGCCCGCTGCGGTTCAAGCGGCGGTACACCCGCCACGCCCCCGGCTCGGTGCTGGTCAGCATGGGGCACACGGTGGTGCTGTGTACTTGCACCGTCGAGCCGAAGGTGCCGGACTTCCTGGTCGGCAAAGGGAAGGGCTGGCTGACCGCCGAGTACGGCATGCTGCCGGGGTCCACGCACGGCCGCAAGGCCCGCGACAAGGGCGGGAAGATCGACGGCCGAAGCGTCGAAATTCAGCGGCTAATCGGCCGCAGCCTGCGGGCGGTGGTCGATCTGGCGCAGCTTGGCGAGCGGACGCTGTGGATCGACTGCGACGTGATCGACGCCGACGGCGGCACCCGCACGGCCAGCATCACCGGGGCGTTCGTGGCGGTGGTGGACGCGCTCACGAGCATCAAGAAGGACTTGCCGAACGGCGTCGGCGGGGTGTTGAGCGACAGCGTGGCGGCGGTGAGCGTGGGCGTGGTGGACGGCGAGGGGCGGCTGGACCTGGAGTACATCGAGGACCGCGACGCGGAGGTGGACTTCAACGTGGTGATGACTGGGAGCGGCAAGTTCATCGAGGTGCAGGGCACCGGCGAGGAGGCGACGTTCACCCGCAAGCAACTGGACGCGCTGGTCGATCTGGCCGCCGGCGGCATCGCCGACATCACCAAGGCGCAGAAGGCGGCACTCGGCAAAGTATGGCCGTTATAGGGTGGCCGACTCTCTCCGAGAGTCGGTTCGGATGTCGCTCTCGGAGAGAGCGACCCACCCGATAGGAGAACACCGTGCCCCGCTTCGATCTCGTTGCGTTCGACGCCGACGACACCCTGTGGCACCACGAGACGCTGTACCACGGCACCCAGCAGCGGTTCCGCGAACTGCTCGCCGACTACCACCCGCCGGAGTGGATCGACGCCCGGCTGGACGCCGCCGAGCGGCGGAACCTGGCTCACTTCGGGTACGGGGTGAAGGGGTTCGTGCTGTCCATGATCGAGACGGCGGTGGAACTGACCGAGGGGCGGGTGAGCGGGCCGCAGGTGCAGCAGATCATCGATTGGGGCCGGGACATGCTCTCGACGCCGATCGAGTTGCTGCCCGGCGTGCGGGAGGCGGTGGCGGCGGTGGCCGAGTTGCACCGGGTGGCGGTGGTCACCAAAGGGGACCTGTTCGACCAGGAGGCGAAGCTGGCCCGGTCCGGGCTGGGCGACCTGTTCGCCGCGTTCGAGGTGGTGAGCGAGAAGGACGCGAAGGCGTATGCGGCGGTGATGCGGCGGCTGGGCGTGGAGCCGGGGCGGTTCGTCATGGTCGGCAACTCGGTCAAGTCGGACGTGCTGCCGGTGCTGGCCGCGGGCGGGGCGGCGGTCCACATCCCGTATGAGCTGACGTGGGCGCACGAGGTGGTGCCGGCCGGGGGAGCGGAGTTCGCCACCCTGGGGAGCATCGCGGAGTTGCCGGGGTGGTTGGAACGCTGACCTGTTCCCAGGACTCACGTCCTGGGCTACGATATGCCGCCCGCTCCGCGGGCTGAGACCCCAAGCCCCGAAGGGGGCGGCATAACGAAGCCCCGGTCGTGAGACCGGGGGGCGAGACCACGATGCGAACCTCTCTCCTCCTCGCGCTGCTCTTCTCCGCGCCGGCGTTCGCCGCCAAGCCGAACGTCGTGCTGATCGTCATCGACGACCTCGGTCAGCGGGACCTCGGGTGCTACGGCAGCACCTACCACAAGACGCCGCACCTCGACGCCTTCGCCAAAAGTGGCGTGAAGCTGACCGACGCCTACTCGGCGTGCCCGGTGTGCAGCCCCACCCGCGCCGCCCTGCTCACCGGCAAGCACCCGGCCCGGCTGAACCTGACCGACTGGCTGCCCGGCCGCCCCGACCGCCCGGACCAACGGATGAGCCGGCCGAAGATTCACGCCGAACTGCCGCTCGAAGAGGTGACGCTGGCGGAGGAGTTGAAGAAGGCCGGGTACACGACGGCGCACATCGGGAAGTGGCACCTCGGCGGGAAGGGGTTCGAGCCGACGCGGCAGGGGTTCGACATCAACATCGCCGGGGACGACACCGGCACCCCGCTCAGCTACTTCGCCCCGTTCCAGAACAAGATGGGCACGCGGAAGATGCCCGGTCTGGAAGACGCGCCGGCCGACGAGTACCTGACCGACCGGCTGACCGCCGAGGCCGAGAAGTTCATCGCCTCGAACGCGGCGAAGCCGTTCTTCCTGTACCTGGCGCACTACGCCGTCCACACCCCGCTGACGGCCAAGAAGGACGTGATCGCCAAGTACAAGCCGGGGCCGCTCGGCAAGCAGTCGAACCCCACCTACGCGGCGATGATGGAGGGCATGGACGAGAGCGTCGGCCGCGTCCTGAAGGCGCTCGACGACCACAAACTGGCCGACAACACGGTTGTCATCTTCACCAGCGACAACGGCGGGCTGGCGACATCCGAAGGGGCGGTCAACGGCATCCCGGCCACCATCAACAGCCCGTACCGCGAGGGCAAGGGGTTTCTGTACGAAGGCGGCCTGCGGGTGCCGTTCATCATTCGCGGGCCGGGGATCAAGGTCGGCGACATTCCGATGAACAGCCTGGACGTGATGCCGACGGTACTCGGGCTGTGCGGGGTGAAGTCGGAGGTGAAGTTCGACGGCCGCGACCTCGCCCCGCTCCTCGGCGGCGGTGAGCTGGAATACAAGCCGACCTTCTACTGGCACTACCCGCACTACGCCAACCAGGGCAGCCGGCCGGGCGGAGCGGTGCGGTACGAACAGTGGAAGTACATCGAGTACTACGACCGCGAGCGGCGGGAGTTGTTCGACCTGTCGAAAGACGTGAGCGAGAGCCGCAACCTGGCCGCCGAGAAGCCGGACGTGGTGACGGAGCTGGCGAAAAAGCTGGCCGACTGGCGGAAGGATGTCGGGGCGAAGATGCCGACGCCGAACTCGGACTACAAGCCGAACCCGCAGGCGGCCGACGGCACCATCACCCTGCGGGGGCTGTTCGGCGACGCCCACGGGGTGCAACTGCGGTTCGAGCCGCTGCCGCACAAGAACACGTTCGGGTTCTGGACGGTGAAGGACGACTACCTGACGTGGGAGTTCGAGGTGACGACGCCGGGCACGTTCGCGGTGGAACTGACGCAGGGGTGCGGCAAGGGCAGCGGCGGGGCGGAGGTGGAACTGAGCGTCGGCGAGTCGAAGACCACGCACACGGTGAAGGACACCGGCGGGTTCCAGGCGTTCGAGAAGATCGCTGCGGGGACGCTGACGATCGAGAAGGCCGGGCGGCACACGCTGACGGTGCGGGCGAAGACGAAGCCCGGCGCGGCGGTCATGGACCTGCGGCAGGTGGTGTTGACGCCGGTGAAGTGATTTCCGTAGGGTGGGAGGCCCGAAGGGCCGGTCTCCCTCAGCCCAGGGCAAGCGAGCCGCTGGCGAGCGTCGCCCTGGGTATCGGAAGAATTGGGAACAAGCCCCGTAGGGGCGGGCTACGGCAGGGCGCCCCTTCGGGGCTTGGAGATTGTGGCCGGTGTACCCAGGGCGTCGCTCGC
>JALHQU010000325.1 GCA_022841795.1 Fimbriiglobus sp.
AGGACGATGACTTCGAACTCGTCCGCGACCTGCCCGACTTCGCCCGCCTGCGGGCGCGGAAGGGGCGGCCGGCCGAATGACCGGCGACCGCGGTGGGGTCACTTGCCGCCCGGCAGCGGGGGCAACGTCGGCAGCGGGGCGGCTGGCAACGGGGCGGGCATGACCGCGAGTGGATCAGCCGTCGCTCCCGGGCCGGCCGGCGGCACGCCGGCCACCGGCTTATCGGTCGTCGTCGCCGGCACCGGGGTGTTCGGCACGTTCGGCGACGGCCCCTTCGGGAACGGCGGCACCTTCGTCGGCGTTGTCACCGCGGCCGGCGGGCACTCGCACTCGTCCTTCCAGTCCGGCGGGCACAGCCCCTGCCCCTCAAACTTCACCGTGAACTTGCCGCCCGCCTCGACGGCGGCGGCGGTGTGGCCGGCGGGGGCGACCGGGGTGACGTACACCTTTTCCGCGACCAGGTCCGCCGTCAGCGAGTTGTCCGCCGTCGGGAGCGCCCCCTGGTGCCGGATCTGCCGCAGCAGTTTGCACCCGATGGCTTTCAGTGTGGCCGCGTCCAGCACCACCTCGGTGCCGGCGGTGGTGGGCACCCGGAGCGGCTTGCACACGCACGGCACGGTCAGCTTGGCCCCGCGGAACGGGAACACGAAGGTGAGTTCCACCTTCTCGGTGGCCAGGCCGAGCGGCTCCTGCCAGTGGAAGCGGATCTCCCGCTGCTTCACCCCCTGGAACACCGGCAAGAAGTGCCCGACCGGCGTGGTCCGGCCGTCCATCCCGTACCGGACGGTGAGGGTGGTGTTGTCGGGGATGGTGTACCCCGGCTTCGCCGCCGCCGCGACCGGGGTGGTCGTCACCAGCGGGATGTACACCTCCCGGCTCACCCCGTACGGGGTGGCGACGTGGGCGTGCACCCACCGCTGGCCGTCCTCGTCCGGCAACGACAGCACCCCGGCCGGCACCGTCACCTGCATCACCTGCCGGCTGAGCATCCGCTGCTTGGGCGGCGTGCCGTCCTTGTCGATGCTCATGTTGCCGACGATCACCCGCGTCTGCAGCGGGCTGAAGTGGTCGCCGACCAGGAACAGGGTGGTCTCCTTGTCCGCGGCCACCCCGGGGGCGCCGTAGAACCCGTACAACTGCGGGGCCAGGTCGGTGGTGCCGTTGCTGAACATCTCGAACCCGCCCACCGTGTTGACGATCGGCACGGGCACGGTGAGCGTCTGGGCCGGCAGCCGGTCGCCGAGTTGCTTCACCCGGGCCTGTAGCCGCCGCAGCTCCCCGTCCCGGTAGCGGTCGGCGTCAGGGATGGCACAGCCGCCGGTTTCCAGGGCGCGGACCGTCTTGCTCAGGTGCAGCGCCTGGGTGTGGTCGAGCACCTTGTGCTTCGGGTTGGCCAGGCCGAACCAGTTGCTCACCGAATCCACCGTCACATACGGGACGAACGACGGCATGATGACCAGGGCCACGCACTCCCGCGGGCCGGGCTCCAGCCGCCGCTGGCGGAGCAGCGCGTTCGGCGACGGCCCGCCGATCAGCTGATCGCGGACCAGGGTGGTCAGGTTGCTCTGCGTCGGCGGCGTCTGGAACCGCGGGTAGAACCGCCAGCCGAACGTGTTCTCCCCGTGCGCGAACCCCACCTGGGTGCGGTTCAGAGCGATGGTGTCGTACTGCGCCTGTAGCTTGCGGGCGTACTGGGTGAACAGGCGGCTGCCGATCCGCCCGCTGGTGAACGCCACGCTCAGCGCCAGCTGCATCTCCCGCTGCGTCTGGAGCGAGTCGAGCAGGTTCTGCTCCTGGGTCATCGGGTCGAGGGCGAACACGTGGATCGGCCACCGCATCTTCACGTACTCGTTGAACCGGCACCGCTCCTCGGCCGGCGGGTCGGGCAGGAAGAACTGCGGCCACACGTCGGCCGGGCACGGGGAGGCCACCCCCTTGGCCGTGGCTGACTCCCGCATGTCGGTGAGCAGCCGGTCGGTGAGCAGGGCGGAATCGACGATCAGGCACCAGCCGAGGGCGGCGGTGAGGGAGAACTGCCGCAGGTCGAGGCCGCGGTAGCTGGTCGGGTCACGCGGGTCTTTCGGCTGGGATCCGGTTACATCCGCCACCTGGCTGCGGTACGCCGCCCGCATGCGGGCGATGACCTCGACGTTCCGGGACCGCACCGCCCGCACCAGATCGGGCGTGCAGTGGTTGCCGATCAGATGCGAGTTCTTGGCCAGGAACTGGTAGGCCGCCTGCGTCTCCTCTTTGAGCAGCGACTGCACGTCCGGCATGTGTGGGTACTTGGTGTACTCCACGTCCCCGGCTAGCGCCTGCTTGACGGCGTACGCGATCTCGAACACGTAGGCCTCGCCGTACACGTCGATCAGTTGCGAGGTCGGGAAGGGCAGCTTGTTGTCCAGACCGGTGGCGAACGGGACGCTGAGGCCGCTGAAAGCAACGCTCAACCCGGCCGTCGCGCCCGGTGTTCCGGCCCGACGCGTCGGACCGGAGCGGGCCGAGGCCCCGCCGCTCCCGCCGGCGAACAGCTTCGTCTGGCTCAGCGGGCGAGCCTGTTTCAGACCCTGGTACGGGGGGGGCTGATTCGAGCCGCCCGTCGCGGGGGGAGAACGCCCGCCGCCCTTCTTCTCATCGCCCGAACCGCCTCCGTCCGCGAAGGCCTTCGGAAGTGGACAGTTCTCCTCCAGGTGTGCCGGCACATCATCCTTCCGCAACTCACGCAATGCCCGGCGGATCGCGACGGTGGCAATCGCATCGACCTCCTCCACATCCTCCGGGCACAGGCTGCCGGCCAGTGCCATCGCTTCCGCCACGAGGGGCGGGTCGGACGTGAGGAGGTCGTTCAACCGGGTCACCAGCCGCACCACCTTCTGCGTCTTGGGGTTCAACTGGTCGAGCGTATCCTTGTCGTACAGCAAGTCGGTCAACGGAAACCCGAACTGCAGGGCCAGATCGTTCACCGCCATCCGGCGGAAGGTGGTGGGCAGCAGGTCGTCGCCGAGCACCGAGTCGATGGTGAACGTCACCTCGGCCCCGTGCCCGCGGTCGGTGTGCTTGCCCGGCAGCACCGACACCGGGATCCGCAGCAGGTTGAGCTGGTAGCCGGGGGCGTCGGCTGTGTCGCCCCCCTCGTTCTCCCGCCGCAGTTGGTTCAGGAAGTCCAGGTACCGCTTCTTCTGCGCCAGTTCGATGGTCGGCTCCAGGCTGATGCCGGCCGTCTTCAGCGCCGCCGTCGGGGCGACCGCCTGCAGGACCGCGCCCGCCGGGCTACCCGGAAGGGTGGCGGCGGAATCGGGAATGGTCGGGTTCGGCGGGACGGCGGGGGTGGCCGGGCGACCCGGGATCGGGGCCTGGGGGGTGGAGCGGATGATCGACAACCCGTCCCCGCCGATCAGGTCGATGCGATCACCGGCGTTGTTGATCGCCACGTTCAACCCGTCGGCCGGCGGCTGGACGACCAGAGACCGGAGCAGGTTCGGCCGCGGGATGGCCGGGGTGCCGGGCACGGCCGGCTTGCCGGCGGCGGCCACGCTGATCGCCTGCGAGTAGGTGAACAGGGACGCGTCCGCCCGGCTGACCGCCCCGTTCAACCGCAGGTCGAACTGGTCCAGGTCCTTCCTCATTTCCCGCTCGAAGTCCTCCCGGTACTGCGTCAGCCGGGCCTGGCCCCACACGTCCGGCGTCTTGGCGACCACGCTGCCGTGCCAGTCGATGTGCTTCTCCAGGTGGTCCAGGTCGCCTGCCAGCGCGTGCATGGACGGGTTCTTGCCCAGCCGCGGCTCGTGCGGCACGATCGCCGCCGCCGCCGGTTCACCGTCGCACCCGTCGGCCGACCCGTGGATGACCACTTGACACGCCGCCAGCGACAGGATCGGCAGGGCGGCGAGTACCCCCCGCACGCCGGTTCGGATTCGCCCGCCCATGACCGCCCCTCCGTGCCGGTGAAATGACTTCCTTGTCGTGTCATCGTCGATTCGACCGGACGACTTGAGAAGATGTGACGGCGATGTCGGGCGATTTGACAGAACTCTGCTTCTGATAGAGCTTTGTGCTCAAGTCGTGGAGTGCCGGCGTTGGCGAACGGGTCCACAACGGGGCCGGTCGCCGCCCGTGCGAATCACTGCCACCTGATTCAGATTGTCGCACCCGAAGGTGTAAGCAAACTTTGCGAAGTGTCTTTTTTCGGGTAGGTTGTGGTGGCGGGCTGGTGCATGTGGGCCGGCCTCGGCCGGTTCGTGGCCCCCGTGTGAACCCTCGTGTGAAGAGCGGATGGCCGTCACCTCCCTGACCCTGCTCGAACGCCTCCGCGGTCAGCCGACGCCCGCCGACTGGGAGCGGCTGTACGACCTGTACCACCCGCTCATCCGCCACTGGGTGTTCCGCGTCCCGCACCTTCAGGGGGAACAGGACGACGTGTGCCAGGAGGTGTTCACCGCCGTGGCGCAACTCATCCCGCGGTTCGAGCGGCGGCACGACGGGTCGTTCCGGGCGTGGCTGCGGCAGATCACCGTCCGCCGCATCCGGGCCAGTCTGCGCGCCCGCCACCGGGACCCGCACACCGCCACCCAGGCCGACCAGACGGAACACTTCCTATCGCAGCTCGAAGACCCGCAGAGCCACCTGGCCAGCGAGTGGGACGCCGAACACAACCGCCGGCTGCTCGACCGCCTGTACGCCGCCGTCCGGGTGGACTTCGAGGCGAAAACCTGGGACATGTTCCGGGCGGTGGTGCTGGAGGGCCGGGCGGTGCTTGCGACGGCCGAACAGTACGGCGTCGAACCCGCCACGGTGGTGAAGGCTAAAGCACGGGTACTCCAGCGGTTACGGCAGGAGGCCGGCGAGCTGCTCGAATAATTCCGTCGAAATCGACATTTTCCTGTCACGACTTGGCGCCACCGGCCCCTGTCTCTGGTGTCCGATCGGTCTCCGTCCCGGTCCACCCGGAGGTCGCCATGTCGTCACGATTCCGCATCGCCGTACTGCTCGTGACTCTGCCCCTCACCGCCGCGGCGGGCCAGTCGCCGAAGGCGCCCGCGGCCAAGAACGGCCCGCGAATGCCGGCGGAACTGAAGGCGCCCGTCGAGGGCTATCTGAAGGCGGAGGCGGAGGCGAAGGAGCAGTTGCTCAAGGACATCGACAAGGCGATCGATCGCATCCGCCTGCTGAAACTGGACCCGTCGGTGCGGGAGAAACACCTGATACCGGATCACATTGATTCGTTACCGTTCGAGTCGCTCAGCCCAGTGAAAGCCGACGACCGGTTTCACCACCTCTGGGTGTTCGGCGAGGTAGGCCAGCCGGCGGCGGAGGATG
>JALHQU010000326.1 GCA_022841795.1 Fimbriiglobus sp.
GGCCCGCCGCGGACGACGACGGTGCCGGCCGACGCCGCAGGAGTGGACGTGCTGTTCCGCGCGGGCGAGTGAGGCCCGATCGTGTTGATTCGTCGCGGTCGAAGTGACCCCGACCCGCGGCCGGTAGCGTTCGCCGTGGGTCGGCGGCCTCCCACCCTCCCCCCTCTGAGGGGGAGGGTCGGCCCGAAGGGCCGGGGTGGGGGGCCCCCCCTGGGGGCCGCCCCGCCGATCGCCGCCGGCGATCGGCTTACGACCCCACCAGCCCCGCCGCGGCCAGCACCTGCCGCAGCTTCGCGCGGTTGGCGTCGCTCAGCGGGCCGATCGGAGCGCGGTTCGGCCCGCACCCCTGCCCCATCAGCGCCAGCCCCTCCTTCACCGCCCCGTTCCCGGTGCCCAGCGACAGCGCCATCCGCACCGGGGCCAACCGGTCCTGGAACGCCCGCGCCGCGCTCAACTCGCCGCCGCGGAACGACTCGTAGATGCCCACGCACAGCTTCGCCGCCAGGTTGCACGTCGCCGGGATCGCCCCCTTGGTGCCGAACAGCAGCCCGGCCAGGATGAGGGTGTCGCGGCCGATGAGCACGCTGAACTTCGCCGGGTCCGTCCGCTTCACCAGCTCGATGGTGTTCTGCAGGTCGCCGGACGAGTCCTTGATGCCGATGATCTGCGGGTGTTCGGCCAGCTTCGCCACCGTGTCCGGCTCGATGGTCAGCCCGGCGCAGGTGGACGGGTTGTTGTACAGCACCACCGGCACGCCCCCGGTGTCGGCCACCCGGCGGAAGTGGTCGAGTAGCTCGGCCTGCGTCGGCTTGAGGAAGTACGGGGTGATGACGGACACCCCGGCCGCCCCCTCCGCCGCCGCCATCTTCGACAGCCGCACCGCCTCGCCGGTGGTCTCCGCCCCGGTGCCGACGTACACCGGCACCCGCCCGCCGACGTGCGCCACCGCCGTCGCCGCCACCTCCTGCTTCTCGGATTCGCTCAGCGCGTAGAACTCGCCGGTGGTGCCGAGCACGAAGATGCCGTGGACGCCGGCGGCGAGCAGGTGGTCGATGTGTGATTTCAGCCGCGGCAGGTCGAGCGACTCGTCGTCGCGGAACGGGGTGACGACCGGCGGGATGATGCCGTGCAGCATGGGGCACCGTGGGAGGGAACGGTGGGGGTGTTATACGGGTGGAGGACCTCACCCCCCCCCGGCCCCCTCTCCGAGCCGGAGAGGGGGTGGTGTTGAAGACCTCACCCCCCGGCCCCCTCTCCGAGCCGGAGAGGGGGTGTTCAACGGCCGAACGCATTTGCGGAATTGCCGACGGCCACCGGAGAGCCGATGCGAGACACGGTCCGGTACCTCGTTTGAACACCCCCTCTCCGGCTCGGAGAGGGGGCCGGGGGTGAGGTCTTCCGCCCCGAAACACAGTTGCGATCCACCTCCACGTCCGGGAGAATCCACACACCCGCCGTTCACCCAGCATCCCCATGCCCCGCGAGCGCCGAGACCTTGTCGCCGGTCAGTTCGTGGCCGAGGAGAAGCGGGAGTTCGCCCGGCAGCTTCGCCGCGAGATGACGCCGGCCGAACGCGCGCTGTGGGCCTTTCTCCGGAACCGAAAGCTGGCCGGGTTCAAGTTCCGCCGCCAGCAGGTGATCGACGGGTTCATCGCCGACTTCTACTGCGCCGAGGCCGGGTTGGTGATCGAGTTGGACGGGCGGGTTCACGACAACCAGGCCGAGTATGACGCCAACCGCGACCGGGTGCTGGCCGAACGGCGGCTGACCGTCCTCCGCATCCCGAATGCTCGCATCGAGACGGAACTGGTCAGGGTGTTGACGGAGATTAAGGAGGCGTGTCGGCGGTTGGCGGGGTGAAGACCTCACCCCCCGGCCCCCTCTCCGAGCCGGAGAGGGGGAGGGAGCAGGACCTCACCCCCCCGGCCCCCTCTCCGAGCCGGAGAGGGGGTGTTCAAAGGACGGATGCCCCCGCGGAACCACCGACCGCCGGCGGTGAGCAGCCGCATATCCGCCACGGTTCCCCGCTTGACCCCCCCCTCTCCGGCTCGGAGAGGGGGGCCGGGGGGTGAGATCTCTTGAGCCACCCACCGACCTGGCGGTCGGGGTTCGCCCGGAAGGGGCCGGGGGGTGAGGTCTTCCCTCCCGTTCCCTAAACTACCCCCATGCGCCGCCTCCGGTATCTGCTGCCGCTGCTGCTCGTCGCGTACCTGCTCACCGGCATCTCGCAGGTGGGGTACGACGAGCGGGCCGTGGTGCGGCGGTTCGGGCGGGTGGTCGCCCGGCCGGGGCCGGGGCTGTGGGTCGGCCTGCCGTGGGGCATCGACACCGTGGACCGGGTGCAGGTGCGGGCGGTGCGGCAGTTGCCCGTCGGGTTCCTCCCGGAAGAGGCGAACGACGCCCCCGGCAACCCGCCCGGCCAACTGCTCACCGGCGACCAGAACCTGGTGAACGTGAAGCTGGTGGTGGAGTACGCCATCGACGACCGGGACGGCGAGTTCGAGCAGTATGTGGCGAACCGCGACCAGGTGGACCGGGTGCTGAGTCGTGAGGCGGAAGCGGCGGCGGCCGAGTGGGTCGGCGGGCGGAAGGTGGACGACGTGTTGAGTGGGCGGGCGGCGCTCGCCCGCCGGGTGTCGGACCAGTTGCCGGACCGCCTCGCCCCGCACCGGCTGGGCGTCGTCGTCCAGCGGGTGAGCGTGGAGGAACTGGCCGCCCCGACCGAGGTGCAGGACGCCTTCCAGCAGGTGAACCAGGCGCAGACGGCCATCCGCACCCGCCGCAACCAGGCCGAGCAGGAGGCCCGGCGGCAGCAGAGCGAGGCGGCGGCGGCCGAGCAGCGGTTGCTCCGCGAGGGCGAGGCGTACAAGCAGGAGAAGGACGCGCTCGCCCGCGCCGAGGCCGACGCCTTCCTGAAGCGGCTGGCCGAGTACACCCGCGCGAAGGCCACCAGCCCGGACGCGCTGGCCGCCATCTGGCGGGAGGAGATGGGCAAGGTGCTGGCCGGGGTGAAGGACCGCGGCGGGCGGGTGGAGGTGCTGGACGACGCGCTCGGCCCGAACGGCATCGAGCTGAACCAGTTCGTGCCGACCAAGAAGCGGTAAAATGCGACCACCGGCGGGCCGCCGGTGCCACGGAAGACGTGCCGCATGTCTCTGACGGACCCGACCGCCGTGCCCAGGCTCCGCCCCGGGGTCGCCGCCGAGCGACACCGGGGCGGGGTCGTTCTGTTCGACCCGCGGTCGGCCGGCCGGCCGGTGACGGTGAACGCCGTCGGGCTGGAGGTGGCGAAGCGGATCGACGGCCGGCGGTCGCTGCTCGAGCTCAGCCGGGAAACCGGCGTGCCGGTGGCCGACGTGGCCGCCCTGGTGGCCGCCCTGGACGACACCCTGCTGCTCGACGGGCCGAAGTGGCGGGCGCTGATCGACGCCCCGGTGCGGCCGCCGATCTGCATCGGCGTGTACCCGGAAGACCCGGCCGGGGTGCGGCGGCAGGTGCGGGGGCTGTTCACCGCCCCCGGCGGGCCGGGCCTACCAACCGCTCCGTCTCAATCCCCCCTCGGCCGGCTTCGTGCCGTACTCCTGCCGCACATGGACTACACCCGCGGGAACGTCACCTACGGGTTCGGGTTCAAGCAGCTGTTCGAGGCGACGGACGCCCGGCTGTTCGTGATCGTCGCCACCTCGCACCACTCGCCCACCCAGTTCACCCTGTCCCGCCAGCACTTCGCCACCCCGCTCGGGGTGGTCGAGACGGACCACGGGTTCATCGACCGGGTGGTGCGGCGGTACGGCGACGGGCTGTTCGACGACCCGGCGGCGCACGTTCCCGAACACTCGATCGAACTCGAACTGCCGCCGCTCCAGTTCCTGTACGGGACCGAGCCGGTGCGGATCGTGCCGCTGTTGGTCGGGTCGTTCCACGAGGGTGTGGAGGAGGGGCGACCGCCGGCCGAGGATGACGACGTGCGGCGGATGGCGGACGCGCTGGCGGCGGCCGAGGCCGAGGCGGGCGAGCCGGTGTGTTATCTGATCAGCGGGGACCTGGCGCACATCGGCCCGAAGTTCGACGACCCGCTGCCGCTGGACGACGCCCGGCTGGCGGACAGCCGCACCCAGGACGAGCGGCTGCTGGACGCGCTCACCCGAGCCGACGCCGACGGGTACTTCCGGCTGATCGCGGACGAGGCGGACGAGCGGAACATCTGCGGGCTGCCGCCGACGTACCTGACCCTCTTGGCGGCGCGGCCGACGGCCGGGCGGGTGCTGCACTACCAGCAGTTCGTGGACCCGGCGCGGAACGAGAGCGTCAGCTTCGCCGCCGCCGCGTTCTACGGGTGAACCCCGACCGCCAGGTCGGCGGGTGCGTGGGGCAAGATTCCATCTTGCCTCGGATGGCAAGTTGAAAACTTGCCCCACACCCACGGCCCTGGCGGGCCGGGTTCACCAAAGAACGCGGCCCGGCTCGCCATGAGCCGGGCCGCGGTTGTTGACTCTCACGTCCGGTCACAGGCCGGTGGCGCCGGCGAAGCCGAACTGCTTCCCGCCGCCGAACCCGCCCTGCCCGAACTGCCCCCCACCGAACCCGCCTTGCCCGAACTGACCCCCACCAAAGCCACCCTGGCCGAACTGCCCACCCCCGAACCCACCTTGGCCGAACTGGCCCCCACCAAACCCGCCCTGGCCGAACTGACCGCCGCCGAATCCGCCTTGCCCGAATTGGCCCCCACCAAAGCCACCCTGCCCGAACTGACCCCCGCCGAACCCGCCCTGGCCGAACTGCCCGCCGCCGAACCCGCCCTGACCGGCGAAGCCCGCGAACCCGCCTTGCCCCATCTGGCCGCCGGCGAACCCGGCGAACCCGCCGCCGCCACCGCCGATCCCGCCGCCCATGCCGATCATGTTCGACCAGATGCCCATCTGGTTGGCGGCCGAGGTGGGCACCATCCGGATCCCGATGGCGTTGCCACCGAAGGTGCCCCCGAACTGCCCGCCGCCTTGCCCGAACTGGCCCCCGCCGAACCCGCCCTGGCCGAACTGGCCGCCCCCTTGGCCGAACTGACCCCCACCAAAGCCGCCCTGACCCCCACCCTGGCCGAACTGCCCGCCGCCGAACCCGCCTTGCCCGAACTGGCCCCCACCAAATCCGCCCTGCCCGAACTGCCCGCCGCCGAACCCGCCCTGGCCGAACTGGCCGCCCCCTTGGCCGAACTGACCCCCACCAAAGCCGCCCTGACCCCCACCCTGGCCGAACTGACCGCCGGCACCGAACGGTCCGCCGCCCTGCGGCCCGAACTGGCC
>JALHQU010000327.1 GCA_022841795.1 Fimbriiglobus sp.
ATGCCGGCGGCGATGCCGGCCGACGTGACCACCTTCCCCGCCCGCACCACCTGCCGGTCGCGGTCCACCGCCACGTCCGGGAAGGCGGCGGCCAGCCGGTCGAGCGACCCGCGGTGGGTGGTGGCCGGTTGCCCGCTCAGCAGCCCGGCCTGCGCCAGCACGAACGACCCGGTACACACCGACGCGGCCACCGTCGCCCCGGCCGCCTGTTTCCGCACCCAGTTCACCACCGCCGCGTTGTGAACCAACTCCCGCGTGCCCCACCCGCCGGGTACCACCAGCACGTCCAGCGATGGGCAGGTGGCGAGGGTGTGATCGGGCGTCACCTTCAGCCCGCCGGTGCAGGTGACGACGCCGGGCGACTCGGCGACGGTGAACACCTCGAACGCCGGCGGGTCGTCCCGCCGCCGCGGCAGTGACAGCCGGGTGACACTGAACACCTCGAACGGCCCGCAGAAGTCGAGTACCTCGACGTCCGGGAAGATGAGGATGCCGACGCGCGGGCGGGTCATGGGTGGTCCTGGTGTGGAAGGGTGGGACGGCGGGGCGAACGGCGGCTATAACTGTGCGAGCGTCCCGTGACGTGGGAGGCGGTCATGCGGGTCGTCGTGCGGTTCAGCGAGACGGTGCATGCGGCCGTCGCGGCGTGGCGGACGCGGCTGTCCGCCGACCCGCAGATTCGTGACCAGTTGGCGGCGGCGTACCTCGACGAACTGAAGCAGCGGCTGGTGAGGGCAGGTGGAATCCCGAAAGGGGCGCTGGTCGAATCGTGGCGTGATCCGCCGCGGTACTGGTGCGAACTGACCGGCGGGGCGTGGGTGGGGTACACGGTGGTTCCCGCCGGCCGGCTGTTCGGCCGTCGCGAGGTCGTCATCACCGAACTGGTGGCGGGTCCTCCGCCCGGAGCCGTTCCAGCAACTCTTCCGTCGTGAGCAACTTGCCCGGGTTCGCGTGCCGCCGATCCAACTCGGCCAGTTGCTCGTCGGTCAGGTTCGGCCCGTACCGCCGGAAATACTCGCCCGCCGCGTCCGGCGACATCACGAACCCGAGCAGCTTGTCGTCGTCCGGCTTGTGAACGGGGATCAGCCCCTGGTCCGGGTACTCCGCCATCACCTCTTCGAGCAGCATCAGGAACACGTCCTCCCGGTCCTCCGGGGACAGGGAGCGGACGTACTCGACCGGCGACAGGGCGGGCGGGGTGCGGGTGGCGGACATGCTTCACCTCCGGGGTCACACACCCCATCTTACCCCGCGGTGGGGGCGGTGGCCGCGAGCTTCTGCTTGAGGGCGGTGACGAACGCCGCCGGGTCGCCGGCGGTCACGCCGGCGTGCGGGATGACGATCGAAAGCTGGAGCCGGGTGTAGACGAACGTGTACCCGTCGCGGGCGTCCACCTGGAACAGGCTACCGTCCCGTATCCTCGACTCGACGAACCGATTCCGAAGGACGAGGGCGTCGTCGGCCAGTTCGAGTTCGTGTTCACCGAGAAACCCGTCAATCCGGCCGTCCTTGTTCATCCGGCGCAGGGATCGAGTTACGAACCAACGGAGCGTCCAAAGCATAATCGAGGCCGTCAGATTCACGAGGGCCAACAGCAAAAAGAGGGGAGCGATGGCCGGGTACCCGCTCCCCTCGAAGACCACCAACGACACGCCAAACAGCGCCAGAAATACGCACCCTACTACCAGACCGAGCCAACGGGAGATCGCCAGCCAACGCCGACCGAACATCTGCCCGTTCTGGTGAACGGCCAGTTCCGCCAGATCGTCGATCGTCACCTCGTAGCGGAGCGTCATCCCGGCCTCCGGTTCGCGTCGCCCCAGGCTACCCGCCCGGCGGGGCGGTCGCAACCACCCAGAAGGCCGGCTGAAGCCGGGACACCAACGAAGCCTGGCGGTTCGGGTTCGCCACACGCCGCAAATTTTCCCACTACCGCCCTTGACCGGGTTGAATCATTTGTATACTAAATACTAGTGTTCACTTTCTGAGAGGGAACGCCATGTCCGCTACGTTGACGCCCACCGCCGGGTCGATCGCCCTGGGGGTGGCCACGCTGGAACGCCTGCTCGCGTCCGAAGACGAACGGGTGGCGCTGAAGGCCGCCGAACTGCTGCTGCGGCTGCACCCGGACTTGAAGAAGCCGAGGGCGGAGAATGACGCGGACGAGGAACCGCCGCCCGCGGCCGCGGTTCCGGCGGTTCCGGCGGTTCACCCGCCCGAACGGGTCGAAGCTCGAACGCCGCCGAAACCCGCGTCAACCCCGGTGGCCAAGAAACTGCTCCTCGCCCCGTTGAGCGGCCCGCCGGCCTCGCCCCGCTCGCTCGACCCGCTCCCGGCGTCGGTCCTGGGCGGTTCCCGTCCACTTACCTCGTTCACCAACTTGCCGAAGTCGTCTCCGACCGCTCCGGGGTGACGCCCGCCCTCTGTTCAATTGCACCCGGCGCGTTATCCTGCCGATAACTCGACCGAGTTGCCCACAATACTGACCTTTCCCCCGAAGGGACTCCCCGTGTCCACCCCCACCTTCCTCCGCGGCCGCACCTACGAGAACATCACCGAGACGTTCGGCAACACCCCACTCATCAAGCTCCGCCGCGTGTCCGCCGGGTGCAAGGCGACGGTGGTGGCCAAGCTGGAGAACTTCAACCCGCTGTGGTCGGTCAAGGACCGCATCGGGGTGGCGATGCTGGAGGCGGCGGAGGCGGCCGGACACGTCACCAAGGACACGGTCATCATCGAGCCGACCTCCGGGAACACCGGCATCGGGCTGGCGTTCGCGTGCGCGGCCAAGGGGTACAAGCTGGTCATCACCATGCCGGAGAGCATGTCGCTGGAGCGGCGGCGGCTGCTCAAGGCGTTCGGGGCGGAACTGCACCTGACCCCCCGCGAGACGGGCATGAAGGGGGCGGTGGCCCGCGCCGAGGAACTGCTGGCCGAGTACGGCGGGCCGCCGAAGGCGTTCGTCCCGCAGCAGTTCAAGAACCCGGCCAACCCGGAGGTCCACCGCCGCACCACGGCCGAGGAAATCTGGCGGGACACCGCCGGGCAGATCGACATCCTGGTGAGCGGCGTCGGCACCGGCGGGACGATCACCGGGTGCGGGGAGGTGCTGAAGGCCCGCAAGCCGGGGGTGAAGTGCGTGGCCGTCGAGCCGACCGCCAGCCCGGTGCTGACGCAACACATCGTGCAGGGCATCCCGAAGGACCAGCTCAAGCCGGGGCCGCACAAGATCCAGGGGATCGGCGCCGGGTTCGTGCCGGACGTGCTGAACGTGAAGGTGATCGACGAGGTGGTGCAGGTGACGGACGACGAGGCGTTCGAGATGGCCCGGCGGCTGGCGAAGGAGGAGGGGATGCTGTGCGGCATCAGTTGCGGGGCGGCGACGGCGGCGGCGCTGAAGGTGGCCAGCCGGGAGGAGAACGCCGGCAAGCTGCTGGTGGTGGTGCTGCCCGACCTGGGCGAACGCTACCTGAGCACGGCCCTGTACCCGCAGGACTGAAAGACAGGATTCACCGCCGAGGGCACATGAGGGCACGAGAGGAAGACCGGAAGAAATGGTCTGAAAACTCCATCTACTCTCTTCTTCTCATGTGCCCTCTCGTGCCCTCGGCGGTGAAATCGGATTTGTGGAGCTGGGAATGATCTCCCCTATCCCCATCACGCTCGAACGGGACGGCGTGCGGCTGGAACCGCTGACGCCGGGGCACCTCGGTGCGCTGAAAGTCGCGGCCGCCGACGGCGAGTTGTGGCAACTGTGGTTCACGTCGGTGCCGAACCCGGACGACACCGAGCGGTACATCGCTGACGCGCTCGTCGGACAGGAGGCGGGGCATCGGCTCCCGTGGGCGGTGCGGGAGTTGACCACCGACACGATCATCGGCTCCACCAGTTACCACGACATCGTGCCGAAGATCGACCGCGTCGAGATCGGGTACACGTGGTACGCCAAGCGGTGGCAGCGGAGCCGGGTGAACACGGTGTGCAAGCTGCTGCTGCTCGAACACGCCTTCGATTCGCTCGGGTGTGCGGTGGTCGGGCTGCGGACGGACAACTTCAACTTCGCCTCGCAGAAGGCGATCGAGGCGCTCGGAGCGAAGCGGGATGGAGTGATCCGCCACCACGCCGCCCGGCGGGACGGCACGGCGCGGGACACGGTCATGTTTAGCATCCTGCGGGGCGAGTGGCGGGACGTGCGGCGGCACCTGGAACTGCGGCTGAAGCGGCACGCTTCGTAGGTCGGGCTGTGCCCGACGTGATTCGATGTCGGGCACAGCCCGACCTACTTCTCCGTCGGGTAGCCGGCCTGGTTCCACCCGCTCCACCCGCCGTCCATGCTGATGACGTTCGTGTACCCCATCTTCTGGAGGGCGTCGGCGGCCAGCGCCGAGCGGAACCCGCCGCCGCAGTACAGCACCACCGGGTCGGCCGGGTCGGGCACCTTGACCTCGATGTCCCGCTCGATCACCCCCTTGCCGATGTGGACCGCCCCCGGCAGGTGCCCGGCGGCGTACTCGCTCTCCTCGCGGACGTCCACCAGGGTGAACCGCTCGCCGGCGTCCAGGCGGGCCTTCACGTCCGCCACCTTGCACTCGCGGACGCGGGACCGGGCGTCGGTCACGATCTTCAGGAACCCGGGGGAGTGATTCTTGGCCACGACGGCAACTCCGGTGAGTGAACGGCAGCGGGCATTGTGCGATCGGGGCGACGGGTCGGACAGGGCCGGCCGTCCGCCTATTGTCGGGTCGGACGGCGGGTGCTAAGATTCGACCAAGTCGGAGAGGTGGCTGAGTGGTCGAAAGCACCGCTTTGCTAAAGCGGCGTGCGGGTAAAACTGCACCAAGGGTTCGAATCCCTTCCTCTCCGCTCCGATAGTCATCAATTCCCCCCGATCGTCTTCGATCACCTTCATTTCCAGGGAATTCATCACTCCCATTTTCGCCCCGTCCGACCCCTTTGTGCCGGGATAGACGTTCTCACCTGTTCTCAGCCTTCTTCCCCCGCTACCGGAATCTGCTGCATCCGGTGCTGCATCCGCGGCAGGGATGGGCAACTTGTTCACCACCGCCCCCAAATCGTGCAGCCGGGTCCGGGCGCAGGGCTACCGCACTATGAAGGGCTGACATTGTAGGGGTTTGCGGCTATGACAGGGGTTCCGTGAGGAGTCTCCGATGGCCGCCCTGCCCATCACCGCCGTGTTCGCCGACCTGCCC
>JALHQU010000328.1 GCA_022841795.1 Fimbriiglobus sp.
CCGCTGCCGGGCGGCAAGTGACCCCACCGCGGTCGCCGGTCATTCGGCCGGCCGCCCCTTCCGCGCCCGCAGGCGGGCGAAGTCGGGCAGGTCGCGGACGAGTTCGAAGTCATCGTCCTTGTCGTAGGCGTCCCAGTCCGTCCACCCGCCGCGGGCGGCGGCGAGCAGCGAGCGGTACGCCTCGGCGCGGTCGTTCAGGTTGATGGCCGAGCAAAGGGCGTACACGGCCGCCTGCTGAAACCAGCTATCGGCGTTCGGCGGACTGAGGCCACGGATCTGGGCGAAGGCGGTGTCGCGGTCGCCCAGCCGGGCGTACAGCACCGCGAGTTTGAACTTGGCGGTGGTGTTGTCCGGCATCAGGCGGATGGCCTGCCCGTAGGATTCAATCGCCTCACGGTGGCGGCCGAGGACCGCTTGTGTGGCGGCCAGGTTTGTCCACGCGATGTAGTACCGCGGGTTCAGTTCGGTCGCGCGGGTGAAGTCGGCCAGGGCGTCGGCATACCGTTTCTCGGCGTACCGCCGATTCCCTCGCGAGATGTAGTCCTGGTCTTCCGTCGGCGTCATCTCCTCCAGCGCCCGCTTGTCGGCCTCCGCCCCGGCCGCGTCACCCTGATCCGCCCGCACCCGCGCCCGCATGGCCACGTGGCGGTATCGCTCCCCGCCCAGCGCCGCCGCCTGGTGCAGGTCGGCCAGGGCGAGCGCCAGCTTCTCCTCCCGCATCGGCTGGTTGGTCGGCCCCTGTAGCCGCTGGGCCAACTGGTAGCGGGCGGTGGCCCGCAGGTAATAGGCATCGGCCACCTTCGGGTTGCGGTCGATAGCGGTGGTCAGGTCGGAGACGGCCTCGTCCGGGTGGCGGTTGTACAGTTGCAAGATACCGCGGTTGAACGGGGCGCGGTAGTCGCGGGGGGCCATCGCCTTCGCCACCAGATACCGCTCGGTGGCCTCGCGGAGGCGGCCGGCCGACTGGTACACGAACCCGAGGGCGAACTGGCCGGCGGCGTGCTGCGGCTGCTGCCGCTCCAGTTCCTCCAGGGTGACCGCCGCCCCGCGGTGGTCGCCGTCGGCGACCTGCCCGAGCGCCCGCAGGTACAGGTCGATCGGTCCGTCGGCCGGCGGGGGAGGCAATTCGGGCAGGCCGCGGCCGATCAGCCGGGCGAGGGCGGCCCGCTGCTCGCCCACCGCCGCCGGCACGTCCGGGGCGAACACCGCTTCCGCCCGCCGGTTCCACACCACCGCCCGTTCGAGGGCGGCGGCCTCTTCCGCCGCGGGCAGGCCGGTAGCGTTCAGCCGCTCGGCGTGGGCGGCCAGCAGCGCCTGCTCGCCCAGGCTGGCGGTCACCGCCTGCTGTTGCGCCGGCAGCAGACGGGCGAACAACGGCCGCTCCCGCCAGTTGCCGGTGTCCAGACTGTAGGCCACCCGCCACTTCTCCACCAGTTCAATGGCCTGCCGTCGGGCGGTCGTCGACTGCATCGAGCCGGCATCAATCCGCACCGCCGTCTGGTCGTCCAGGTGTTGAACGGCCAGCCGCTCCGCGTCCACCGCCTCCACCCGCGCCGACTGTTCGGCGGCCCGGCCCGCCTGAACCACCGCGGCCCCGAGGGCGGCGAGCGTCACCAGGCCGAACAGGACGGCCAGGGTCGCCACCGGGTGCCGCCGTACGCCCCGCCGGATCCGCTCGGCGGCCGTCAGCGGCCGGGCGCGGATCGGCTCGTCGCGAGCCGCCCGGTCCAGGTCGTCGGCCAACTCGCCCGCCGACGCGTACCGCTCCGCCGGGTTCTTCCGCAGGCACTTCAGGCACACCGTCTCCAGGTCGGCCGGCAGGTCGCGGCGGGTCGGGCGGAGGGGCGGCGGGTCGGTGGTGCGGGCCAGGTCCAGGGTGGCGAGCGGGGTGTCCGCGGCGAACGGCGGCCGGCCGGCCAGCAGCTCGTACAGGATGACCCCGAGGGCGTACACGTCGGCGGCGGTGGTCGGCGTCGCCTGCCGCCCGTCGAACAGCTCCGGCGCCAGGTACGCCGGGGTGCCGGGCAGCACCCCGCTCAGCGTCAGCCGCTCGTCGGTCCCGGACACCGGCTTGGCCAGCCCGAAGTCGGCCACCTTGGGCGTGTACCAGCCGAGCGGTCGCACCCGCGGGTCGGCCGGGTCGGGGGCGGCGAGCAGGATGTTCGCCGGCTTCAGGTCGCGGTGCAGCACCCCCCGCGTGTGCGCGTGGTGGACGCCCGCGGCCACCGCCCGGACGAGGCCGGCCGCCTCCCGCCACGGCACCGGCCCGTCCGTCATCCGCAGCCACTCGGACAGCGGCCAGCCGGGGCAGTACTCGACCGCCAGGTACGGGGTGTCGGCGTCCGCCCCGGCGTCGAACACGGCCACCACGTTCGGGTGGTCCAGCCGGGCGGCCAGTTCGGCCTCCAGGGCGAACCGCCGCCACCCGGCCGGGTGGCCTAACTGTTCGGCGTACGGCACCTTGACCGCCACCTCCCGCCGCAGCACCTGATCGACCGCGTGGTACACTACCCCGAACCCGCCCCGGCCCAACTCCCGCAAAACGGTGAACCGGCTCGCCAGTTCCGTGGGCGCGGACGCCGAACGGGTGCGGCCGAGCCGGGTGCCGCGGAGCGCCCCCAGGCACTCCACCCCGCGGGCCAGTCGGGCCTGAATCTCGGGCGGGATATCGACCCCGTTCGGGTCGGGCGGAGCGGCCCCGGCCGCCGCCGCGTCCTCCCAGCCGAGCAGCCAGTCGGCGACGACCCCGTCCTCGGCGGGTGTGGGCTGATCGGTCATCGCGGGGTCCTCGCCAGGGTGTGCTGCAACTGGTCGATGGCCCGCGCCCACAGGCGTCGGGCGGCGTCGGCCGTGCGGTTCATCCGCCGCCCGATCTCGTCGAACGGCAGCCCGTCCACGTTGTGCCAGACGACCACCGCCCGGTGGTCCGGGGTCAGCCGGTCCAGCCCGGCCTGGACGGCCGCCGCCTGTTCGTCGGCCAGCACCAGCGCACTCGGCGACGGGCCGGGGGCGGCCGCGGCGTCGGGGTGTGACGTCAGGCGGGTCTCGCGGCCGACCTGCCGCATGGCGGTGCCGGCGTACCGCCGCTCGAAGTTGGCCAGGTTGTGGGCTAGCAGCCGCCGCAGCCAGGCGACGAACTCGCCCTCGGTGCGGCCGCGGAAGGCGGCGAACGACTGGTACGCCTCGACCAGGGTGTCGCTCACTAGATCTGATGGGCCGGCCTTCGCCCGCAGTGCGGGGGACAGCCGGTCGGCGGACAACCGGAGCAGGTAATCGCGGTACGCCAGCACCAGCACCCACACCTGGGCGGCGGTCCCGCTCCGGGCGTCGTTCAGTCGTTGGCCGCGGTCGTCGGGATCGGCGAGCACGAGTATTGCCTCGCGACGATGAGATGTGAGCCGGCTGACCACCATATCCACGCGGCTCGCCGGGCGTCAAAAAGAATACACGCGGAATCCCGGAATCTGCGCCCGTTTTCCCGCCACCCGGTGCCTTCTGGGTGACGGGACGTGGCCCGACGCGCCGTCCGGGGCGAGCGAGCCGCCGGCGGACGGGTCATGTACAGACTTGCCGCCCGCGGCAGAAATGCTCGCGAAAGGCGCGGCCGTCTTGTCGCACTTATTCCTCACGGGGAGCCGCCATGTTCAACACCACACGACGGGCGCCGGGCGGACTGCGAACCCGGCTGATGCTGGACCAGTTGGAGGACCGGACCAACCCCGCGGGCTTGGACTGGTACTGGGTAGGGTCAGGCATCGGGTCGGAAGGGCAGTCGTGGTCCAACCCGGCGAACTGGATCGACGCCCCGGCCACGACGAACGGGGTACCGGAAGACGGCGACTCCGTCCACTTCGGCCAACACAGTTTCGGCGGCGACACCCACTCCATTCAAGACATTGAAGACCTCGATCTCGTCGGGATCTACCAGGGGGTGTTCACCTCCACGATCTACGTCATCGCCTCCATGTCGGTGAACACCGCCACCGTCAACGGCGATCTGGACGTGGCCTCGAATGCCGGCGTGCAAATCCAGATCGGCACGCAACTCCTGATGGGCGGGGCCGGGGCGGAACTGTGGACGTACGGCCAGCACCCGTTCGACGGCGGGCGGGTGACGATCGGGCCGGGGGCGGTGTGGAACTCGTGGCAGGGTGACACCGTCACCTCGTACGTGTCCGTTTTCGGCACTCTGAACGTGGGTGACCCGGACGGGCTCGTACCCACCGGCGGCGATTTCACCGTCCTCAACAACCTGTTCATCTGCGATGTGGGCGGGGTGACGAACATCACCAACGCGACGTTCCGGCACATCGGGGGCGTCAACGTCTTCTGGATCCACGGCGGGACGGTGAACCTGACGGGCGCGACCATCGACACCACGGCGATACTAGACATCAGCACCGGCTACCTGAACTCGTACGGGTCGAACACGATCATCGGTTCGGTGTCGAATGGGGGCGGCGGGGTGAGGGTGTTAGCCGGCGCCCCCTCCCCGATGAGCGGACTGCCCGAACCTGGCCACTTGACCGTGACAGAGAACTACAACCAGCTGATCGGCGTGACAACGGTGTCTGCCGGCGGGTTGTTGGCGGTTGGGGGGGGCTACAGCAACGGGTCCGGGCAACTGGAGGTGTATGTGGGGGGGGGCGGGATGACGCGTGACGGGATGGCGTCGGTCGGCGGGCCGCCCGTTCAGGTGGCGGGCATGGCGACCTTGGGCGGCACCCTGAACGTCCGCAGCGGCGGCCCCGGCGGCCTCGCCCGGGGCCGCTACGACATCATCATCGCCGGCGGGTTCAGCGGGTACTTCAACGACATCTACGTGCAGACGAACCGCCCGTGGGGGAATTACATTCTCTCGCCGGTCTTCGGGATCCAGGTCTTCTGATCTCAGAGGTCGTGGGCTGGCTACGTGGGGGGCGGGCGCCCGCGGAAGCGTGTCACGCGGTGCGGTGGAGTACTCCACGACCGCCCCCGTTCGACCTCGACTGAGAACTGTGACCATCGCCGGTGCCGACGAAACGGGATTCATACTTTCCGCGCCCGTTTTCCCGCCACCTGGTGCCTTCTGAGCTCGACTGATGCCGATTTTGGGATGGCTCACGGCGCGGGAGCGAGCGAGGAGAGCAAGAGTTCGCGGAGGTGGGGTGGGAGTTTCGCCACGGTGCCACCCGGATCGACCTGTTG
>JALHQU010000329.1 GCA_022841795.1 Fimbriiglobus sp.
GCCGATGAGCGTGAGCAGTTCGGCGTAGTCCTGGTTCATGAGCGGCGGGACGTGCCCCAGGCAGTCGTGGATCATGTCCGGCTCGGGGGTGAACTCGGGGTGCGACCCGTGCCGCAGGAACTGCGTCACCGGGAACCCCCGCTGGGCGATGCACCCGTAGAAGGTGCGGTACGGCAGCGCCCCCTCGGCCGGCACCAGGTGCATGTTCGTCGTCGCCCGCACCCGCTCGCTCAGCGTCCGCAGTTGCGGGATCTCGTCCGCCGTGATCGCCAGTTCCCGCTTCGCCGTCAGGTAGATGTCGCTGGCGTGCTTGACGTGCAACTCGTCCAGCTTGGGCGACACCTCCCGCCAGATGCGGGTCTCCTCCGGCGTGTACTCGACCAGCGGCGGGCCGAGGTGTTCGATGCGGTGCCGGCGGGTCAGGTCGAACAGGAACCGGCGGCGGGCGATGTACCCGTCGTCCCCCTCGCCGGGGTGCGGCAGTTCCAGTTCGAAATGGTCGGTGTCCGGCGGGACGACCATCGCGTTGGCATCGATGGTCTGTCCGTATTCGGTGAGCGTTTGCGGCGTGTTCACGGCACGAACCCCTGGGAGAGACAGGGTGACGGTGATTACCATTTTATCGGCACGGGGGCGAAAGGATGATGTGACAATCTGGTATCCCTCCCGTCACCCGCCGCCGCCCTGCCGATTCTGACCCCACCCGCCGGAGTCCTCCGTGTCGTCGCCCGCCTCCGACTCCGTGCGATCGCTCGTCGGCTTGCACGTCGAAGACCTCCTGTTCCCGGTGCTGGTGCAACTGATCGTCATCATCGGGGTGGCCCGCGCGTTCGGCGCGCTCGCGCGGAAGTTGCGGCATCCGGCGGTGGTGGGCGAGGTGCTGGGCGGGTTGCTGCTCGGCCCGTCGCTGTTCGGCTGGCTGTTCCCGGAGGTGTCGGCGGCCATCTTCCAGCCGCGGCTGCCGGGCGTGCCGGACGAGTTGGCGCACGCCGCGTTCCCGAAGATCTTTCAGGTGCTGTCGCAGATCGGGCTGATCTTCCTGCTGTTCCTCATCGGACTGGAGTTCGACTTCGAGCACCTGAAGGTGAAGGGGACGGCGGCGGCGGCGGTGGCGGTGGCGGGGATTCTCCTGCCGTTCGCCCTCGGGGCGGCGACCGCCCCGCTCGTTCACCCGGTGCTGGAGCCGCACCCGACGGCCGGGCCGGTGCCGCTGTACGGCCTCACCCTTTTCCTCGGCGTCGCCCTGTCCGTCACCGCCCTGCCGACGCTCGGCCGCATCCTGATCGAGATGGGCATCACCCGCACCCGCGTGGGCACCGTCGCCCTCACCGCCGCCGCCGCGGATGATGTGATCGTGTGGGTGCTGCTCGCCGCCGTCGGGTCGCTCACCAAGTCGGGCGGGTCCGAGTTCTCGTGGACCGGACCGGCGACCATGCTCGCGCAGACCGTCGGGTTCGCGGCGGTGCTGCTGGCGGGCGTCCGGCCGGTGCTGGGCCGGTATCTGGACCGGAAGATGCGGACGAACAGCGGGCAACTGGCCGTCACCCCGTTGGCCGTGCTGATGGTGTCGCTGCTGGCGTGCGGGGTGGTCACCAACCGCATCGGCATCTCGGCCGTGTTCGGCGCGTTCCTTCTTGGCGCCGCCCTGTCCGGCCGGCACGAACTGCGGCACGCCGTCGTGAACCGCCTGCGGGACGTGGTCACGTCGTTCTTCCTGCCCATCTTCTTCACCTACAGCGGGCTGCGGACGGACGTCGGGTCGCTCGGCGGGCTGTGGTGGATGGCCGGGGTGATCGTGCTGGCCGGGGTGGTCGGCAAGTTCGGCGGGTGTACCGTGGCGGCACGGGTGAGCGGGTTCGGCTGGCGGGAGGCGGCCCAGGTGGGGGTGATGATGAACACGCGGGCGCTGATGGCGCTCATCGTCATCAACGTCGGGTACGATATGGGGGTGGTGCCGAAGAGCCTGTTCTGCGCGCTGGTCATCCTGGCGGTGGTGACGACGGTCATCACCTGCCCGGTGCTGCTCCGTCTGCGGCACGGCACCGAGCTGGACGGGGCAATCCGCACGAGCGGGTTCGTCAGGCATTAACCCCGGAGACCGACCCATGCCGTTCGTCGATCGCGCCGCCATGACGCCTCTGCAACTGGCCCCCGGCATCCGCCTGTGGGCGCCGCACGGCCAGAACCTGATGCTGTCTTACGTCGAGCTGGACGCGGGGGCGGTGGTGCCGCTGCACCACCACCCGCACGAGCAGGGCGGGATGGTCATGTCCGGCCGGGTGCGGTTCACCATCGGCGGCGAGACGAAGGAGTGCGGCCCCGGCGACCTGTACCTGATCCCGTCGGACGTGCCGCACACGGTCACCGCCCTGGAGCCGTGCGTGGTGCTGGACGTGTTCACCCCCATCCGCGAGGACTACGCCAGCCACACGAACAGGTACGTGTGATGTTGAACGTGAGAAATGCCGGCCGGGGTTGGGGTTCACGCGTCAGCGTGCGGATCGCTCACTCACGCTGACGCGTGAACCCCAACCCCGGTCGCCTTCGGAGGGTGGGCACCGCCCACCATGTTCCCGTAGTCGGAGGGTGGTGCCCACCCTCCGAAGGCGGTTATTTCGCGAACTCCATCGACAGCTTGTACACGAACGCTTCCGCCGACCCCTTCACCAGTTCGGCCGTCGGCACCTCCTCGCCGAGCAGCTCCTTCCACCTCTTCTTCTGCTCGGCGGTCAGGTGCTTGACGGCCTCGTCCCGCACGCCGTCGATCTTCGCCGCCCGCGCCGCCACCAGCTTGTCCAAGTCCGGCACGCCCGGCTGGGCGAGGGCGGTCGAGAGCATGTCGAAGATCTTCGGCTTGTGCAGCGGCAGGACCGTGTCGGCCAGCTTGTCCTCCTGCTCGGGCGTCAGCCCGAGTTCGCGGACGGCGTACCGGCCGACCAGCGCCGCCGGCCCCTCCCGCTGCAGGTGCAACTGCTTCACCCGCTTCGCCTGCTCGTCGGTCAGCACCTCCAGCACCTTGGCGTCGTACCCGAGGACGGCGTCCGACATCTTGTCCACCATCTCCTGGACGGCGTCGAGCCGCCCGGCCGCCGCCCCGGCGGCGTTCTGCTGCGCCTTGGCGATGGCCGTCAGGGCGCCGCCGATCTCGGTCCGGGCGGCGGCGATCTTCTCCTCCTGCTCCTTGGTCAGCTTGAGCGACCCGCGGGCGGCCGGCTGCTCGATCAGCCCGCCGATACCCACCGGCTTCACCCGGTCGAGGACGGACTTCGCCTTCACCTCCTTCGGCGTCGGCGCGGCGGGGGCGGCGGGGAGCAGGGCGAGGACCAGGGCCAGCGTGAGCGAGGCGGCACGGAACACGGCGGACCTCCGGGTGAACTGAGAGACGGCGACGCAAGGTCGAAATGCTGGTCTGGCGTTGCCAGACCAGCGGGCCGCCACAGAGGGCGGCCCCTACGACGAGGGCGTTTTAGTCGTAGGGGCCGCCCTCTGTGGCGGCCCACCGACCGCCCCCGGCGGTCGGTTCCGAGGATCTCGACAGAGCAAGACGGCGACAGTGTACCGACGCTGCCCGCCGCGGCCTACTTCAGCGACTCCATGTACACGCGGAAGAAGAACTCCTCGGTGGCGGCCGCCGCCAGCTCGATCGCCGGCAGCGGGTCGCCGGTCATGTCCTTCCACTTCTTCTTCTGCGCGTCCGTCAGCACCTTCAGCGCCTCCGCCCACACCTTGTCCGCCGCCTCCGCCCGGCTGCCCAGCACCTTGTCGATGTCCGCCACCTCCTGCGGGTTTCGCGCCGCGATCTTGGTCGGCAGGTTGACGAACGGCCTGGCTCGGAGCTGCGGGGCGAGCACCTCGGCCAGCTTGTCCTCCTGCTCGGGGGTGAGGGCCAGTTCGCGGACGGCGATCCGGCCGAGCAGCGCCTTCGGCCCCTCCCGCTGCAACTGGAACTGCTTCAACTTCCGCCGCTGGGCGTCGGTCAGCACCGCCGCCGCCTTCTCGTCGTACTGGGCGAGCTTCTCGTTCAGCTTCTCGTTCGACCGCTCCCGGTCGAGCGGACCCTTCACCGGCTGCCCGACCACCTTCAGCATCGCCATGATCTCCCGCTCCACCCCCTTCAGCTTGCCCTCCTGCTCCTCGCTCAGGTCGAGCGCCTTCCGCACCGCCGGCTGGTCGAGCAGCCCGCCGATGCCGTCCAGTTTCACCCGGTCCACCGGCACCGGGCCGTCGGCCTTCGGCGTCGGGGCGGCGGACGTTTGTGGAAGGAACAGCAGGCTGAGGGACACGACCGCGATTCCGAGCAGGCCGACGAACCACTGGCGTTTCGATCCGTTCATGGCGTTCAGGACCTCGCGGGTGAGTTCGTGAGTGGTGATCGGGGTCGTGCCGAGTTCGACGGTTCTCACGTCCAACTCGACCGGCGGGCGGGCGGTGGCGGACGACACGCCCACCCCGGCGGCGAACAGCCCGCGGCGGATGAGCCGTTTCCCCAGCAGCTCCCGCCCTCGGGCCAGCCGGCTGGCGACGGTGCCCCGCGGCACGCCGAGTTCGCCGGCCGCTTCGTCCAGCGTGAGTTGCCGTAGTTCGCACAGCACCACCGCCGTGCGGTACTTGTCCGGCACCGCGGTCAGTTCTTCGTCGATGGTCGTGCCCAGATCCGGCTCGACGGTCCGCGGCGACACTGGCACGTCAGGCAGCGGCCCGCCTTCCCGCAACCGCCTCCGTGCCCGGCGGGCGCGGGCCTTCTTCGCCGTCAGGCAGGCCACGCCGTACAGCCAGCCGGACACGCTCCGCATCCCCGCCACCGCCGCGGCCCGCTTCGCCAGCACCAGGAACGCGGCCTGGTACGCGTCCTCGGCGTCCGGCCCGTCGGCGAGTGCCCGTCGGCACACGGCGTACACCATCGGCCCATGCCGCCGCACCAGCTCGGCGAACGCCTCCTGGTCGTGGCGTTCGACGAACCGCGACAGCAAGTCGGCGTCGGCCGACGGCGGACCCGGCGGGCGGAGGAGGAAGCGCAGGCGGGTGACGAGGTCGGCCATATTCACCCGGAACATGCCCGGATGGGGGAGGAGTTATCCAAGATTTCGTAGGTCCGGCTGTGCCGGACTTTTCTGACCGTCCGGTGCTCCGTCGAGATCCTCAGAACCGACCGCCAGAGGCGGTCGG
>JALHQU010000330.1 GCA_022841795.1 Fimbriiglobus sp.
CTGCCGGGGTGGATCCCGCGGCGGCAACTGCTGGACAACGTCACCGGCATCGCCGCCATCGTCAACTCGAACTCCGAGCGGGTGGCCGACCCGCCGATCGCCCCGGACCCGGTGCGGGTGGGGCGGTACGACCGCCCCGGCCGGCCGATCCCGACGGCGTCGTCCCGCAAGTCGGTGTTACCCCAGCCGCCGCTCGGCCGGCACTGCCTGCGGCTGTTCATCCTGGCGAGCGACCCGAACGCGGTGCCGAAGGCGCTGGAGCGGTCGTTCGTGGCGGTGGACAGCCCGGCCGCCGAGTTCGCCCCCGGCACCTGGGTGCGGGTGAGCTTCTGGGCGAAGGCCCCCGGCGGGGTGTACTCGTCGGCCGACGGGGTGGTGGTGTACGACACCGCCGGCGGCGAGCCGCTGTCCGTGCGGCTGACGTACCAGGGCGAGTGGAAGCAGTTTCGCCTGTACCGGCAGGTGCCGGCGAGCGGCAAGATCGGCGTCACGTTCGCCCTCACCGGGCTGGGCGAGGCGTTCTTCGACGACGTGCGGATCGAGCCGATGATCCCCGGCGTGGCGGTGTCCGAACGGCCGGCGGTGAGCGGGCCAGCCATCCCGCCGCTCGAACGCCGCGGCGACTGGACGTTACCGAAGCCGCTGCCCGGCAAGGAGGACGAGCGGACGCTGCCGTTCCCGCGGCGGTTCGGCAAGGACGGGGCGGAGGAGCCGCTGCCGCAACCGCGGCCGGCGCCCCCGCCGGCGGACAAGCCGAAGGAGAAGGCGAAGGGGAACGAGCTGCCGCTGCCGACCGTGCCGACGATTCCGATCGGGATCAAAAAGTAGTAGGCACACTCCGTGTGCCGTTCCGGAACGGCACACGGAGTGTGCCTACTACTTATTCGGTCACCCGCCCGTCCTGCACCCGCACCACCCGCCCGGCGTACCGCTTCGCCAGCTCCTCGTCGTGCGTCACCAGCAGCAGCGTCATCCCGCGATCCCGCACCTGGGCGAACAGCAGGTCCATCACCTCGGCTGCGCTACCGGAGTCCAGGTTGCCGGTCGGCTCGTCCGCCAGCAGCACCGCCGGCTTGTTCACGATCGCCCGCGCCACCGCCGTCCGCTGCCGCTCCCCGCCCGACAACTGCGTCGGCTTGTGGTCCAGCCGGTGCCCCAGCCCGACCGCCGCCACCACCTCCCGCACCCGCGCCCGCCGCTCGGCCAGCCCCACCCCGGCCAGGGTCAGCGGCAACTCCACGTTCTCCAGCACCGTCCGGCTGGGGATCAGGTGGAACGACTGGAACACGAACCCGACGCGGGCCAGCCGGTAGTCGGCCAGTTGGCGGCGGGAGAGGGTGCCCAGGCTCTGCCCGCCGACGGTGAGGGTGCCGGCGGTCGGCACGTCCAGCCCGCCGATCAGGTTCATGAGCGTCGATTTGCCCGACCCGGACTTGCCCAGAATCGCCACCCGCTCGCCGGCGGCCACGGCCAGGTTCACCCCGGCCAGGGCGGTGACGGCAGACGTGCCGGAGCCGTACACCTTCGAGACGTTCGCCGCGTGGATCATTGGGCGGCATCCCCCACCAGCACCTCCCGCTGGCGGAGGGCTTGCAGTCGCCGCAGGCCGCCGCACTTGTCGAGGTACGCGGCGAAGTCCGGCACCCCGAACACGAACTCGTCGAGGAACTTCAGGAACGCCGCCTCGTCCTGCTCGACCGTCAGCCACGTCCGCAGGTGCTCCTCGTCCGAGAAGTATTCGCCCGGCATGTTGCCGGGGTAGCTGCCGAACGGCACCTCGCACACCGCGTCCACGCACAGGAACGGGATCTGCGTGTGGTGCGGGTTCTGCCGCATGCGGTCGTGCGGCACCAGCCGCTCGCAGGTGATGATGAGCCGCTTGGCGGCGCGGGCGAGGTCGATGTCCGCCACGCTCGTGCCCACGAACCGGCAGTTGCCGAAGCGGTCGGCCTCGTGGACATGAATGGCCGCCACGTCCGGGTACAGGGCCGGGATGGCGACCAGCTTTTCGCCGGTGAACGGGCAGGCGATCGGCTTGGCGGCGCTCTTCGCCATCGTGTCCGTGCCCTGCATGGACCGGGCAGGCACGAACGGCACCCCCATCGCCGCGGCGGTGAACCGCAGGGCCAGCGCGTAGTTCGACCACTCGACGGTTTCCAGCTCGCCGGACTGGATCACCCGCCGGGCGTGCGGCGACAGCCCGCGGGCCTCCAGCCCGAGCACATACGAGATGTCCACCTTCGCCAGCGTCTTGCCGCGGCCGGTGCGGTTGCCGGCGCACAGCACCTCGAAGTCGTGGGTGGCGGTGTGCCCGGCGAACCCCAGGTTCTGCTTCCCCTGCCGCAGGATCTCGTGCAGCACGGCGGTGGGGATGCGGTTGCTGCCGAACCCGCCGCTACAGAAGTAATCCCCGTCGTGAACGAACCGGCGGACCGCCTCGGCGACGGACATCACCTTGTCGGCCAGCGCACGGGGCTTGGTGGCAAACGCCTGTCGAGCCGCGTCCGAGGAAACGGAAGTGAAGAGGGGAGCGGGCATGGGAGGTCCGGAGTGTGGTCCGCACACGCCGTGTGCGGTTCAAAACCCCGCACACGGCGTGTGCGGACCACACTCGGCTATCACCCGTTGTACTCGCGGATGATGGCTCGGAACCGCGGGTCCTTCTTCACCCCCTCCAGGTCGCGATCCTGGATCATGGTACGGAAGTCGCGGTACCCGAGTTCGACCGCCCGCCGCAGCGTCCGCAGGGCCAGGTCCGGCTGCTTGAGCACCGCGTACCGGCAGGCCAGGTTGTAATGCACGTCCGGGTCGTTCGGGCGGAGGCCGGCCAGCCGCTGTTCGGCCATCAGCCCTTCCTTGGTCAACCCCTTCACCGCCAGGTCCTGGGAGTACGCCCGGAGCACGTCGGCGAAGTCGGGCAGCTTGTCCAGGATGGCGGCGAAGAACGCCAGCTCGAAATCCAGCTGCGTCCGCTCGGCGAGCATGGCCAGCACCGACCCCTGGGGCGGGTCGGAGGTGTGCGGTCGTTTGCTCGGGTTCGGCATCAACGGTCCCCCTGCGTGCGGTCCGGGGCGGCGGGGATGAGAGGAGACGTGGCCGCAGCCCCTGCGCGATTATACCTCCGGCGGCGGGTGGGGCAAATCGGTTGCTACGGGGAACCGGGCAGTCCGCACGCGAGTGTCGCGGATCGGCCGGCGGGAGCGGTCGTTCCCGGCGGACGGGTTGCGGCGGATTGCCGTCGTTTCCGCCGGCGGGCATAATGGGGGTGCGACCTCCTCTCGCCGCACGGACCCGCCATGCCGATCGACGCCACCTGCCCGCACTGCCAGAAGCGGTACCGCCTCAAGGACGATCTGGCCGGCAAGACCGTGAAGTGTTCGTCCGCCGAGTGCCGCAAGTCGTTCGCGGTAGGTACGGCGGTGTCGGCGAACGGCAAACCGCCGCCGGCCCCGGCCGCGAAGAAGCCGGCCGCCGCCCCGCTCGACGCCGAGGCCATCGCCGCCCAACTGTTCGGCGAGGAGACGGACCAGAAGCCGGTGGCCGAGCGGCAGGTGGACGTGGTGTGCGAGGTGTGCGAGCACAAGTGGGCCGAGCCGGCCAGCAAGGTCGGCAAAATCGTCCTCTGCCCGGACTGCAAGCACCGCCAGAAGATCCCCGAGCCGAAGACGAAGAAGATGGACTGGCGGGACGCCACCAAGGAGGGGCGGAAGGGGCCGGAACTGCCGGCCGACCTGGAAGCCCAGCGGCTGTCCAACGTGGACGTTCAATCCCTCAAGAAGGCCGGGGCGATCGAGGAGGACGCGGTCGAGCCGCGGACGGCCGGCGAGTGGGCGCGGCTGCTCGTACCGATCGCGCTGGTAGTTCTCCTGCTCGGCGGTGGCACCTGGTGGCTGCTGCGGTCGCGGACCGACACCAAGCACCTGTCGTACATCGCCACGGCGGTGGACGAGGCGAAGGCCATCCCGGACGAGGGGCCGTACCCGAAGGGCGAGCCGCCGCTGCTGCGGGCGGGGCTGCGGTTGGCCGCGGCCGAGTACCACCTGCGGCGGGACAGCGAGGAGGCGTTGAAGGAGGCGCACGTTCAGTTCGGCGAGGCCCGCGCGGAGCTGGACAAAGCCCCGCCGTCGCTCACCCGCGACGTAATGTACGGCGAGTTGGCCGTTTCCTTGCTCGCCCTCGGCGGGACCGCCGAGCAGGTGAAGGAGCGGATCCGCATCGCGTGGACGCCGCAGAGCTTGCCGAACGCTCAGCCGGGCATGGGGCAGACGCGGTTCGTGCAGGTGGAACTACGGCAACTGCTGACGGCGTTACAGGGCCGGGGGGTTCCGATGGAAATCCGGCATTTCATCGTCCGCCGGCTGGCGAAGGAGCTGGCGAAACGCGGGCAACTCGACCTGTTGCTGGAGATCGTCCAGCAGGGGTTCGACCCGGCCGAACTGCCGGAGGCGCAGGCGCAAGTCCTGCTAGAGGCGGCCAAGGCGGGGTGGCCGACCGAGAAGCTGAAGAAGCCGGCCGAAGACATCGTCATCGGCGAGCCGAACCTCGCGCCGACCGCCGTGGCCCTGTTCAAGAAACTCGGCACCCCGCCGACCGAGAAGCAGAAGCTGCTCCCGCAGCCGGGGCCTGGGGACATGTCGGACCTGCTGAGGGTGGCCGCGTATGCCACGGCGACCGCAGCCCTGGGCGATCCGCAGAAAGCCCTCGGCGAGGTCGGTCAGAGCGGGCAGACGCCGCAGGTGCTGGCGTGGCTGGCGGACGCCGCCCCGGACCCGACGCCGATTCTGGACGCGGCGGTCACGCAGGCGAGCAACCCGGCGGCGATGGACCGGGCGAAGGCGTTCTACCTGTACCGGCTGGTGCGGGCGGCGTGCGACGCCGGCCAGGGTGGGAAAGCGGAGGCGCTGGCGAAGGCGATCGCGGACGACGGGCTGCGGGAGTGGGCGACGGCCGAGGCGCTGCGGGCGAAGTGGGCGGCGGCGAAGACCGCCCCGCCGGCCGGCGAGGCGCCGAAGCCGGCGAACACCGCCGCCGCGCGGGTGGGCAACGCCTGGGGCTGCCTGGGGTTCGCCCGCGCCACCGCGCTCAACGGCGGTGGTAACACCAAAGACTACGACGCCTGGTCCGAACTCGGGTT
>JALHQU010000331.1 GCA_022841795.1 Fimbriiglobus sp.
ACCGTCGGCTTGCACCGCGGCTGCCACCCGAGCCGCGACAACAGCTTGTCACTCACCCGCTGCTTGACGAACTCCGGGGTGAGCGCCTTCGGCAGGGTGAACCCGGCCACCTGCTTCTGCCACACGTCGAACTCCCGCGTCATCACCACCTCGAAGTCCTTCGGCTTGAGCGGGATGTTCCCCTGCCACTCCCACTTGACGCCGTCCTTCTGGTAGTCCGCCGACACCCGGTAGTGCGTCAGGCACGACTCCCACGAGTTCGCCAGAATCACCGGCCAGAACAGCCACAGCTTGCCGTGCCGGTCGATGTGCAGCGTCGTGTTGCAGTCCGGGAAGCCGGGGGTGTCGGCCAGCGGGAACGCCTCGCCCCACTTGTCGGAGCCGGCCTTTCGGCGGGCACCGAGCACCTGCACGTCGTCGGCGGTGCGTTCCCCGCTGCCGCGGTACCACGACACCAGCAGGTCGCCGTTCGGACACTCGACGATTCCGGGCGCGTGGTTGTGCTGCTTGTCCAGCGGGAACACCATCTCGGCGGCGTGACGGGGCTTGTCGTCGGCCCACGCGGGCACGGCGACGAGGAGCAGCGCGAGGGAGAGTACGCGGGGCATGGGGGAGGTCCGGGGGGGGTGAATCGATTTTTGCTTTCGCCGCGGAGCGGCCGTCGGGTGTAGCCCAGGCGACTGGCGAGAGGTGGTGAAGCCCCACCCCTCCCCGTTGGGGAGGGGTCGCCGGCCGAGCGGAGCGAGGACGGCGGGGGTGGGGCTTGCGGACAACCGGCCCCCCCCCCCCCCGGCGGGCGGCCCCCCCCCCACCCCCCCCCCCCCCGGGGGGGGGGGGGGGCCCCTTGCGGACAACCACCCCACCCCCGGCTCGTGCTCCGCACTCGCCGACCCCTCCCCAACGGGGAGGGGTGGGGCGATCGGCCTACCCCCGAACTGCAACCGGCCAGTAGCTCACTCCTTCTCCGGCGGCAGGAACTTGAACATCTCCGCCTTCTCGAATTTGGCGGACGCCTCGCCCATCAGGTCGAAGTTGTCCACGATCGTCAGCTTCCGCACCGGCTCGGTCGCGTCGAACTTCACCTTCTTGGTGTCGATCCAGAACACCTGCGGGCTGAACACACTGTCGTAGTACAGCACCCGGTTGGTCAGGTCCGTCACCGTCCGCCAGACGGTCGTGGACACGTTCGGCCGCTCCGGGTCGGCGATGCCGAACGGGGCGGAGGTGTTCCGCATGACGCTCATCATGGCCGCCACCGCCTCCCGGTCGGACTTCGGCCTGGGCAGGTTCTTCACGTAGTACGCCCCCCGCACGAACCGATCCGCCGGCTCGTGCGTGCCGGGCAGCTTCTTGTCCCCGCCGAACCCGCGGTACTGCTTCAGGTTCTCCAACTGCTGGTCGAAGGTGGGCTGGTTGGTCATCACCGTGTACTCGCGGCTGTGGTACACCTTCAGCTCGCCCTGGATGCACTCCAGGACAGCCGAGTCGCCGGTGGCGTCGTTGATGGCCAGGTGGACGGTCGCCGGCTTCTTGCTCGTCGGCTCGACCGCCATCCGCAACTGGTACGGCTCGGCTTTGATCGCCTTCACCGCCTCGGCCACGGTGGCGAACTGGTCCAGGTAGTACTGCGCCCACACCGACATGCTCAGGCCGGGGATCTTCTCGTCCCGCGGGGCAACGGCCGTCTCCGGCAAGTACAGGAAGTGGACGGCCAGCCCCTTCTCGTTGATCCCGTCGGCGGTGCCCACGTCGTAGGCGGTGACGATCACGCTGCCGTACTTGCTCGTCCACGTCAGCGGGTTCTTCTCGGCCAACCCGTCCCGCTTCATCCCGCGGGGGAGCAGCCACATGTTGCTGCGGATGTCCTCGAACCAGTCCATGTTGCGGCCGACGATGACTGACCGGCCGTTGTCATTCCACAGCACGCGGGAACACGGGGTGGCGGGGGCGGCGAACACCAGGGCCGCGAGCACGGCGAGGGGGATGAGCATCAAGAAACGCATGAGTCCGTCCTCGGGAGATTTGGGGCGACGGTGCGGGGGGTGTTCTAGCGGCCGAACGGTGCGGCGGGCCGGTCACTTGAGGGCGTTCTTGAACACCTTCCCGTCCTTCATGATGACAACGAAGTGCTTGCCCTGGTCGGCGAGCAGTTTCAGGTCCTTCAGCGGGTCGCCGTCCACCAGCAGCAGGTCGGCCAACGCCCCCTCCGCCACCACCCCGAGCGTGCCGGGGTACGGGTTCCGCTTGCCGCACAACGCGAGCAACTCGGCGTTGTCGTGCGTCAGCATCTTCAGCACCTCGGCCGGGGTGAACCACTTCTCCAACTTGAGGATGTCGGTGCTCTGGTTCTCGGCCGTCTTCGGGTCGAACATGATGTCCGTGCCCCAGGCCAGCTTGAGCTTGTACTTCTTGGCCAGACGGTACGCCAGGTCCGTCCCGTCCACCACCATCTTCTTCTTCTCCTGGATGTCCTTCGGGGCGGTCGGCGGGGCCGGGTCGAGCGCCTGCAAACTCAGCCAGACGCCCTTCTCGCCGAGCAGTTTGATGGTCGGCTCGTCGAGCAGTTGGCCGTGTTCGACGCACAGCACCCCGGCCTCCACGGCCCGCCGCACCGCCTTCGGCGTGTAGGCGTGGACGGTCACGTAGGTGCCCCAGTCGTCCGCCGCTTCCACCGCCGCCTTCAGTTCGTCGAGCGTGTACTGCGTCACGTCCAGCGGGTCGTACACGGTGGCCGCCCCGCCGCCGGCCATCACCTTGATCTGGCTGGCCCCGTACCGCAGGTTCTCCCGCACCGCCGCCAGCACGTCCGGCCGGCCGTCGGCGATGAAGTTGGCCCCCATCAGCTCGCCCTTCGACGGCTGGCCGAAGAACCGCCGCGACTTCTCGTTCGGCAGCCGGGTGTCGCCGTGCCCGGACGTCTGCGAGATGATCGCCCCGCTCGGGTACACCCGCGGGCCGACCACCTTCCCGGCGTCGATCGCCTTCTTCACCTCGAACGCCGGCCCGCCCACGTCCCGCACGGCGGTGAACCCCCGCATGAGCATCTTCTCGGCCATCTTCGCCGTCGTCTCGTTCAGCTTCTCCGGGGTGTCGAAGTTGGCGAACATCTCCGCCTGGGTGCTGCCGTTGAAGAACAGGTGGACGTGGTTGTCGATCATCCCCGGCATGAGCGTCCGCCCGCCGCCGTCGATGACGGTCGCCCCGTCCGGGGCCGGGATGTCGGGGGCGATCTTGCTGATCGTGTTCCCGACCACCAGCACCGATGTCGGGCCGGTCCGCTTGTCGGCTTTGCCGTTGAACATCATCACGTTCTTGAACAGCACCGCCGGCGGGGCCGGCTGCTGGGCGACAGCGGGGGCCGCCAGCAGGACAACGATGAGAGCGAGGCGCAGGATACGCACGAGGAACCTCCGGGGAGCAGAGGACAGGCACGCCTAGTGTAGGCCGGGCGGGGCGGCGGGCGGCGGGTCCAGCACGGCGGCGAACGCCGGGGCGGTGCGGGCGTCCGACAGCACCACCGCCGCCCGCTGGCCGTCGGTGTGGTACGGGTCGCCGGTCAGGTTCCGCCGCGGGGCGTCCGCCGGGCACGCCCCCACCCCGCCGACGTACACCGCCACCTCCGCCCGCCCCAGGTGCATCAGGTGTTCCACCACGTAGTCCCGCGACTCGTCCACGTCCGGGTCGATGCGGTGGGTCATCAGGTTCCACGTGCGGTGCGTCAGCCGCACGCCGATGTCCCGGCTCACCTGCCCGACCCACACCGGCCGGCCGCGGAACCGCACCGGCACCCGCCACAGCCGCAGGTGCAGCCGCTCGTGGATGGTCCGCCGCACCCGTTGGAGGGCGACGTCCTGGGTGCGGCCGAGCAGGTACAGCCCGCTGACCGGCGAGTAGCGGTACTCGGCCCCGGTGAGGAACGCCCGCACCGTCCGCCAGCAGCTCGCCAAGCTGATGACCTCGGTTTCGTCCCAGCCGCTGCTGAACACCGACAGCACGGTGTCGAACTCGCCCACCAGCACCAGGTTCACCGGGTCGCCGGTCCGCCGCCCGCGGCGGTCGCTGGTGGCCGCGGGCAGCCCCTCCAGGTACGCGCGGGCGGCGGCGGCGTCCAGGTCCGGGCCGGGGTCGTCCGGCGGGGCATCGCCCACCCCGCGGCGGAGATGGTCGGCCCGTAGTGATCGGCACTGGACGGTGAACTCGAAGTCGGTCGGCCCGCTCGGGGTGAGCAGCCGGATCAGCAGCACCCGCGTGCCCTCCGTGCGGTGGGCGTACACGTACCCGGCCTGCTCCCCGCCCGGCGGCACCGGCCGCAGGCGGAACGCCAGCCGGCGGAACACGTCGTCCATCTTCCGGTTGGCGAACCGGACGACGATCAGCCGGAAAACCAGGAACCCGAGGACGGGCAGGAACAGCCACGCCAGCAGCCCGTACCCGAGCAGCCGCCGCAGGCCGGAGAAGTGGCAGACGGCCGCCGCCTCCAGCGGCGAGAAGTAGTCCGGGTCGAGGGCCACGCACTGCAACCGCACCGGCTGGGCGGTGTCGTTCCGCACGCTCACCCACACCGGCAGCACGCCGCGGCGGGCGACCGGCACGCCGAACACCCGCCCGGCGGTGGCCGGGTCCGGCACCGCCACCCGCACGGTCAGCCCGTTTCGCTCCTGAGTCTGGGCGTCCGCCGCCGCGTCGTAGGCCGCCTCGTCCGGCTGGTACAGGCGGTACAACCGGCGGAGCAGACGCATGGCGGGCCTTTCGATTGAGCCGTTCCAGTTTGCAGCACGGCCGAGCGGTCGAGATGCGGTGCCTTCAGGCCCGAAGGGCCGGTCTCCCTCAGCCCAGGGCAAGTGAGCCGAAGGCGAACGTCGCCCTGGGTTCGAGTAGCCAACCCCACAAGCCCCGAAGGGGCGGGCTACGATAGGGCGCCCCTTCGGGGCTTGATACCGATCATTCCGTTTCCCAGGCCCGCGCTCGCTCCGCTCGCTCCGACCTGGGCTGAGGGAGGACGGCCCTTCGGGCCTCAAACCGGGCAGGCACCACAGGACCTCAACGACATTCCGGGGGAGACCGGCGGGTGTTGGAGTTCACGCTTCAGCGTGAGTGAGCCGTCCTCACGCTGAAGCGT
>JALHQU010000332.1:0-3284 GCA_022841795.1 Fimbriiglobus sp.
ACTCCGACCACCCGAGCGTCCCCGCCACCATCCGCGAGATGGTCGCCTTCCCCGGCCGCGCCCTCGACCTGCTCAAGAACCCACCTTCAACCTCTGAGTAGCCCTGCGCCGACTCCGGTCCGGGTTGACGCCTTCCCCGCCCGCCTGTATTCCGCGGCCCGAACGCACCCCGTCACTGGGTTTCGCACCGCCGCCCGGCTCGCCGGGTCCGGAGGCCGTGTGGGTCGTCGCACCGCGATCGTCTGGTCGATCGTTCTGGCCGTCGCGCCGTCCGCTTGCGGACCGGCGTTCGGCCAGGAACCGCCGTCACGTCCCATCGTCCTGCCGCCGATCGAACCGCCGCCGCGGGTGAAGATGCCGGTCGAACCCGGATTCGGGAACGACCCGCCGCCCCGCCCGACCGTCCCGCTGCCGGGCATCAGCACCAGCCTGCAACTGCCGCGGGACGTGGTCCAGCAACCGGCGCCGTCCCCGTTCGGGGGACCACCGGCCCCTGTCCCCCCTGCGTCACCTTTCGGAATCCCGACGGTCCCCGGCCGCGACCCGGCCGGCCGGCCCGTCTTGCCGCTCGACCCGGAAATCGAATCCCGCTTGCCGGTCGGCGGCAGCGTGACCCTGCCGGAGACCGCCCGCCAGACCATCCGGTTCGGCCCGCGGTACGGCAAGCTGAACGACGCCAAGATCGAGAAGATCGACGGGGAGAAGAACGGCCAGCGGGTGACGTACCTGGGCGGGCTGATCGTGGACGTGACGTACCTGGAGGGCAGCACCCCGCGGCGGGTGCAGTTCGCCGCCGACACCGTCGTCATGTGGGTCCACGGGGCGAAGAACGACTTCAGCCTGAACCAGCCGCTGCGGGTGGACCGCGACCAGCCGGAGGAGAAGAAGGACGAGAAGAAGGAGCCGGAGAAGCCGACGCGGGTGGAGATGTACCTGGCCGGGGACGTGGTCATCCGCTCGCTGTCGGACGGGTCGGTCCGCGGGCCGACCGAGCTCACCCTGCGGGCGGACGAGATCTTCTACGACGTGCAGGACAGCCGGGCGGTGGCGGTGCGGGCGGACATGGAGATCCGCTTCCCGGCCGGCGGCGGGCTGGACCCGATCCACCTCCGCGGGCAGGAGCTGTGGCAACTGGGCAAGCACGAGTACCGCTCGTTCGACGTGCTCACGCACTCGAGCAAGCGGCCGGCCGACCCGGCGCTGTTCATCGAGACGCGGGAGGCGTCCATCACCGAGCAGACGGCGGTGCGGCGGAACATCTTCGGCCGGCCGTACCGCAACCTCCGCACCGGCGAACTCGACGTGGCCAACGAGCGGACGCTGACCGCCTCCGACAACACGGTGCGGTTCGCCGGCCTGCCGCTGCTGTACTTCCCGCAGTACAAGGCGGACATCGACGACCCCGGCGGGCCGCTGGCCGGCATCGGGTTCCGGTCCGACCGGGTGTTCGGCCTGTTCCAGGCGTACACCAGTTGGGATTTGTACAAGCTGCTCGGGGTGCGGGGGCCGGACGGCAACCGCTGGCTGCTGCACCTGGACTACCTGAGCCTCCGCGGGCCGGGGGTGGGTACGCAGTGGAACTACCGCGACCTGTTCGGCAGCGCGTACCGGAACGTGGGCGAGGTGAGCCTGTACGGGCTGTACGACGACAAGCGGTCGGACCTGCTCGGCGGGGTCCGCGGGCCGGAGCCGACCCCGCCGGTGTACCGCGGGCGGTTCCTGTGGACGCACAACCAGGACATCTTCGAGGAGGGGGTGTCGTTCACCCGCTTCTTCGGCCGGTTCGCGTACCAGAGCGACAAGAACTTCTACGAGCAGTTCTACAAGCTGCGGCACGACCAGGACCCGAACCTGGAGACGTTCGCGTACCTGTACGGGGCGAGCGGGAATTTCGCGTGGAGCGGGCTGGGGCAGGTGAACGTGAACCGCCCGTGGGTGACGGAGACGCAGTGGCTGCCGCGGGCGGACGCGGCCGTCATCGGCCAGTCGTTCCTGGACACGCTGGTGTACTCGGCCCGCGCGTCCGCCGGGTACGCCCGGTTCGCCCCGGCCACGCAGGAGCCGCTGTCGCAGTTGCCGCAGGAGGCGACGGCGGTGAACACCCTGCGGGCCGACCTGTACCAGCGGCTGAGCGTGCCGTTCGACCTCGGCCCGGTGCGGCTGGCCCCTTACGGCGTGGCCGACCTGACCGCGTACAGCGAGGACCGCACCGGAGAGGGCCGCGGGCGGCTGTACGGCGGCGGCGGTGTCGAGGCGTCCATCCCGTTCGCCCGGCTGTACGCCGACGTGCGGAGCGACATGCTCAACCTGCGGGGCGTCCACCACAAGGTGGAACTGACCGCCAACTACTTCATTGCCGGGAGTGACACCGACCGGAATCGCCTGCCGCTGCTCGACCGGCTGAACGACGACGCCAGCGACTTTAGTTACCGCTCGTGGCGGCGGTACGGGGTGCTGAACACCGGGCCGAGTGGCAAGCTGTTCCGCGACACCCCCGCCGGCCAGGCACTGGCTACCAGCCCGCTGTTCGACCCGGTGCTGTACGCCAACCGCCGGCTCATCCAGACGCGGCCGGAGGTGCTGGACGACATGCAGGTGCTGCGGGGCGAACTCCGCCAGCGGTGGCAGACGAAGCGGGGGCCGGAGGGGAACGATCACACGGTGGACTACCTGGCGCTGGACGTGGGCGCGTCGCTGTTCCCGAACGCCGCCCGCGACAACTTCGGCGAGTCGCTCGGGCTGGTCGATTACAACTTCTACTGGAACGTGGGCGACCGCACGGCGGTCAGCTCGTCCGGGTGGGTGGACCCGCACTCGTTCGGCACCCGGTACTTCAACGTGGGCGTGTACTTCAACCGCCCGGACGGCAGCAACCTGTACGTCGGCTATCGGCACACCGACCCGATCGGCAGCCGGGTGTTCCTGGCCGTCATCGGGTACCAGTTCAGCCGCAAGTACAGCATCAGCGTGGCGAACGCGTTCGACTTCTCGAACAACTTCGCACAATCTACGTCGGTGGCATTCAACCGCACCGGCACGGACGTGACCATGTCCCTCGGGCTGAGCTACAACGCCTTCCAGAACAACCTGGGGGTGCAGTTCCTGCTCATCCCGAACGCCGCCCTGTACGGCCGCCAGGGGCAGGGGGTCGGCAACCTGTTCAACCAGTGAGAGACGGTTCCAGAGGCCGAACGCGGGCGCGTTCGGCGGGCCGCCACAGAGGGCGGCCCCTACAAACCAGCGCCCTTGTAGGGGCCGCCCGCTGTGGGGGCCCGGGGTGCCGC
>JALHQU010000332.1:3294-5085 GCA_022841795.1 Fimbriiglobus sp.
CGGGGGCGGGCGGGGCGCCCCCCCAATCGGGCGCCCCCAAAAAACCAATACTTTTGTAGGGGCCGCCCTCCGTGGCGGCCCGTGGTCCGGCACCGCCGGACCACTTCTTTGAGCCGGAGGCACGATGCCACCCGCCCGCGGCTGGCCGAGCAAGTTCGCCGACGCCTTCCGCGGGGTCGGGCTGGCGGCGCGGGAGGAGCGGAGCTTCCGGGTTCACCTCGTTGTGGCCGTGCTGGTGCTGATCGCGGCGGCGGGGCTGCGGTGCGAGCCGGTCGAGTGGTGCCTGCTGGTCGGGTGCGTCGGGGCGGTGTTCGCCGCCGAGACGTTCAACGCGTCGATCGAAACGCTGTTCCACGCCCTGGATGACGCCACCAAAGCGCGGATGACCGGCTGCCTCGACCGCGCCGCCGGCGCGGTGCTGCTCACCGCCGGCACGGCGGTGGTCATCGGGGCGATCGTGCTTGGGCGACGGGTGATCGTGCTGATGGGCTGGTAGCGACTCTGCATGTGCTTGTCGTTCAGGGCGCCCCACCCCCGCCGTCCTCGCTTCGCTCGGCCAGCGACCCCTCCCCGGCGGGGAGGGGTGGGTGTGGTTGGTTGTTCAACGACGCTTGCTGAGGGAGTCGTTCCCAACACCCCTCCCCGCCGGGGAGGGGGTCGCCCAGGGAACGCAGTTCCCCGGCGGGGGTGGGGTCGGCCCCAAACCGAAGACACACTCTCACGGCACTCGGCCTTCCCCCCCGCTCCCCCACCTGCCTACAGTGGGCACGGGTGTATCAGACCGTCGCCCACTTCTGATCACTTGTCATTCTTCGGCTCGCCCGGCGTCTCGCTATTGCCGGGAGTGAACGATTTCAGGGTAGACACCCATGTGGTATCCCCCATCTGGGTCTCGGTCTTGACCACCCCGACCCCAGCCGCGTACCAGTACGAGAACCTCGGCACCCGCTGGTCGCCCACCGCGTCCACTCGCACCGCCCGGAACCGGCCGGCCGGCACCTCCACCACCTCCTCCGGACCCAGGGTGTAGTACGTCCACTTGCTGGTCCGGCCGCCGATCCCGTTCGCGACGGTCGGCATCTTCTCCTGGGACGCCCATGTATATCCGACCTTGACGCCCCGCTTTAACACCGCCGCCGGCGGGTCGTTGACGGCATCGCCCACGGACACCAGGAACACCCCCCTGGCCGACACCCGGTACACCGCCGTGGTCAGTTCCTTCCGCATGTTCTCCCGCTCCACCGTCACCGTGTACATCCCGTCCTTCTCCTCCACCTGAGTCACCGTCTCGGTGGTTTCGGACGTGCCTCCGGGCCCCTGATGCTCCATCACTTTCTTCGCCCCCACGATCGTGGGAAAGTACAGTTCCTTCTTCACCCCGGCCTCCGGCACGGCGAAGGTGTCGGACGGGGCGAGTAATTCCAGACTTCCCTCACCGAAGGGCGGTGCCGAGCAGGAGCAGCCGACTGCGGCGGCCAGGGACAGCCCGGCCACCACGCCCCCGAACATTCCACGCATCGAGTTCCCTCCGCTCGCCGAACTGGTGTACCGGATGCGGCGCCATCCTAATTGCCTGACCGCACACCGTCGAACGATTTCTCCCCCGTGGATGGCTCGGGTGTGCCGACGGTTTGGAGTACCCCACCCCCGCCGTCCTCGCTCCGCTCGGCCAGCGACCCCTGGTATGTTTCTTTCGCCAGCGGTTTTCGTCTTTCGATACCCTGGCGAGTGGCCTTGCGGCGGGTGCGTTCGTGACCCCTCAGGTCCGCGCGACCGTGGGGAGTGGGAACC
>JALHQU010000333.1 GCA_022841795.1 Fimbriiglobus sp.
TACCACCGCCGCATGCGGTTCTCTTCCGCCTCCGCGTACCGCTTCCAGATGAGCGACTCGACGTTGTGCGCCATCACCACCCACGGGGTCCGCTTCAGCCGCCCCCGCACCGCCTTCCGCAGCACCTGGGCGTACGGCGTCCACTCGCAGTGCCACAGGTCCACCGGGGTGGTGGCCGCGTGCTCCTCGGCCGCCGCCACCAGCTCCGGGCTGGTGTGCGTCTCCACCGAGTACGGCAGCGGGGACAGCAGGTTGCCGGCCAGCCGGGCGTAGAACCCCGGACCGGACTTGGCCGGCACCGCCCGCGGCACCACCACCGTCTCGACGCCCAGCCGGTGGAACGCGGCCTCGGCCGCCGGCACCTCGGCCGGGTCGGCGTTGCGGTGGCAGAGCAGGGTGATGCGGTGCCGCTCGGCCAGCCGGCTGAGCAGGTGGAAGGTGCGGAGCCGCTTGCCCGAGGTGAGCGGGTACGGCAGCTCTTCGTCCAGCACGGCCACGCGGAGGGAGCGCATCGGGGTCCATCCCGGTGTCGGGGCGAGGGGTTCGGGCGGACATTGTGCGGGAAGCGGGGGCGGGTGTGCAAGCCGAACTCGCGGGGTGTTTTCGGCGAACCCGAGCCGCCAGGCTCGTGGGTGCGGGGGCGACTGGCTGGCACCCACCGACCTTGCGGTCGGGGTTCACCAAACGGCCCGCCGCGGTATCATCCACCCACTTGGGGGAACGACGATGCCGGCCTACGCCGACTACCTGATGCTCGACCGCCTGCTGGAGCTGCAGCAGCCGGGCGACGACCACGACGAGATGCTGTTCATCGTCATCCACCAGACCTACGAGCTGTGGTTCAAGCAGATCCTGCACGAGTTCGACCGCCTGCGAGAATTGCTGACCGCCGACGACCTGCCGCGGGCCGGGCACGCCATGAAGCGGGTGCTCACCATTCTGAAGGTGCTGGTCGGCCAGGTGGACATCCTGGAGACGATGACCCCGCTCGAATTCCTCACCTTCCGCGCCCGGCTGGAGTCGGGCAGCGGGTTCCAGTCGGCCCAGTTCCGCGAGGTGGAGTTCGTGCTGGGTCACAAGCGGCGGACGGCCATCGATCACCTGCCCGCCGGTCCGGAGCGGGAGAAACTGGAGCGCCGCTACCGCGAGCCGGCGTTGTGGGACTGGTTCGCCCGGTTCGTCGCCGCCCGCGGGTACCCGGTGCCGGTCGAGGTGCTGCACCGCGACGTGACCCAGCCGATCGCCCCGTCGCCGGCGTTCCAGCCGACGCTGGTGAACATTTATCGCACCGACCCAGCGCTGGCCGCGTTCTGCGAGCGGCTGGTGGATCTGGACGAGGGGGTGCAGGAGTGGCGGTACCGGCACGTGAAGATGGTGGAGCGGACCATCGGCACCAAGCCGGGCACCGGCGGGTCGGCCGGGGCCGAGTACCTGCGGACGACGCTGCTGCGGCCGGCGTTCCCCGACCTGTGGGCCATCCGCACGGAGTTCTGATCACTCGGCAATAAGTAGTAGGCACACTCCGTGTGCCGTTTCCTGGTGAACCCCGAACAGAGAAGAACGGCACACGGAGTGTGCCTACTACTTATTGCGGTGCTTCCGATGGCTCCCTCGCTTCTCCCCGCCTTCCTCTATTCCTCCCCGAACGCACTGGCCGCGGACTACTCGCGGTTCCGCGTCGGCGAACGTCTGCTGCTCACCGGGCACTCGCACCAGGCGTGGCCGGATGTCGGGTTCGCCGCCCAGCAGCAGGCGTGGCTGGACGCGGCCGAGTTCGTGGACGACAAGTGGGGGCCGGTGTTCGAGAGAGTCGAACGGGTGCAGCGCGGGTACGCCCGGCTGCTGAACGAACCCGACGCCGACATCGCCCTCGACTCGAACACCCTCGAACTGGTGGTGCGGTTCGTATCCGCGCTGCCGCTCCGCACCCGCCCGCGGCTGGTTGCCACCGACGGCGAGTTCCACACCCTCCGCCGGCTGCTCGACCGACTGGCCGAGGAAAGCGGCATCGAGGTGGTGCGGGTGCCGGCGACACCCGTGGACACGTTGGCCGAGCGGCTGGCGGCGGCGGTGGACGACCGCACGGCGGCGGCGTTCTGCTCGACCGCGCTGTTCCAGTCCGCGCGTATCGTCCCAAATCTTCCTGCGGTCGCTGCGGCGTGCCAGCGGCACGGGGCGGAACTACTGCTCGACGCCTACCACCACCTGAATGTGGTGCCGTTCGACCCGACCGGGCTAGGCCGGGCGTTCGTGGTCGGCGGCGGGTACAAGTACTGCCAGCTCGGCGAGGGCGTGTGCTTCCTGCGGATTCCGAAGGACTGCACCCTGCGGCCGATCACCACCGGCTGGTTCACGGAGTTCGACGCGCTGGCGGCGGTCCCCTCCGGGGTGGGGTACGGCCGCGGCGGGATGCGGTTCGCCGGGGCCACGTTCGACCCGACCAGCGCGTACCGGGCGGCGGCGGTGTTCGACTATTTCCAGACCCGCGGGCTGACGCCGGAGTTGCTCCGCGAGGTGAGCCAGCATCAGGTGAAACTGCTGGCCGAGCAGTTCGACGCGCTCGACCTGGACCCGGCGGTGATCCGCCGCGACCGTACCGTGCCGCTGGAACAGGTGGGCGGGTTCCTGACGCTGTGGTCGCCGCGGGCGGGGGAGGTGTGCCGCCGGCTGAAGGCGGAGGAGGGCGTGTGGACCGACTCCCGCGGCGACGCCCTGCGGCTCGGCCCGGCCTCGTACCTGAGCGACACGCAGTTGGTCGAAGCGGTGGAGCGGCTGGGCCGGATTCTATGAGCCGCTTGCGGCTTAGCCGCCGACGGCGAAGCCGCAAGCGGCTTACTCCACCACGAAATCCAGCACCTTCGCCAGGTTGATCTGCTCGGGCGGGCAGTCCTTCCGCGTCGGGATGGTGGGGTACACCTCCGGGTACGCGAACTGGCCCGGCCGCCAGTCCGCCGGCCAGTCGTCCGGCAGTTCCGACACCCGGAACCGCTGCTCCGCCCCCGGCGGGGTCTTCCGCCCGTCCGCCCCGCGGTACGGCACCCCCACCAGCCACCGCTCGCCCTCCCCGCCGGGCATCAGCTTGGTGGACACCACCGCCGCCGCGTTGAAGAACCGGGCGGTCAGCCCGTCGCGGTTCTCGGCCAGCTTGCCCACCATCCGCTTGAGCAGCGTGAGGGTGCAATCGCGGTCGGACGGGTGAACCAGATCCAGCTTGGGGGCGACGAACGCCACGCGGGTGATGCCGCCGGGCCGCAGGCTGTGCGGCAGGAGCACGTTGGCGGCGTGCCGCCAGACGGTTTCGAGCGGGGACTCGCCGGGGTCGAGCACGTCGAACAGGTCGCGGAGGATCTGCCGGTTGTCGTCGTACATGCCCACCCCGCCGGCCAGCAGCATCATCACGTCCACCAGCACCACCAGCGAGTGACACGACCGCAGGGCGTGCAGGAACGGCTCCACCACCTCCGCCTTGTACCGCTCGAACCGGGCGGCGAAGAGGGCCGCCAGTTCCGGTTTGGCCGCCCGCACCGTGGCGGACAGCGGGGCGAACTCGCTGCCCGGTTCGAGGCCGGCGACGCGGGCGGTGGCCAACTCCTCCGGCGAACTCGGCCGGGCGGCGGACCCCTTCACGTCCAGCAGGAACGTGGACGGCGAGATCAGCGGCTTGAACGACAGGATCAGGTTCGCCAGCGCCAGCTTGTACCCGCGGAGGATCGCTTCCTCGGTCGGCTCCGATGTCGCCAGCGCCGCCAGGAACGGCTCGCAACTGGTGCGGTACGGGGTGTCGTTCTGCACGCGGTTCAGGATGTGGTCGGACCACGCGGCGAAGTCGCGGCCGAGCATGGCGGCGTCGGCCAGCCGCTCGCCCGGCAGGTCGTACAGCTTCAGCATCACGTCCGAGAACGTCCAGTCGGTCCGCTCGAACCGGCAGGCGTACATGGAGCGGTCGCGGGTCTTCTCCGGCCACTTGCCGCTGTGCACCAGGGCGTCGCGGAACCCGGCGTAGTTGAACTGCGGCCAGCCGGAGTCGGGCGGCACCGGCTCGAACTTGCGGACCGACGTGCCCGGCTTGCCCAGCGGGAAGCGGTCCGGGTCGTGGTTTTCCAGGTGGTTGACGAGCGAGGTGAGCAGCACCGTCTTGCCGGCGTTGTACAGGCCGACGACGCCAACCCGGCACTCGGTGGTCTTCAGGTGGAAGGCGGGCATAGTGGGTGAGCGGGTGTGCAGTCTTCGCCGCGACTGAAAGGAGCGGGCAGAGCTCGCCCGCTCCTTTCAGTCGCGGCGAAGATCGGGTGGTGCCTTGCTATTCGCCCGCCGCCGGTCGGCCATTGCGCGGCTACTTGTTCAGCCCCTCGGCCAGCTTCTGATGAGGCAGGAACAACCCGACGCACGTCCCGCCGGCGAGCAGCACCAGCAGCACCAGCAGCAGCACGGCGAACAGGGTGCCGGCGGTCGGGCGGCGGAACAGGTGCCGGCCGAGGATCACCCCGACCACGGTGGCGGACAGCAGCGTCGGCACGAGCAGCCACCAGTACCGGGTGAAGACGGTGCCGGCGTCGATCACCGCCTTCGTCAGCCCCGGCAGTTGCAGGCCGAACTCGTCGAACGTTTTCTTCTGCCGCGGGACGACGATCAGGTAGGTGGCGGACACCAGCAGTTCCAGCGACAGCAGCACGGCCAGCCAGATCGCCGTGCCGGGCCAGGGGGACTTCGGGACAGGGGTGTGGGGGCGGTGGCCCCCACCCTCAACTGTGGGAGGGTTCATGGCTGGCTCCGGAGGTTCCCGCATTCTCCCGCAGATCGGGCGGGCCGTCAAACGGCGGGCGGGCCGTTCGTACAATCCCAGCACCCCTTTCCCCACCGGGACCGTGCCCATGCGACTCGTCCTCCCCGCCTTCCTCTTCCTGCTCGCCGCCGGGTGCGGCGGGACGGCCACCAAGCCGACCGGAACGACCGCCGCCGGCGGCGGCAAGTCCACCCTCGCCGTCGGCGACCCGGCCCCGCCGCTGAGCGTCACCCGGTGGCTGAACGGCGACCCGGTGGAAACGCTCAA
>JALHQU010000334.1 GCA_022841795.1 Fimbriiglobus sp.
GCCCGCTCCCGCCGGCGGTGGCGGCGGTGCGGGGGTGGCTGCAACTGGCCGCCCCGCCCGACGGGGACCTGTCGCCGGCCCACGCGGCGGCGGTCGCCCAGCAGCTCGCCCCGCTCGTCGAGCAGCACCCGGACGAGTTCACCCCGTACCTGGTGCGGGCGGTGGCGGTGGCGGCCACCGGCAACTGGGACGCCGCCCGCCGCGACCTGCTGGACGGCAAGAAGGTGTACCGCGGGCGGGGGTGGCCGCCGCCGGGCGGGGCGTGGTCGCTCTGCCGTGACGCGGTGAAGACGCCCACCCAGTTCCTCGACACCGCCGTCGATCTGTTGTGGAACTTTCCGACCTCGTCGGACACCAGAATCAAGCTGGGCGACGAGCTGCTCCGCCGGGTGGGCGGGTCGGACGACGCGGCCCGCAAGGGCATCCCGGACGACGAGGTGAAGGCGCTCGTCGGCTGGGGGCATTTCCGCCAGGCCAAGTTCCACGCCGAGAAGGACAACCGGGCGGCGGTGCTGACGCACGTGCGGGCGGCGCTGGCGGCGAGGCTGCCCGACCTGCCGGTGGACAAGGTCCGCACCGACGGCAGCCTGAAGGCGTGGAACGACGACGCCGAGTTCCAGAAGCTGTACGCGGAGGTCGAGAAGAAATGACCGACTTCGCCGCCCTCGCCGAACAGCACCGCGACCGGCTCACCCGCTGCGCCGCCCTGCTGCTCGGCGACCTGGACGAAGCGGAGGCGGTGACGCAGGAGGCGCTCGCCCGTGCGTTCGCGGCGTGGGCCGAGTACCGTCCGGACACGCCGTTCGTCGCCTGGGTCCGCGGGTTCGTGGTCAACCTGTGCCGGCAGCACCGCCGCCGCCTCGTCCGCCACGCCACCCCGACCGACCCGACGACACTGAACCCGCCGGCCGTCGAAGGCCGCCGCAACGGCGTCCTGTCCGGCATCCTGAAGGACGAACTGGCCGGCAGGCTGTGGCTGGCCGTCGGCCAACTGCCGGAGGCGTACCGCGAGGCGGTGGTGCTGCACTACATCGAGGGGATGGAGTACGCCGACATCGCGGCCCTGATGGGGGTGGCGGCCGGCACCCTGCGGGCACGGGCGCTCCGCGGCCGGACGCTGCTCAAATCCGAACTCGGCCCGGTGGTGGACACCTGGCTGCGGGTCGCCGACAACGATTCCGAAGAAATGCGGTAACGCGGCGGGGGGTGTCGGTGAACTGAGGTGGGGACCGTTCCCGCCGGAGGTTTGCCGTGACCCGCCCCGTTGTCTTCCTGTTGCTTTTGATGCCCGCGGTTCGGGCCGACGACCACTTCGAGAAGAAGGTCCGCCCGCTGCTGGCCGAACACTGCTTCGCTTGCCACGGGGAGAAGAGGCAGAAGGGCAGCCTGCGGGTGGACGGGCCGGACCACCTGACCAAACCGGGCGACGGCGGCAGCCCGCTGGTGGTGGCCGGCAAGCCGGACGAGAGCCGGCTGCTGAAGGCGGTGCGGCACACCGACGGCATGGCGGCCATGCCCGAAGGCGGGAAGAAGTTGCCGGACGCGGCCGTCGCCGACCTGACGAAGTGGGTCGAGGGCGGGGCGAAGTGGCCGGCCGCGGCGACCGCTGCGAAGGCCGCAGACCACTGGGCGTTCAAGCCGGTGGCGCAGCCACCGGTGCCGGAGGTGAAGGCGGGCGACTGGCCGGCGTCGGACATCGACCGTTTCATTCTGGCGAAGCTGGAGGCGAAGGGGCTGAAGCCGTCGGCCGCGGCGGATAAGCGAACGCTACTCCGGCGGGTGACGTTCGACCTGACCGGCCTGCCGCCGACTGCCGCCGAGCTGGCCGCGTTCGAGAAAGACCCTTCGCACGAAGCGTTCGCCACGGTGGTGGACCGCTTGCTCGCCTCGCCCGCGTTCGGCGAGCGGTGGGGGCGGCACTGGCTGGACGTGGCCCGGTACGCCGACACCAGCGGCGCGCCGGTGGTGGACGAGGACGTCCGCTACCCGTTCGCGTACAGCTACCGCGACTGGGTGGTGAAGGCGTTTAACGCCGATCTGCCCTACGACCAGTTCCTCCGCAAGCAGATCGCCGCGGACAAGCTGACCGCCGTGGAGGGCGACCCGGACCTGGCCGCCCTGGGGTTCCTCACCCTCGGCCGCAAGTTCGAGAACAGCGAACCCGACATTATCGACGACCGCCTGGACGTGATCTTCCGCGGCACGCAGGCGCTCACCGTCGGGTGCGCCCGCTGTCACGACCACAAGTACGACCCCATCCCGATTCGCGACTACTACTCGCTGTTCGGCGTGTTCCAGAACGCCACCGAGAAGCACACCCCGCTGGTGTCGTCGCCGGCGGATCGGGTGAAGTACCAACTGTTCGCCGCCGAGTTGCGTGCCCGCGTCCGGTCGTTCGAGAAGTTCAAGGACTCCGAGCGAAAGAAGCTGGCCGCCCCCGGCTGGCAGGAGCCGGGTCGCTACCTGCTGGCCGCGCACTCGAAAGAGGAGGTGAAGGCTGGCGACAACCGCCGCCGCGAGGACGGGCTGGACCAGCAGGTGGTGGACAAGGTCCGCGATCTGCTGAACGGGCTGGGCGAGTACCACCACCCGGTGATGGCCGCGTGGCACCAGTTCGCCCAACTGAAGCCGGAGCAGTTTGCCAAGGAGGGGAAGGAGCTGGCGAAGAAATTCGCCGCGAACGACGACCCCGAAAAGTCGCTCAACCCGCTGGTCGCCGCCCTGTTCGCCGGCAAGCCGCCGAAGGATCTCGACGATGTGGCCCACCGCTACGGCAAGCTGTTCGGCACCGTCGCCCGCAAGTGGCAGCGGAAGGTGGGCGAGGCCGACCGGGTGGACATCGCCCGCCCGGAACTGCTGGAAGACGAGGCCGAGGACGAAATCCGCAAGCTCATGTTCGCCGAGTTCCCGAACTTCGAGCTGAGCGAAGAGGATCTGATGAACCGGCTGGACGGCGAGCCGCGGGAGACGTTCGACAAACTCCGAAAAGCCATCGGCGACTGGAGCAGCGGGCCGGACGCCCCGCCGCACGCCCGCCTGCTCATCGACCCGGACGAGCCGGCCACCCCGAACGTGTACATCCGCGGGAAAGAGGACAACAAGGGCGACGAGGTGCCGCGGCAGTTCCTGGCCGTGCTGAGCGAGGACCGTAAGCCCTTCGCCGACGGCACCGGGCGGCGGGAGCTGGCCGACGCCATCGCCAGCAAGGACAACTCGCTCACCGCCCGCGTGTGGGCGAACCGCGTGTGGGGCCACCTGTTCGGCCGCGGCATCGTCGCCACCGCCAGCGACTTCGGCCTGCGGTCGGCCCCGCCGTCGCACCCGGAACTGCTCGACTGGCTGGCGGTGTCGCTGACGGACGACGGCTGGTCCACCAAGAAGCTGATCCGCCGCGTGGTGCTGTCGAAGGTCTACCAACAGGCGAGCGGTGGCGACGCGAAGGCCGACCCGGAGAACCTGCTGCTGTGGCGGATGAACCGCAAGCGGCTGGAATTCGAGCCGTTCCGCGACGCCATGCTCGCAGCCGGCGGGAACCTCGACCGCACCGTCGGCGGGCGGCCGGACCCGGAGGCGGAAGCGTCGAGCCGGCGGACGCTGTACCTGACCGTGGACCGCGGCAACCTGCCGGCCGTGTTCCGCACCTTCGACTTCGCCAACCCCGACCTGTCGAGTCCCGGCCGGCACGAGTCCACCGTGCCCCAGCAGTCGCTGTTCCTGCTGAACAACCCGTTCGTGATCGGGCAGGCTCGCAAGTTGGCCGCCCGGTCGGACGCGACAGACGATTCCGCCTGGGTGCGGGCGGTGTACCCCGCTGCCCTCACCCGCGCCCCCACCGATGTCGAGGTGGCACACGCCACCCGGTTCCTCGCGGTAGCAGGGAAACTGACGGACGTGGGGCCGACCCCGCCGGCCGACCCGTGGCGGTACGGGTACGCGAAGTGGGACGCGGGGAAGAAGGCGCTCACCGGGTTCACCCCGTTCGCCCACTTCAAGGACAATGAGTGGCGGCCGGCGGCCGAGTTCCCGGACACCAAAACGTTCGGCTACCTCACCCTGTCGGCCGACGGCGGCATTCCGGGTGAGACCGTGGAACGCAGTGCCGTGCGGCGGTGGGTGGCCCCGCACGACGGCACCGTGACGATCAGCGGCAAACTGATCCACAAGCGCGGCGACGACGTGAAGGCGGACGACACCGACGGGCTGCGGGGGTATGTCGTGTCGTCCCGCGGCGGGCTGCTCACGTCCGCCGAGGTGAACAACGGCGAGGCCGCCACCGGCGCCACCACCGAAGTGAAGGCCGGCAACACCGTCGACTTCGTCGCCGACCCCAAGACGAACAACAGCCACGACGGCTTCACCTGGAAGGTCGGCATCACCCTGAAGCTGGGTTCCGGCCACGAGGTCGGGTACGGCTCGGCCGACGACTTCCGCGGCCCGCCCCCGCCGCCGGCCAGGCCGCTGTCGCCGCGGGAGAAGTTCGCCCAGGTGCTGCTCATGTCCGCCGAGTTCGCGTTCGTCGATTAACCCGCCCGGAGATGACCCGTGAACACGCACGACCACCAGCCCCGCCGGCACGCCTCCCGCCGCCAGTGGCTCGCCCGCACCGGGTTCGGGCTGGGTGGGCTGGCGCTCGCGTCGCTGTTCGCCGACGAGGCCCGCGCCGCCGACTCGAAGGCCCGCGCGAAACGGGTGATCCACCTGTTCCTGGAAGGCGGGGCGAGCCAGATGGACCTGTTCGACCCGAAGCCGAAGCTGACCGCGCAGGACGGCAAGCCGATTCCCAGCCCGGACGACCCGAAGAACACCAAGCCGGCGTTCGGCTCGCCGTTCAGGTTCGCCAAACACGGCCAGAGCGGGTTGGAGGTGAGCGAGTTGCTGCCGCACCTGGCGAAGCACGCCGACGACCTGTGCGTGGTGCGGGCCGTTCACACCGACGACCCGGCGCACGACTCGGCCATGCTGGTCATGAACTGCGGGCATGCCCGGTTCGCCCGCCCGGCGGTCGGGTCGTGGGTGGGGTACGGGCTGG
>JALHQU010000335.1 GCA_022841795.1 Fimbriiglobus sp.
CCCGCGGGCGGGGGCGGGGGCGGTTGGCCCCTCGCTCGCGCGTCGGGCTAACAAACCCCTCACCCCCGCGGGCGGTCCTTCGGGCCGAGCGGGCGGAGGTGGCCGGGGCCGGTCTTCCGCAGCACCCGGCGGAGGTGGCTCTTGCGGTTCGGGTCGTCGTGCTCGTCCTCGATGTCCCCGACGATCTCCTCCAGCACGTCCTCCAGCGTCAGGATGCCGAGGACCGTGCCGGCCGCGTCCTTCACCACCGCCAGCGGGCGTTTCGACCGCTTGAACACGGCCAGCGCCTTGGACACCGGGTCGTCCGGGCTGAGGAACTGCGGGTCGTACAGGGCGTCCAGCAGGATGACCGCCCCCTTCACGCTGAACAGGAAGAACAGGTCCTTGGTGTTCACCACCCCGACGATGTTGTTGCGGTCGGCGTCGTACACCGGCATGCGGGTGTGCGCCCCCTCCCGCACCGCCTCCAGGATCTTGTCCGGCGGGGTGCGGAGTTCGAGCGCCGACACCTTCTCCCACGGCACCATCACGTCCCGCACCGCCTTGTTGCTCAGCTCGAACACGTTCATCACGTACTCGGCCGCGGCCGTGTCGATCAGCCCGGCCTCCTCCGTGTCCTCCACCAGCAGCCGCAGCTCGTCCACCGTGTAGATCTCGCCGTGCGAGTCGGTCGCCTTGTACCCGACCCACCGCAGGAACAAGGAGCTGGACCCGTTCATCAGGCGGATGAGCGGCTTGGTGCAGCGGGCGAACAGGTTGAGCGGGCGGGCCACCCACAGGCCGATCCGCTCGCTGCTCTGCAGCGCCGCGATCTTCGGCATCTGCTCGCCGAACACCACGTGCATGTACGTGATGAGCGACAGGGTGAGGGCGACCGAGGCGACGTGCCGGACGGTGGTGCCCCACCCGGCCGGGAAGTTGCGGAACAGCGGTTCGAGCAGGTTGTGCAGGGCCGGCTCGGACACGAACCCGAGGGCCAGGCTGGCGACGGTGATGCCCAGCTGCGCCGCCGCCACGCTCCGGTCCAGCTCCGTGACGGCTTCGAGCAGCGCCCGCGCTCGCGGCACGTTCTGGTTCACCAGCTCCTCGACGCGGGTGCGGCGGAGGGCGACCAGCGCGAACTCGGCGGCCACGAAGTACCCGTTGACGACGATGAGCAGCGGGATGAGCACCAGCCCGACCCACAGCGGCAGGTCGGACGCGGCGGCGGCGAACAGTGGCATTGAGGGGATGATGGGGGTGGGTGAGGGGATTATAGTTTATGCCGTCTTCGCCGCGACCTGTGGGAGCGGAGTTAGCTCGGCCGCTCCCACAGGTCGCGGCGAAGAGATTCACTTCACCGGCAAGTCTTTCGGCAACTCCCGCTTCGCGTCCGGCAGCGGCACCTTCTCCTTCAGCTTGGTCGTCTTGTTCTCGGTGTCCCCGCCGGTGGTCAGGAACCAGCGGTCCTTCTTCGCCGTCAGCCCGGCGTCGATGTTCGTCACCGGGTTGCTATCCGCCGTGAACCGGGCTTCCGTCACCGGCTGCCACTCGCCCTTCGCCGTCCGCACCCACGGGTTGCCGTACTCGGCCGTCCGCACCTTCGTAGTACTCACCTTGTTCCGCCGGAAGTCCTCGACGAACGAGTAGTACCCGCCCAGGTGCTTCTTCGTCGTCGGCGTGCTGAACGTCACCAGGTGCTTCCACGCCTTCTTCTCCGGCAGGTAGAAGTACCCAGCGAACGCCACCCGCCCGTCGTCCTTCGGGTCCGGCTCGGCCGTCACCAGGAAGCGGTACGTCTCGTTCACCTTCCAGTCGAAGTCAAAGAACGACTGCCCGCCGGTGCCCTCCCCGCCGAACCGCCCGACCCGCACCCCGTCGTCCTTGTGCAACTGGCGTACCCGTTTCTCTTCCGGTACTTTCTTCGGGTCGTCCCCGCCGGCCGGGTCCCACACGCTGAAGATGACCACCTTCTTGCCGCTCGCCAGCTCCTGGAGACCGAAGTACCCGGAGTTGAACCCGGCGGCGCAGAAGTAAGTGCCGTCGGCGGATTTCGTCACCGCCGCCTCGACGTAGAACGCGGTGCCCGGCTCGGCCGTGTACCCGAGGTGAACGGAGCGGCAGGCGACGCCCTTCAGCTTCTCGTCCGCCGGGGCGAGGGCGGCGGCGGCGAACAGGAGGAGGGTGGTGGCAAATGTGAAGCGCATGGGTGTCCTGGTGTTCCAAGCCCAGGGCGGCCGTCCGTCGGCTTCCGGGCACCCCCCATCTTACCAACCCCCGTTTAAGTCAAGCCGTCGTCGCATCCGGTCCGATCATCCCGAACGGCGGAACTCCGCGCCGCGGGCGGGGGTGCCGGCTTTTCCGGGGGGTGCAGCCATGCGACGGCCGATTCCGACGCCCGCCCCGCTCGCCGTCGGGCTGCTGCTGGCTTTCAGCGGGTCGGCCGCCGCCCAGTCCGGGTTGCAGACGAAGTTCTGGCCGCGGCACGACATCAGCTTCCCCATCGACCGGGCGGTGCTCGACACCCTCGACCCGAAGCCGGTGTCCGTCCGCTTCTACGCCGCCCCGCCGGACGGCCGGTTCAAGCTGATCGCCAACAAGCGGCCGAACGAGCTGGACAAGATCGTGGACAAGCAGGACCCGGCCGCCACCCCGAAGTACGGGTTCACCTACGTCGCCGCCGGGGACGGGGTGGAGGAGTTCGCCGTCCAGTACGAGTTCGCCGACGGCCGGCTGGCCCCGGCCAAGCCGGCCCCGCAGTTCCGCATCCACTTCGACAAGACCCCGCCGGAGATCCGGGCGAGTGCCACCGGCGGCACCGGCATCCGCTGGACGGCGACCGACGAGAGCCTGGTGGAGTCGTCCGTCCGCATCGAGGGGCAGTACGCCGGCGAGACGCAGTGGCAGGAGCTGAAGACCGGCGAGCTGCGGGCGGACGACTCGTTCCGCTGGCCGACCATCCCGGCCGGGAAGACACTGGAGGTGCGGGTGTTTGCCCGCGACAAGGCGGGGAACGGCGGGCACTCGAAGGTGATCCGGCTGGGGGCGGGCGGCGGGCGGGCCGACCGCGCAGATCGAGATCGAGCGGACCCCGACCCCCGCAAGCCGCTCGGCGGCGACCCGTTCACCCGGACGGACGGCGGCAACCGCGTCGGTACCGGGTTCGGCGGGGTGGACGAGTTCCCGACCAACCGGGCGAAGATCGAGTACCGCAGCACGAACAAGCTGACGGTGCGGTCGAAGATCACGCACATCACCCGCAGCGGGGTGCAGGCGGCGCAGCTGTTCGTGCAGGCGGGCACGTCCGACTGGGTGCCGGCCGGCAAGAAGGACGGGCTGGCCTTCACCCTGGACACCCCGGACCCGACGGTGGAGATCGGGTACGACGCGCCGAAGGACGGGCTGTACGGGTTCATCATCCAGCCGATCAGCGGGGCGGGGACGAAGGCGGACGACCCGCGGCAGGGCGACGCCCCGCAGTACCTGGTGGAGGTGGACACCACCGCGCCGGAGATCCTGATCAAGACCGTCCGCGTCGGCGGGGGCGGGCTGAACGGCCCGCTGGTGGACATCGAGTACGTGTCGTCGGACAAGAACGAGATGCCCGAGCCGATCACCCTGGAGTACAGCGAGGACAAGACCACCTGGAAGCGGATCGTGGACCGGACGGCCAACTCGGGCAAATACACCTGGGAGATCCAGGACAAGAAGCTGTGGCGGTTCTACGTCCGCGCGTCGGCGGTGGACAAGGCCGGGAACAGCAAGTTCGACACCACCAAGGACCCCATCCTGGTGGACCTGGACAAGCCGGCCGGCACGGTCGAGCAGGTGAACCCGAACGGCCAGCCGACCACCCCCCGCAAGCAGGTGAACTTCACCGACGACCGGCCGGGCGGGCTGTCCGCGGCCCCGCCGGCCGAGTTCAACTTGAAGCCGACCGGCGGGAACACCCCGCCGGCGTCCATCGGCGGGCGAATTGGTGCGCCGCCGGCGGCGAAGAAGGACGAGCCGAAGCCGGAGGAGAAGAAGCCGGAGGTCGCCGCCCCGCCGCCGGCGCTCCCGCCGATCGGGGAGAAGCCGGCCGAACCGCCGCCGGTGAAGCTGGACCCGATGCCGCCGACCAACCTGCCGCCGATCCCCCCGCCCGCCGGCACCGGCGGGGGCGTGCCCACCCCCGATCTGCCGCCGCTGCCCGAGAAGAAGTGACGAATCCAGGGGCGGATCGAACCGCGGGCTGTTCCGGCCCGCGGTTCGGCGTTTAATGACCTTCCCGGTGAACCGGCGGCGTGAGCCGCCCGGGTGGTGAACCGCGGGCGTCAGCCCGTGGGTTGCTTGAACCACCCACGGGCTGACGCCCGCGGTTCGCCAAGATCGCCTGAGACCGCTCCATGCTCGGCCGCCGCGACTACATGCGCGACTACATGATGATCCCGCCGGGCACCGGCGAGGCGTCGGTGGTGAACGTGATCGTCGAGATCCCGAAGGGGCGGCGGACCAAGTTCGAGGTGGACAAGGCGACCGGGCTGATCAAGATGGACCGCTACCTGTACAGCTCGGCCATGTACCCCGGCGACTACGGGTTCGTGCCGCAGACGCTGGCCGAGGACGGCGACCCGTCGGACGTGCTGGTGATGGTGAACGAGGCCACCTTCCCCGGCTGCCTGATCGAGGCGCGGGTGGTGGGCATCTTCCGCATGAAGGACAAGGGGTTCAACGACTTCAAGCTGCTGGCCGTGCCGCACAAGGACCCGCTGTTCGGGCACATGAAGAAGCTGGAGGACGTGCCCGCCCACTTCCTGCGGGAGGTGGAGCACTTCTTCAGCACGTACAAGGCGCTGGAGGGGGTGACGGTAGAGCCGCTCGGGTGGGACACGCACGAGGCCGGCACCCAGGAGGTGCGGTCGAGCGTGGAGCGGTTCCGCGGCACCCTGGGCAGCGTGTACGGGTGAAGTGGCGGGCTGATGATCTTGGCGAGCCGGCGATCTTGGCGAGCCGGGAGCGTGAGCGACCGG
>JALHQU010000336.1 GCA_022841795.1 Fimbriiglobus sp.
GGGGCGCGGCCGGCGGATGTAGCCCAGGGCGGAAGCCCTGGGATTCGTAGTGAGCATGGTACCCGCCCCGGAGGGGCCGGCGGTCCGAAGCGTTCGCCGGCCCCTCCGGGGCGGGTGGGATTGGGGTCACCTGACCCAGGGCTTCCGCCCTGGGCTACATCCGACGGCCGCTCCGCGGCGGAATCAGATGCTCGCAATCAACTCCTTCACCTTCCGCTCGATCAGGTCCCGCACCTGGCGGAACCCGGCGTCGGTCATCTCCTTCGGGTCGGGGATGTTCCAGTCCTCGCGGCGGTTCGCCGCCACCAGCGGGCAGTAGTCGCCGCAGCCCATCGTCACGGCGACGGCCACCTCGGTGCCGTTGAACTGGTCAAGCGACTTGGACGTGTGCGTGGTCAGGTCGTACCCCACCTCGGCCATGAACTGCACGGCGCGGGGGTTCACCTTCCCGCTCGGCTTCGACCCACTGCTGTGCGCCTCCACCTTTCCGCCGCCGTGCATCCGGGCGAACGCCTCGGCCATCTGACTGCGGTTGCTGTTCTCGACGCACACGAACAGGACGCGGGGCAGGGTCATGGGGAACTCCGGAGAGTAGCCGGCCCACGCCGTGGGCCGATGCCCCGCTCACGCCGTGAGCGGGCTACTTTGGTGATCGGATCAGTTCATACGTCGGCACGGCCAGCACCGCCCCGAGGGTCGGCGCCAGCAGGTACAGCCACACGCTGCCCACGTGGCCCGTCACCACCGCCGGGGCGAGCGACCGGGCCGGGTTCATGCTCGCCCCGCTGATCGGCCCGCCGACCAGCACCTCCAGGGCGATCACCCCGCCGACGGCGATGCCGGCGGTGATGCCCTTCTCCTTCGCCCCGGTGCTGACGCCGAGGACGGCGAGCATGAGGAACCACGTCAGGAACACCTCCAGGGCGAACGCCTGCCCCCACCCCCCGCGGGGCAGGGTGGTGAAGTGCTTGTCGTTCTCCGGGTACAGCAGCTTCAACAGCACCGCCGCGGCGAACGCCCCGGCCACCTGCGCCGCGAGGTACAGCGGCACTTCCTTCCACGGGAACCGCTTCGCCGCCGCGAACCCGACGGTGACGGCCGGGTTGATGTGGCACCCGCTCAGGTCGCCGAGGGTGTACGCCAGGGCGAGTACCGTCAGCCCCCACACCAGGGCCACGCCGGGCAGGGTGAGCGCCTTGGTGTCGTTGTCCACGATCACCGCCCCGCACCCGCACGCGATCAGGATGAACGTGCCGACGAACTCGGCGAGGCAGCGGCGGGCGAGGGGCATGGGGTTACCGGGGCTTGAGGGCGAACACCCGCACGCTGGCGGCGTACTCGTTCACGTTGTATCGGCCGAGCAGGTCGGCGAGATCGGTGTGCAGGTCGGTTGGGGCCGGCGAGCAGCAGCCGCTGTCGGCTTCCACCACCCCGAGGCTCAGCCCGGTGTTCGGGGCAGGCTCCGCCGGCGGGGAGCAACACCCGCTCTGGTTCTCCACCTTCGCGTAAGCGTTCAGGTCCTTCCCGCTGTCGATCACCTGCACGGCGGTGAACCCGGCGGCGGCGAGCAACCGCACGTACTCGTCGATCACCAGCGCCCCGGCGATGCACCCGACGTAGGCCGCCACGCTCTTCGCCAGCTCGTCCGGCAACTGCTGCTTCAAGGCGATGTCGGACACCGCCACCCGCCCGCCCGGTTTCAGCACCCGGAACATCTCGCGGAACACCGCCGGCTTGTCCGCCGCCAGGTTGATGACGCAGTTGCTGATGAGGCAGTCGGCCGAGTTCGCCGGCAGCGGCATCGCCTCCATCCGGGCGAGGTGGAACTCGGTGTTGAACGCCCCCACCGTCGCCGCGTTCCGGTTAGCCCGCTCGATCATCTCCGCGGTCATGTCGATGCCGACGGCCTTCCCGGTGGGACCGACCTTCTTCGCCGCCAGCAGCACGTCGATGCCGCCGCCGCACCCCAGATCGACCACCACCTCGCCCGCCCGCAGGTGGGCGGTGGCGGTCGGGTTGCCGCAGCTCAGCCCCATGTTCGCGTCGGCCGGCAGGGCGGCCAGTTCCTCAGCGGTGTACCCGAACGCCTCGGCCACCGCCTGCACCCCGGCGTGGTCGTTGCTCAGGGTGCTGCGGGCCACCGCCGCGTACTTGTCCCGCACCTGCTCGGTCATGGCCACGCTCATGGTACGTCTTCCAGTGTTCATCGTCGATGGACGATGATCGGGGTGAAAAAAATGCCGCTCACACGGCAGCCACCAGCGCTTTCAGCCGGGCCAGCCCGGCGGGGTTGACGCAGTAGCACACCTTCGGGCCGTCCACGTCGCCCTGCACCAGCCCGGCTTCCTTCAGGATTTTCAGGTGCTGCGACACGGTGGACTGGGCGAGCGGCATCATCTCCACCAACTCGCCGCACACGCACGCCTTCTTGGCGAGCAGCAGCTTCAGGATGCGAACCCGGGCCGGGTGCGCCACCGCCCACGCCAGCCCCGCCAACTCCTCGTCCGTGGCGGACGGCTCGGCCTTGGTCGTGACGACCGCCGCGCACGGTCCGCAGGTGGGGGTTGCTTTCGCCATGACCAATCATCGTCGATCGACGATGAAAAGTCAAGTGGTTCGGGACACAGGGCTTCCGCCCTGGGCTACGGCCGCCGGCCGCTCCGCGGCGAAAACACCCCGCTTGTTTTGCGTCCCGGAGGGACCGCCGGCCGTAGCCCAGGGCGTCAGCCCTGGGTACACCAACACCTCAACCCGACTCAAGGAACCCCACCATGCCCGATACCAACCTCGTGAACTTCCTCCGCACCGAGATCGCCGACCTGAAGGCGAAGGGGCTGCACAAGGCCGAGCGGCGCATCGAGAGCCGGCAGTTGTCCGACATCCGGGTGAACGGCCAGTCGGTGGTGAACTTCTGCGCGAACAACTACCTCGGGCTGGCAAACCACCCGGAGATCGTGAAGGCGGCCGAGCAGGGGCTGAAGGACTGGGGGTACGGGCTGAGCAGCGTGCGGTTCATCTGCGGCACGCAGGACATCCACAAGCAGGCCGAGCAGCAGATCGCCCGGTTCTTCGGCAAGCAGGACAGCATCCTGTACATCTCGTGCTTCGACGCCAACGGCGGGCTGTTCGAGCCGCTGCTGACCGATCAGGACGCCATCCTGTCCGACGAGTTGAACCACGCCAGCATCATCGACGGCGTGCGGCTGTGCAAGGCCCAGCGGTTCCGGTACAAGCACAACGACATGGCCGACCTGAAGGCCAAGCTGGAGGAGGCGAAGGGCTGTCGTTTCCGGATGATCTTCACCGACAGCGTGTTCAGCATGGACGGCGACTTGGCGAAGCTGGCCGACATCTGCGACTTGGCCGACCAGTACGACGCCGTCGTCGGCATCGACGACTGCCACGGCACCGGGCACCTGGGGAAGACCGGCCGCGGCGGGGCGGAGGAACTCGGCGTGCTGGATCGCATCGACGTGATCACCGGCACGCTCGGCAAGACGCTCGGCGGGGCGAGCGGCGGGTTCACCGCGGCGAAGGCCGAAGTGGTGGACTGGCTGCGGAACAAGAGCCGGCCGTACCTGTTCAGCAACAGCGTGCCGTCGAGCCTGGTGATGGCCGGGATGAAGGCGCTCGACGTCATCGACGCCAGTTCGGACCTGCGGGAGAAGCTGAAGCGGAACACGGCCAAGATGCGGGCCGGGCTGGAGGGGGCGGGGTTCACGGTGAAGCCGGGGCCGACGCCCATCCTGCCGGTCATGTTCGGCGACGCCGTCGCCGCCGTGAAGATGGCCGAGGGGCTGCTGGCGAAGGGCATCTACGTGATCGCGTTCAGCTTCCCGGTGGTGCCGCAGGGGCAGGCCCGCATCCGGTTGCAAGTCTCCGCCGCCCACACCGACGAGCAGATCGACAAGGCGCTGACGGCGTTCAAGGAGGTGGGGAAGTCACTCGGACTCATCAAGTAAGAGGACCGCTGGTGTCCCGCGTCATCCTGCCGCCGCACTACCCCGAGCCGGTCGGCCCGCTGGTGTTCCTCGCCGGGCCGATCCAGGGCGCTCCGCTCTGGCAGGTCGAAGCGTCGCGGCTGCTCCACGAACTGCGGCCCGAGTTGCACGTCGCCAACCCGCGGCGGGATTACCTCCCAGGTGAGTTCGACTACGCCGCCCAGGTGGACTGGGAGACGCACCACCTGCGGCGGGCGGCCACCGACGGCGTGATCCTGTTCTGGCTGGCGAAAGAAGAGACACACTTCTGCGAGCGGGCCTACGCCCAGACCACCCGGTTCGAGCTGGCCGAGTGGATGGTGCGGCACGAGCGGGACGGGGCGAAGCTGGTGGTCGGCCTGGACGCCGGGTTCACCGGGGCGCGGTACATCCGCCGGCGGTTCGCCCAGGACTGCCCCGGCGTGCCGGTGTGCGACACGCTCCGGGCGGCGTGCGCGGCGGCGGTGCGGTTAGTCCGGGCGTGACCCCGCTCAGGTGTTCCAGTACGACCACCCGGCGGACCGCACCGCCGAGTACGCGGCGTTCCGCCGCCACCACGCGATCCCCTCCACCTCCATCAGGTGCAGGAACAGGTCGTCCGCCTCCCGCCGGGTGTACGTGCGGTACGGGGACACGTTCTCGGCCGCCAGCACCCCGCGGAACTCGTACAGCAGGTCGTGGAACAGCGGGGCGACCAGCGACAGCTCGTTCGGGGCGATCAGCCACCACAGCGGGCGGGGCACCGACGCCAGGTCGTAGGAGTACCCGGCCGTCGCGGTCAGCGTCACCCCGTCGTACACGTAGCTGTAGTCGGCCAGCACCCGCCACACCCGCCGGGCGGGGTCGTAGGTGAGCGGCACCGCGGGCAGGGCGTCGGCCGTCGCCTCGGCCACCCGGAAGGCGACCGCGTCGGCGGCCGGGGCGGGCAGCGGCGGCGGCTCGTACTCCAGCA
>JALHQU010000337.1 GCA_022841795.1 Fimbriiglobus sp.
GCGACCGGAGGTGCTGACCCCTCCGGTCGCTCACGCTCCCGGCTCGCCAAATCCCGCATCAGCCGGTCGGTCAGTTTCTCCGCCCCGCGGGTGAACGGGTGGTGGCCGTCGTAGAAGTCGGTTTCATCCAGCCAGCGGCGGGCGTCGATCAGCGGCACGCCGAGCGACCCCACGCATTTCACCACCCGCTCCTCCAGTCCCGGCGGGTACAACGTGCGGAACGTGTCCGCTTCCGGCATCAGCACCAGTGACACCGGGATGTCATTCGCCCGGCACACGGCGACCAGCTCCCGCAGGGCGGTCAGCGGGCGGCCGTCCGGGTCCATCGCCGCCAGGGTGCCGGCGTACTCCGTCCGCACCTTCGCCAACTGTTCGGTTCGCTCCTCGGCCGTCGTCTCCTGCCGCGGCGGGGTGGCCCACCCGCGGGCGTCGGCGGTGCGGCTCCAGTCGTACCGCAGGTGCCACGGCAGCCAGCTTGGGCTGAGCCGGCCGAGCACCTGGAACCGCAGCTTCCACCACGGCACGGCCACGGATTCCCGCCACGCCGGCCGCACCACCGCCGGGTCGAACCCGAACCGCTCCACGGTGCCGAGTTCACCCGCCGTCAGCCGCTCGCCCGGCAGGAACGCCTGCTCGATCGGCCCGCCGGGGCCGTCGGCGAGCATCGGCGGCAGCACCTCGACCAGCAGGTGCTTCGGGCGAACTCCCGCTTTCAGCAGCCGGTTCAGGTACACCAGGTGCGTGATCGGGCCGGTGGCCGGGGTGCCGAAGTTGAACGCGGTGCGGCCGGTGGTTTCTTCCACCCGCCCGGCGTGGAAGCCGAGCAGGGTGCGGGAACTCCCGAGCATCAGCACGTCCGGCGTCTTCGTGTGCAGCTTGGCGAGCTTGTCGCCGTAGGCCGGGTCGCGGAGGCGGGGGTTGACCTCGGCGGCGAAGCCGAAGGCGAAATTCAGGAGAACCACGAATAGGACGAATACCACGAATGAAGATCGGGCGCGGCGACGGCGGGAGGGCGGTTGGGGTGCGGGGGTGGACGTCGACACAACCACATCGACGCGGGCGAGGCGCGGTTCCAGCTTCTGCGATTTGAGGTCCGCTACGGTCATGCGTGGTTCCGCTCGCAAGCTCGCGGCGACGATTTAGAACGTGAAGTAGATGAACGTCTTGCCCACCGGCGGGGCGAGCAGCATGGCGGCGGTCAGACACACCGCGTACCCGGCGCCCATCGCCGTCGGCGGCAGCTTCGCCCACACCCGCTGGAACACCCCGGTCCGCCACAGCCACATGCACGCGAACACGAACCCGACCGTCCACCACAGGCTGCGGTTGCTCAGCAGCAGCGGCCTGCCCGGCGAGTACGCGAACATGCGGGCCAGGATGTCAAGCGACCCCTGCACGTCCGGCCGGAAGAACACCCACGCCAGGCTGACGCAGACGAACGTGACCAGGATGCGGACGCCGGTGCCGGGCACCGATTCGAGCACCGCCGTCAGCCGCGGGCGGTGTTCGCACCAGCCGCGAAACTGGCGGTGGACGATCAGGAACAGGCCGTGCAGCCCGCCCCAGATGACGTAGCTCCACGCCGCCCCGTGCCACAGCCCGCCGAGCAGCATCGTCAGCATCAGGTTGCGGTTGGTGGCGAACCCGCCGCCGCGGCTGCCGCCGAGCGGGATGAACAGGTAGTCCCGCAGCCAGGTGCTCAGGCTGATATGCCACCGCCGCCAGAATTCGCTCACGTTCGCCGACAGGTACGGGAGGTTGAAGTTCTGCGTCAGCCGGTAGCCGAGCAGGTGGGCCAGCCCGAGGGCCATGTCCGAGTACCCGCTGAAGTCGGCGTAGATGCGGACGGCGTAGGCCAGCACCGCCAGCCACACGGCCGACGTGTTGAACTCGGTCGGGTGTTCCAGCACCGGGTCGCAGAACTGGGCCATGCGGTCGGCCACCGCCATCTTCTTGAACACGCCGAGCAGGAACAGTTGCACCCCCACCTGCACCCGCAGCCAGTTCCACCGCTTCGGCCGGTGCGCCTGCCGCAGGAAGTCGCCGGCCCGCACGATCGGCCCGGCCACCAGGTGCGGGAAGAACAGGATGAACAGCACGAAGTGCGGCAGGCTCCGCTCGGCCTTCACCTTCCCGCGGTACACGTCCACCGCGTAGCTGATGGCCTCGAACGTGTAGAACGAGATGCCGAACGGGATGAGCAGCTTAGCCGTGTCGAACGCCGGGGCGTACCCGGCCTTCAGCAGCGCGTCGTTCACCGAGTCGAGGAAGAAGTTCTTGTACTTGAAGTAGCAGAGGACGCCGAGGTTCATGCCGACGCTGGTGAGCATCAGCGTCAGCCGCACCCGCTTCCGCGGGGTGGCGTCCATCAGCCGGGCGAACGTGTAGTCGGCCACTGTGGTGCCGAGCACCAGGAACGCCAGCTCGTAGCTCCACGCCGCGTAGAAGTGGAAGCTGGCGACCACCAGCCACCACACCCGCAGCGTGTTCCACCGCCGCGGGGTGAGCCAGTACACCAGGGCGACGGCGGCGAAGAAGACGAGGAACGCCTGGGTGTTGAAGAACGGGGCGGGCAGCAGCTCGTGCAGGCCGCGGAAGTACGCCAGGTCCGGCGGCGGGGCCTCGGGCGGAGGGAGAACTGGCTGGGGGGTCTGCATCCGTGCGGTCTTACCGGGGCGAGGGCCGGGGATGGTACTCCGCGTCGGAAACGGGGGTCAAGGCGGGTTCGCAATCACATTGGGTAGCCTCGACCCAACGGGGGGTGCGTTCCAAGCGCGCTCCCCGTCGGGTCGCGGCTACCCAACAGATCACTTCTTCTTGTCCAGCGGGTGATCCTTGAAGAACTCCCAGATGGTGTCGTTCACCTTCTGTTTGGTCGCCCACTCGTGGCCCAGCCCGGCCACCTCGACGTACTTCACCTCGTGCCCCTCCTTCGTGTACTTATCCCGGTTCTCGCGGGCGAAGTCCACCGCCAGCAGACGGTCCTTGTCCCCGTGGACGATGAGCACCGGGAACTTGCGGTCGGCCTTCACCCCGCCCAGGGTTTGCAAGCCGAGCGGGCCGGAGTGCGACGCCACCGCCGCCACGGTTTTTGATCGCTCTTTGCCGACCAGGTGGGCGAAGTACCCGCCGTTCGACATGCCCAGCACGTACACGCGGTTGGCGTCCACCTTGTACCGCCCGGACACGTCCGCCAGCAGGGCGTCGAAGAACGCCAGGTCGTCCTTCACCTTATCCGGGGCCAGCCCCCAACTGCGGCCGACCGCCTCCGGGAACGCCAGCAGGAATTTGCCGTCCGCCGCCGTGTCGCCGAGCTTGGTGTACTTCGGCATCACGTCCTTGCTGTCGATCAGCATGCCGTGGAACGCCACCACCAGCGGGGCGGACTTGGTCAGGTCCACCGACTTGGGCACCACCAGCCGGAACGTCCGCTTCTGTTTGCCGACGGTGATGGTCTCGTCCGCGAAGTCGCCGGCCTTCGGGTCGGCGGCGGATGAAGTCGGCCCACACACGAGAAGTGCGGCCAGGGCGAACAGGGTGGTGCGCACGAGAGCCGCCGGGTCGGAGGGAGGGGTTGTTAATCCCTACTCCAACCCGGCGGCGGGTGTTTCGTTACAGCGGTTCGGGTTACTTCTTCCCCCCGCCGGTCTGCTGGATGGCCCCGCCGCCCGGCACCCCGCCGCTGCCCGGCACGGTGATCGACCCGGTGGGCGACGCCGGCACCGTCTTCCAGTCGGTCGGCCCGACGTACATGGTGTTCGGCTTGGCCGCCTCCTTCAGCTTCTGGAACTGCTTCGGGATCTCCTGCTCCAACTGCTCGTCGAACGCCGCCGCGTACAGCTTCGCCTTCTCCGTCTCGAACGTCACCTTGTCGTTCGGCGGCTGGATCTCGTTCAGCTTGAGGATGATGTACCCCTGCTCCGACTTGAGGATCTCGCTCACGTCGCCCACCTTCAGCTTGAACGCCATCTCCTCCACCCGCTTGTCCTCCCCCTGCAGGTGGCGGCTGATCGGCTTGATCCGCCCGGCGGAGGCGGCCAGCAGCGGGTTCGGCTGGGTGCGGGCGACCGAGTCGAACTCGGTCGCGTCGGTCACGATCTTGCCGCGGATCTTGGCCACCGCGTTCGGGTCGTCCGACTTCGGGAAGATGATCATCTGCACCACCCGCTTCTCGCCGTGCAGCCGCTCGAACTGCACCTTCAGGTGGTCGTCGCTCACCTTCACGTTGTCCCGGCACATCTTGGTGAGCAGCAGCCGCGGGCGGATCACGTCCTCCATCCACTCGTACAGCGACTTGCCGTACTTCGGCAGCAGGATCTTGACGAAGTCGTTGTGGTTGGTGGCGATGCCCTCCAGGTCTTTGGCCAGCGCCGCCTCCATCTCCGTCTTCGTCACGCTGATGTTCCGCCGGGCCGCCTCCACCTCAATGATGCGGATGTTGACGAACGTTTCCAGCTTGTCCGCCCCGCCGCGGTCCATCAGCCACCGGCCGAACTCGGCCTGGGTGACGGGCAGGGTGTCGTACAGGTAGGCCACCGGGCGGGCGTGGTCGAGCGCCGGGAGCGCCGGCGGGGCCTTCGGCGCGGCCGGCTGCTGGCCGACGAGCTGTTCGGCCGACACCGCCACCCCCAGCCCGAGGACGCCGGCGACGACCGCCCGCTTCGCCCACCGCCGGTTCGTCTCGTTGGCCAGTTGCGCCATCGCCGCTCCCCCAGGATGCCCCCGCCCCCGGCGTGGGGCCGGCGGCGCGTCGGAATTTGGCTCAAGAATGGGGCGGCATATACCGACGGGGGGCGGCGGACGCAAGGGGAAAAGAGTGTAGGGGCAGGGCTACTCACGGGTTGGGGTTGGTGAAGGTGGGTGGGGTGGGTATGGGGTCGGCCTCGTGTACCGGAGGCCACCCATGCCCGCCCCGTCGCTGTTCGAACACC
>JALHQU010000338.1 GCA_022841795.1 Fimbriiglobus sp.
GGCACCGTGGCGAAACTCCCACCCCACCTCCGCGAACTCTTGCTCTCCTCGCTCGCTCCCGCGCCGTGAGCCATCCCAAAATCGGCATCAGTCGAGCTGAGAGACGGTTCCGAAAGCCGATCGCCGTTGGCGGTCGGTTCTGAGGATTTCGACCGAGCAACGTGACGTGTTCCGGCCCCGGCGGAGGGGGCCCCCCGCCGGACTTCACCTGGACTCCTACTTCCGCTCGCCGGTGTAGCTCGCCTTGCCGGTCGCCGCCCACTCCACCCCCCGCACCAGTAGCACGGCGAACCCCGCGCTGCTCTTCATCGCCTCCACGTCGTGGCCGAGCGAGTTGTGGTAGACGCGGCCCTTGCCGTACTCCGCCACCCACACCACCGGCTCGTGCTTGCCGGTGTTCTTCGGATCCTTGTCCTTGTCCGAGTAAGCGGTCATGAGCACCTCGCTGCCCGGCGGCACGAGCGAGTTCTGGTACAGCTCGTCCCGCCCGTGCTTGAACTCGGCGACCCCCTTCGTCACCTCGTGGTCCTTCTTGCGAGGGGAGACGGTGAACTCGTGCATCTTCCCGTGGTTCCCCTGCTTCCGCCACCCGCCGGCGGTCACCTTCTCGAACTCCTTGTCGAACTCCGACTCGCCGGTGAACGCCGACGACGCGTGGTGGTACACCACCAGCCCCTTGCCGCCCTTCACCGCGTCCTGGAACGCCTTCTTGTTGTCGTCGCCCCACACGCTGGCCGGGCTGTCCTTCGCCCCCTTGGCGGTGTTCCGGTAGTTCAGCAGCAGCACGTCGTACCCGGCCAGGGTGTCGGCCGTCAGGTGCTTCGACGGGGTGTCGGTCACGTCCGCCTTGTGCCCGGCGGTGGTGAGCAGTTCCTTCAGGTGCGGGGTAGTCGCCTTCCAGTCGTGCCCGTGGTCGCCGGTGATGATGAGCACCTTCACCGGCTCCGCGCGGGCGACCCCGGCGAGGGCCAACACCGCCGCGACGGCCGCCAACTTGCGCATGACTTGCTCCTGACGGGTACCGGGTCCGACCGGCGGGCGGGGGAGGCCGTCCGCCGGCACCCCGGATGCGGGTGACGGCAAGGGTATGGCGCGCGGCCCGGCCGGGGAGGGCGCCGGCCGCTCGACAGCCCGGCCGGGGGCGGGTAGCATTCTCAGCGTCCTCACCCAGCGGGGGCTTCCCGTGTTCACCGTCACCACCCCGTCCCGGCGAGACGTGTTGAAGGCCGGCGGGCTGGCGTTCGCCGGCCTGAGCCTGGCCGACGTGCTGCGATTGCAAGCCGCGTTCCCCGCTCCGGCGTCGCCGAACAAGTCCGTCATCATGGTGTGGCTGCGGGGCGGGGCCAGCCACATCGACAGCTTCGACCCGAAGCCGGACGCGCCGGCCGAGATCCGCGGCGAGTTCGCCACCATCCCCACCGCCGTGCCCGGCGTGCGGTTCACCGAACACCTGCCGCTGTGCGCCGGCCTGATGGACAAGCTGGCGGTCGTCCGCGGGATCGCGTCGGTGGACATCGGCGACCACACCCCGCACCACATCCTCACCGGGTTCGCCGACCGCGGCACGCGGCCGGTGTTCGGGTCGGTGGTCAGCTACCTGAAGCCACCGGCCGGCGGGATGCCGCCCTACGTCAGCCTGATGTACGAGCCGCCCAAGCTGTACGACACCGAGGGGGCGACGTACTGCGGGCCGGCGCACCGGCCGTTCGCCCCGAAGGGCGGCGGGCTGGCCGACCTGCGGCCGCACAAGGCGGTGCCACCGGCCCGCCTGGACGACCGGCGGGCACTGCTGGAGGCGTTCGACACCATGAGCCACGTCGCCGACGACGGGGCCGGCGACGAGTTCCGCCGGCGGGCGTTCGACATGCTCGGCAGCCCGCGGGTGCGGGAGGCGTTCGACCTGGACAAGGAGCCGCCGGCGGTGCGGGATCGGTACGGCGAGTTCGGCAAGTCGTTCCTGGCCGCCCGCCGGCTGGCCGAGGCCGGGGTGTCGGTGGTCACCCTGAAGGTGGGCGACTGGGACACGCACGAGAAGAACTTCATCGACCACAAGGCGCAACTGCCGCTGCTCGACCGGGCCATGCATGCGCTCGTCACCGACCTGCACGACCGCGGGCTGGCGGGCGACGTGGCGGTGGTGGTGTGGGGCGAGTTCGGGCGGGCGCCGCGGGTCTCCCGCGGGGACGGCCGCGACCACTGGCCGCAGGCGGGGGCGGCGGTGCTGGCCGGCGGCGGGCTGCGGGTCGGGCAGGTGGTCGGCGAGACCGACCGGCACGGCGGCGAGGCCCGCGGGAAGGCGTACACCCCGGCGAGCGTGCTGGCCGTGCTGTACCGGCACCTGGGCATCGACCCGCAGACCACCATCCCGGACCACGCCCACCGGCCGATGCACGTTTTGGATGATCGCGACCCGGTGCGAGAGCTGCTGCCGGGGTAACGGGTGGCCGACTCCCTCCGGGAGTCGGCGCCGACTGTCGGAGACACTCGGCCACCTATACCAGCGACTCGGGTGGCCGACTCCCTCCGGGAGTCGGCGCCGACTGTCGGAGACAGTCGGCCACCCTGAGTGCCGCTCGGCTCGCGTCAATTACCCGAGACCATCATGCGCCGCTGGGTCAACGTGGTCGTCGTCCTGGGCGTGCTGGCGTGCGTCGGCCTGCTGGTCGTTCTCGGCGTCGCCCGCCTCCGCGAAGCGGCTGCCAGCCAGCAGTGCTCGAACAACCTGAAGCAACTCGGCATTGCGCTGGGCAACTACCACGCCGCCTTCGACCGCCTGCCCCGGCTGGCGGATCAGGGCAAAGGGGCACCGACCGGAACCGGGCTGGAGTCGGTCTGCTACACGTTCCTCCCGTACCTGGAAGCGGCGCCGCACGTCTACATTCCGAACGGAGGCACCCCGACCGCCAATTACCACGCCCATTCGTCGGTCCCGTTCACGGTCCGGCACAAGGACGGGACACCCGGCACCTGGCACGGCGGGGAGGTCAACCAACTACACTGGGCGTTCCTCGACCCGGCCGACCACACCGCCGACAAACTCCGCGACGTGCCGATGACCCTGCCGGACGGCAGCACCGGCTACTACGCCACCGGCAGCTACGCGGTGAACGGGCTGCTCCCGTGGGGCGGCAAGGTACCCGGCGGGAAGCTCGACGGGCTGGCGAACACGATCGTGTTCGGCGAGCGGCCGCAGGTGTGCCGGACGGCCGCGGGCGACGACGTCCACAACCTGTGGGGCGTCGGGTTCTACAGCCCGCACATGCCGGCGTTCGCCGCCCTCGCCCCGGCCACCCTCGACGGTGACACTTGGCAGGCGGCGCCAGTGTGGCCGCTGTCCGACGGCCGGGTGCGAACCGGCCGGGCTGACGCACTACCGCTGCTGCCGGACTTCCCCACCCCGATCCAGCGGATCGTCCCCGGTCGGCCATGCGACCCGCGGCTGCCGGGCACCCCGCACCGCAGCGGGATGCAGGCGGTGATGGCGGACTGGAGCGTGCGGGTGTTCACATTCGACACCGACCCGCGGGTGTTCTGGGCGGCGTGCGGGGCGTCCGAGTAGGCACTGTCGAGCGGCGTCACGTCAGTGACCCGAGTGCTGCGAAGACTCGGGCCGCTCACGCGGCTCCGCTCGACAAGGCCGGTTGCCCCGTGTGTGCCGGTCTGCACGCTTTTCACACCGTTTCTTCAAATCCGGTGCGAAGCTGGGGAAGGCGGTCCGCTCGCAACGAACGGCGGGCCGATTTTCACACCTTTTCCGCCGCCCGCTCCCGCAACTTCCCCCGCCGGCCGCGAACAATACTTGAAACGGCCCGTCCGTTTCCCGTGCCGAGTGCGGAGGTGTTCGCATCCCAGACGTGTTGACCTCAACCCCCGGAGGCCTGCGATGACCGCCACGACGCTGGACGTTTCGCCCTCGCCGGACGAGTTCGCGGCCCGATCGGCCGACACGGTCGAGACCCGGTATCAGCACCTGGACTGCCGTCGCCGCGTGCGGGTGGGGTCCGCCGTCAGCGTGGTGTTCGAGGACCGGCACACCCTGTGGTTCCGCATTCAAGAACTGAACCGCATCGCCCGCCGGTCGCCGTCGGACGCGGTGCGGCGGCAGTTGGCCTGGTACCAGCGGCTGACGCCCGGCGACGGGCGGCTGGTGGCGGCGGTGTGGGTGGCCGCCCGCGGGGCGCACACGCACAAGATCCGCGCGGCGGTGGCCGCCGGGCGGGTGGTGCTGCGGTCGGACGCCGGGCACGAGGTGATCGGCCGGTTCCTGTCCGAGCAGGCGGCCGACCGCACCCTGGGCATGGTGCGGTGGGTGGAGTTCCGGTTCCCGGCGGTGGCGCAGGCGGCGCTGCACGAGCCGGCCGTCGGCTGGCACCTGGAGATCGAGGCGGACGGGCTGACCCTGCCGGCGACGCGGCTGAGCGAGGCGGTGTTGCAGAGCCTGTCGGCGGATTTGGGGTGAGGGGCGAAGACCTCACCCCCCGGCCCCCTCTCCGAGCCGGAGAGGGGGTGTTCAAACGGGTGAACTGATCGCAGTTTCCGTTGACTCTTCCGGCGGACAATCGCTCTCAACAGGAACGCCCCTCTCTTGAACACCCCCTCTCCACTTTGGAGAGGGGGCCGGGGGGTGAGGTCTTCCCCCTCGATTCTCCCACTTCGATTCAACCGTCACAACCCGCACGGCCGATACCACTGTGGGACACGGATGTCCCTTCCGCCGGCACGGATGCCGGCTTCGTACACGCCACGCGAGGGCGGCGGCATGGCCCGGTGCATGTGGTGCTGCGCCGCCGCGGCGGTGCTGGTCGCGGCCGTCGGTCCGGCGCGGGGGCAATCCCCGGCGGCGCTGGCCGGCGGGCTG
>JALHQU010000339.1 GCA_022841795.1 Fimbriiglobus sp.
CACTGAGTGCGGCCGCGGCCAGCCCGACCCCGGCCACCCCGCGGCGGGTGAGCCGGCGGTTCAGCCGGTCCAGCCCGTCGGCGATCCGCCGCTTGAGCGTGCTGAGCGACACGCCGAGCGCCGCCGCCGCGTCGTCCCGCGTGCGGCCGTCCAGGTAGCACAGCACGAGCGGCCCGCGGAGGCGGTCCGGCAGGGCGTTCAGCTCCGCGTCCAGCGCCGCCCGCACCTCCTGCCACGACAGGTCGGCGAGCGGGTCCGGGGTGACGGCCGGCTCCGGCGGGGCGGCGGGTTTCGGCGCGCGGGCCTTGATCTTCTGGGCGGCGCGGAGGGCGGTGCGGTGCAGCCAGCCGGGCAGCGCGGCCGGGGTGCGGATCACCCTGGCGTGCTTCGCCAGTGCGAGGAAGGTGAGTTGGAAGGCGTCGTCGGCGTCGGCGGTGGGGCCGAGGACGCGGCGGCACACGCCCAGGGTCATCGGCCCGTGCCGACGGACCAACTCGGCGAACGCCGGCTCGTCCCCGCCGGCGACGGCGGACAGCAGGGCGGCCTCGTCGGGGCGGGCGGCGCGGACGAGCGAGCGGACGGCGGCGGCGGACATGGCAGCTCCCCGGATGGCTACCAGTATGAGCCGGGCGGGGGGCGAAGGGGGTCAGAAATCTTCTGGCAGCGAGTCGGACAGGGTATACTACCCCGGTGGCACAGGAGGATCGCGTGGCCCGCCTGCCCGACGTGTCGCCGGACCAGTACCGCACGTTCTTCGCCCTGCCGGTGTTCCTGCGGCGGTGGGCAGAGATGGGGCTGACGGACGACGATCTGCTGATGTTGCAGGCGGAACTGATGACCGACCCGGCGGCCGGGGCCGTAGTGCCCGGTGGCGGCGGAATGCGGAAGGTGCGGTTCGCCCCGCCGTCGCGGGGCGGCGGGAAAAGCGGCGGAGCGCGGGTGTACTACCTAGACCTGAGTCGGTTCGGGGTGATCGTGTTGGCGGTCGCGTTCCTGAAGAGCGAAGCCCAGGACATCGGCGCGGAACAGAAACAGGCGCTCGCCCGAGCGGTCGGCGAGATCGAGGCCGAACTCGCCCGTCGCCGACGGGCGGCCGAGCGGCGGAAGCGAACCGGAGGGTGATCGTGGCGAAAGCGAAGGCGAAAGGCAGCCCGGTGTGGGACGCGGTAATCGCCGACCTGAAGGGGTTGGCCGCCGCCATCAAGACGGGCGGGGTGCCGGCCGCGGCGGCGAAGTACGCGGTCCGCCCACTGGCTGTCAGCCCGCCGCCGGACCTCTCTGCCGAACAGGTGCGGGCGGCGCGGGACGGGGTGCGGCTGAGTCAGGCGGCGTTCGCCCGGTTCCTCGGCGTCGGGGTGTCGCTGGTGCGGGCGTGGGAGAGCGGCACCCGGTCGCCGAAGGGGGCCGACCGCCGCCTGCTGGCTGACCTGCTCGCCCACCCGGACCACTGGCGGGCGCGGGTGCGGGAAGCGGTGTCCCGCGCGTCGTGATTTACCCCGCCCGGCCGATGATGCACTTCAGGTACGCCCCTTCGCGGCACGTCACGCTCACCGGGTGATCCGCCGCCGCGCCGCGGCGGGTGAGCAACTGGAAGTCCCGCTTCTCGTCGATGGCCGTCTGCGCGATCAGGTCTTCCAGGTCCTGCATGGAGATCAGCCCGGTGCAGCAGCACTTCACCAGGATGCCGTCGCGGTCGAGCAGCTTCAGCCCCTGTTGCACCAGCCGGCGGTACCCCCGCAGCGCCTGCGGCAGGCTGTGCTGGTCGCGGGCGAACTTCGGCGGGTCGAGCACCAGCACGTCGAACTTCCGCCCGGCCTTCACCAGTTCGTCCAGGTGGTTGAACACGTCGTTCTTCACGAACGCCAGTTGCGTGAGGCCGTTCAGCTCGGCGTTCCGCATGCCCAGCATGATCGCCGCCTCCGACGCATCCACGCACTCCACCTCCGTCGCCCCGGCCGCCGCCGCGTAGACGCCGAACCCGCCGGAGTAGCTGAACGCGTCCAGCACCCGTTTGCCCGCGCAGAACTTCGCCACCGCCGCCCGGTTGTCCCGCTGGTCCAGGTAGTACCCGGTCTTCTGCCCTTCCGTCAGGTTCACCGCGAACTTCAGCCCGCTCTCGGACACCACCAGTTCGGCCGGCGGGGGTTCGCCGCACACCGACCCGTCCAGCAGGGTGAACCCCTCCAGCTTCGGGATGCCCTTCTCGGTGCGGCGGTACACCCCCTTCACCCCGAGCAACTCCGTCAGCAGCTCGCCGATCATCTGCTGTCGCGCCGCCATCCCCACCGAGTTGAACTGCACCGTCGCCCAGTCGCCGTAGCGGTCCACAATCAGCCCGGACAGCACGTCGGCCTCGCTGAACACCACCCGGTAGGCGGCGTCCGCCGCCGGGTTCAGCTTCAACACGCTGTGCCGCAGGTCGATCGCCCGTTGCAGCCGGGTCTTGAAGAAGTCGCGGTCGAGCGGGACGGCTTCGTCCCACGAGTACAACCGCACGCGGATCTTGCTCTGCGCGTTGAACAGCCCGCGGGCGACGAAGTTGCCGACGTGCGACCGCAGATCGACGACGGCCCCGTCGTCCGGCACCCCTTCCAGGCGATCGACGGCGCCGGCGAACACCCACGGGTGGCGGCCGAAGAACGGCTGCGCCCGCTTCGGCTTGAGGAACACCTGGCCGGCAACGTCGGCGGAACTGGACACGGCAGGTCTCGAACAGAGTGGAAACGGGCATTGTAGGGTGAGCAACGAAGACCTCACCCCCCAACCCCCTCTCCGAGCCGGAGAGGGGGTGTTCAACCGAGGAAGCCCTCGGATCGTCGCCGCGAGCTTGCGAGCGGGGGTGCTGGTTCCGCTCGCAAGCTCGCGGCGACGACACGCACCTCGTCCCGCCGTTGAACACCCCCTCTCCACAGTGGAGAGGGGGCCGGGGGGTGAGGTCTTCGTTGCCCCCTCGCTCCTCATCGGCTACAGTTCGCACTACCGACCTCCCCCGGAGACCTCTCATGTTCGCGCGCTGTCTGTTCGCCGTCGTCGCCCTCGCCCTCACCGTGCCGGCGATCGCCGACGACAAGAAGGACGACAAGAAAGACGAGAAGGACCGCAAGGGCACCGTCACCGGCGTCGTCACGGCGAAGGGCGACGCGGACAAGAACCAGCACTGGATCGAGGTGAAGGCGGACGGCGAGGAGAAGGCGCGGAAGTACGTGCCGCACTGGAAGGGCGGCGCCCCGAAGGACGGCGGCGGGCCGGACAAGGAGATGGTGGCGGAGATCAAGAAGGTGGAGGTGAAACAGCGGGTGCGGCTGGAGTGGGTGTTCGCGGAACACCTGCGGGTGGAGAAGATCGAGGTGCTGAAGAAGGACGAGAAGAAGGACAAGTGATCCCTGGAACCGCGACCGACAGGGAGCGGGTTTCTGGCGAACCCCGACCGCCAGGGAGGGGGTGATTTTGAACCCACCCCCTCCCTGGCGGTCGGGGTTCACCAAATTCGGTGCCCCATGCTCCCGCTCATCCTCAGCGTCGCCGCCCTGTCCGTGTCCGCCAAGCCGGACCCGAAGCAGCACGGCTGGCACACCGACTACGCCACCGCCAAGGCCGAGGCGAAGAAGACCGGCAAGCCGCTCATGCTGGTGTTCCGGTGCGACCCCTGAGGGGACTGCGCCACGGTGGACGGGCAGGTTGTCCGTCTCGACAAACCCCTCGCCGAAGTCGCCGACCAGTTCGTCCGCTGCCGGCTGGTGAAGATCGCCGGGGCCGACCTGAGCACGTTCGAGTTCGACTACGACCTCACCTGGTTCGTGTTCTTCCTGAACGCGGACGAGACGATCTACGGCCGGTACGGGGGCCGCGATGCGTCCGACGCCGAGGCCCGCATCTCCCTGAAGGGGCTGCGGTACGCGATGGATTGGGCGCTGGAAGTCCACAAGAACCCGCCGCCCGCCGCGAAGCCGCTTGCGGCTAAGCCTGTACTCGCGGAGAAGTTCGACGCGGCGAAGGCGCACAAGGGGTGCATCCACTGCCACAACGTGAAGGAATTCCGCCGGGCGGACGAGCAGAAGGCCGGCACCTGGACCCGCGACTCGCTGTGGGTGTACCCGCTGCCGGAGAACGTCGGCCTCACGCTGGACATCGACGTGGGCAACCGGGTGAAGGCGGTGGCGAAGGACTCGCCGGCGGCGAAGGCCGGGCTGGCGGTGGGTGATTTCGTCACCCGCATCGGGGAGACGAGCGTGGCGTCGTTCGCCGACGTTAGCTACGGGCTGCACAAGGCTCCGGCGTCCGGGGAAATCCCCGTCCGCTGGACCCGCGACGGGAAGGAACTGGCCGCGAAGCTGACGGTGGCGGCCGGCTGGCGGAAGACGAACATCACCTGGCGGCCGTCGCTGCTCGACCTGCTTCCGTCGCTGCCGTTCAACGGCGACGACCTGACCGCGGCCGAGAAGACGAAGCTCGGGCTGGGCGAGAAGCGGGCGGCGTTCCGCCAGGACCGGACGGTCCACCGCACCCTGCGGGAAGCCGGCATCGAGCCGCTGGACCTCGTGATCGGGTTCGACGGGAAGGCGGTGGACGGGGAGATCGGCGACCTGCTCGGGTTCGTGCGGCGGAACTACCTGGTGGGCGACACGCTGACGGTGGACGTGATCCGCGGCGGCAGGCCGACGGCGGTGAAGCTGAAGCTGAAATGAGAAGATGGACGACTAACCACAGAGACACAGGGGCACAGAGCGGACCAGGGCTACCGCACTATGAAGGGCTGACATTGTAGGGGTTTGCGGCTATGACAGGGGTTCCGTGAGGAGTCTCCGATGGCCGCCCTGCCCATCACCGCCGTGTTCGCCGACCTGCCCG
>JALHQU010000340.1 GCA_022841795.1 Fimbriiglobus sp.
GGGGCGGCCCGGCCGGGGCTGTTCCGCCGGCTGCTGGCCCGCCTCGGGCTGGGCCACGGCCACGCGGACTACGGGTCCGGGTGTTCGTCCGGCAACTGCCCGCCGCCCCCGCCGTCGCCGGTCCACTACGCCGCCCCGTGCCACCTCCCTCCGGCCCCGCAGCCGGGCGGGCTGCCGTACCACCCGCCGGCGGCGCAACCGGGGATGGTGCCGGCGCAGCCGATGACCCAACCGGCGGCGCCCGCCAAGCCGGACGGTAAGATCAGCACCCGGCTGGCCAGCCCGACGACTGCGTTCACGAACCCGTGAGTTCAGAAAGTAGCAGGCACACTCCGTGTGCCTGCTACTTTGAATGTTCACGCCCGGATACAACTCCCGCCGGTTGATGCCACACGTTAACACGTCGCACCGTCTGGGCGAACTTTTCCGGTCGAACCGGATGAAATGCTCGGTTTCGTGTTGAACCGCCTATCGCCCGGCGATTAAATTCTTCTCTGCCGTGCGGCCCCTCCTGTCGCCCGCCCGCCGGCTCCGCCCGTTCGTCCTGTCATCTTGGTGTGGACATGAACCTGTTTCGCGTGTTCGCCGCGGCCGGCCTGGTGCTGGCAGCGGGGGTGGCGTCGGCCGGCCCGATCACGGTCACGTTCGAGGGGGTGCGGCCGGGCACCGGGAACGCCGGCCAGTACAACTGGAACAGCGGCGGCACCACCTACGCCGGGCTGGCGTACACCCCGTTCGGCAACGGGTCGGCGTCGGCCACCCACTTCGTGTCGTTCTGCATCGAGCGGACGCAGACCATCAACGGCGGCACCACGTACTCGGACTACACGCTCAGCCCGTACACCGGCAGCACCGGCACCGCGTTCAGCCTGCGATCCATGTGGGCCGAGTTCCGCGACGACGTGGACGTGGGCACGGACGCGGAGAAGGCGGCCAAGAGTACCGCCTTCCAGCACGCCGTGTGGAGCCTGATCGACCCGTCGTACCTGCCGGCGCTGACCGCGAACGAGTCGGTGTACCTGACCGCGTACATGAACTCGGCGAACTGGAACTCGGGGCTGGCGAACCTGGGGCTGATGTCCAGCGCGAACAGCCAGGACCAACTGGTGGCGATGCTCGGGGCGCCTCAGGCCACCCCGGAGCCGGGGATGCTGGCGCTGGGGCTGTTGATCGCCCCGGCGGTGTACCTGCGGCGGCGGTGGGCGAAGGGGTGATAAAGTAGCAGGCACACTCCGTGTGCCGTCCGCTGCTGGCGGCACACGGAGTGTGCCTGCTACTTTGGTCGGCGGTGGGCGAAGGCGGGGTAAGTCATCGGCTCTGAGCCGCGGAGCGGCGGCTGACCGTAGCCAGGGGTGCCGCGAGCGGAGCGAGCAAACCCCTGGAACGAAGAGACCAAGAACAAGCCCCGGAGGGGCGCCTGACCTCAGGCGCCCCTCCGGGGCTTATGCCTTTACCTCGCTGACCTGGGGTTCCGTCGCTTCGCTCCGTCACCCCAGGCTACATTCGGTCGCCGCTCCGCGGCTCAAACCCACACCGCCCGATGTGTGGGCGTGTGATACGGCTCCTGGGAAAAAGCACCGGGGGTTGGAGTTCACGCTTCAGCGTGAGTGAGCCTGCCTCACGCTGAAGCGTGAACTCCAACCCCCGGCAACCCATCCCTGGGAATCACATCACTTCTTGAAATCCCCGGCGCGGATGATGACCAGCTTCTTCGGGTCGATGTTCTTCTTGAACGCCGCCGTCACCTCCTCCGTCGTCAGCGCCTGAATCTTCTTCTCCTGGTCGGCGGCGTGGGCGAACGACCGCCCCAGGTTCAGGTTGGACACGATCTGCCCGGCAATCCCCGCATCGCCGGTGCGGCCCACCTTCTGCGATTCCAGGTACGCCCGCTTGGCGTCCGCCAGTTCGCTCTCGGTCGGCCCGTCGGTCAGGAACTTGGTCAGCTCCTCCATCGCCGCCGTTTCCACCTTGTCGATGTTCGCCGGGTTGGTGATGGCGTTGATGGTGAGGGTGGCCGAAGAGTCCCGCGCCGAAGCCGTGAAGCTGGACGTGACCCCGTAGCTCAGCCCCTCCTTCTGGCGGATGCGGTCGCCCAGCCGGGACGACAGCGTGCCGCCGCCGAGGATGAAGTTGCCCATCCGCATGGCCACGAAGTCGGGGTTGTCCTCCTTCATCGGGAACGCCACCGCCGCCAGGAACACGGCGTTCGCCTTGTCCGGGGTGAGGATGTCGTTCTTCGCCCCCTTCAGGTCAGTCGGGGCGGTCCGCTCGATCCGCCGCACCGGCACCTTCGACTCCCACCCCTTCAGGATGCCCTTCACCTGGGCCAGCACCGCCTCCCGGTCGCACTCGCCGACCACCCCGAGTTCCACCTGCGACGCCCCGAGCTGGTTCTCGTACACCGCCTTCACCTGCTCCAGCGTGACCGCCGCCGCCCGCTCTTGCGTCTCCTGGATGGTGGGCACGTACCGCACGTCGTCCTTGCCGTACTGCGACAGCAGGCGGGACATCATGTTGCCCGCCAGCGCCGCCGGGTCGGTGGTGGACGCCGACATGCCCGCCCGGCTGCCCCGCTTCATGGTGTCGAACTCGGCCTCGGGGAACGCCGGCTCGCGGAGGATTTCGCCGAGCAGAGCGATGCTCTTCGCCAGCGTGTCCTTCTTCGCCTCGATGGAGAACGTGAGTTGGCCGGCGGAGCCGCCCCCGCCGCCACCCCCGCGGCCGCCCCGCCCGCCGCCGAACCCGCCCATCCCGGGGTTGATGCGGATGCCGAGCGACTCCATCTCCTCCCGCAGCGCCTGCCGGTCGTGCTTCTTCGTGCCGGCCATCATCAGTGCCGGCAGCATGCCGGCCGCCACGGTTTGTCCCTTCAGCGACTCCTCGTTGCCGTAGTGCAGGGTCATCACCAGGTTCACGGTGTCGCCGCGGTTCTTCTTGGCGATGAACCCGGCCTTCAGCCCGCCGTCGGTGATCGTCTTCAGCCGGGCGTCCAGGTTGGCCGGCGACGGGTCGAACACCTCCCCGCCGGCGGTGACGGCGCCGCCCTTGTAATCTTTCACCAGAGTGTCGAGCGAAGGAGCAGCGGGAATGACCATCCGCTGCGGCTCGGTCGCCGGGATGTACACCCCGACGGTGCGGTTGTGCTTCTTGAAGTACGTCTTCGCCACCCGGTTCACGTCGTCGGCGGTGACGGCGGCGATGCGGTCGCGTTGCAGGAACAGCAGCCGCCAGTCGCCGAGCGCGGACGCCGAGCTGAGCGCCTGGGCCATGCCCGAGGCGTTCGACGGCAGTTGCTCCGCCTGCCGCTTGCTGCGGGCCTTCGCCTTGTCCACCTCGTCGGCGGTGAACGGGGTGTCGCCGAGCGACTCCAGCACTTTCAGCAGCGTGTCCCGCGCCTTGTCCAGGTTCTCCGGCTCGGCCGACGCGCTCGCCGAGAACAGGCCGGGGTCGTGCAGGTTGTCCGCCCGCCCGTTCGCGCTGTTGGCGATCTTCGACTCCACCAGCGCCTTGTGCAGCCGGCCGTTCGGCGACTGCGACAGGATGCCGCCGAGCAGCGACAGCGGCGCCCAGTCCGGGTGCTTGGACGACGGGATGTGGTACACCACCCCGACCGACCCGACGGTGCCCACCCGCCGCAGGGTCACCAGCCGCTCGCCGTCCTGCGGCGGTTCTTCGGTGTACGTCGCGTCCAGTTTCCGCTCCGGCTTGGGGATCGACCCGAGGTGCTTCTGCACCAAGGCGAGCGCCTTCGCCTCGTCGAACTTGCCGGCGACGATCAGCACGCAGTTGTCCGGCTGGTAGTACTTCTTGTAGAAGGCCTGCAGGTTCTCGATCGGCACCCGCTCGATGTCCGAGCGGTTGCCGATGGTGCTCTTGCCGTAGTTGTGCCACTCGAACGCGGCCGACTCGATCCGCTGGGACAGCACCCCCTGCGGGCTGTTCTCGCCCCGCTCGAACTCGTTCCGCACCACGCTGAACTCGCTCATCAGGTCTTCCCGCTTGACGAAGCTGTTCACCAGCCGGTCGGCCTCCAGGCGGATGGCGAACTCCAGGTTCACGTCGTCCGCCGGCAGCGTCTCGAAGTAGTTGGTGCGGTCCACGTTGGTGGTGCCGTTGAAGCTGGCCCCGTGGTCGCGGAGTGACTTCGGCACGTTCGGGTGGCCGGGCGTGCCCTTGAACACCATGTGTTCGAGCAGGTGCGCCATGCCGCTCTCGCCGTACCCCTCGTGCCGGCTGCCGACCAGCACGGTCATGTTCACGGTGATGGTCGGGCGGGACGGCTCGGGGTACAGCAGCACGCGGGCGCCGTTCGCCAGCTTGTACTCGGTGACGCCCTCGACGGTCGCCACCTTCTCCTGGGCCGGGGCGAGCAGGGGGACCGCCGCCAGTATCGCGACGGCCAGAACACGCCGGGTCATGATGACACGCTCCTGGGGAAACTCTCGTTCGCCTGACTTCTGTTAGCCCGACGCGCCAGCGAGGGGAACCACGCACCCCTCGCTGGCGCTTGTCTTGTTAGCCCGACGCGCCAGCGAGGGGAATCACGCATCCCTCGCTGGCGCGTCGGGCTAACAAGAGACACGGACGGGACGGGGGTGATCTTGCGGGTTCGCCCGGCCGGTGTCAAATGAGAACCGGGGCTGAAGACGACCTCACCCCCCGGCCCCCTCTCCGAGCCGGAGAGGGGGTGTTCAAGCGAGACAGCCCTCTGGTCGTCGCCGCGAGCCTGCGAGCGGGGTGGCTGGCTCCGCTCGCAGGCTCGCG
>JALHQU010000341.1 GCA_022841795.1 Fimbriiglobus sp.
GACGCTCTTCCGATCTCTTCCGACCGCTCCGAAACGACCGACGCTCTTGTCCGCGGGGTGCGGACCGTTCTGGGTCCGGTCGCCTCGCTCAAGATCACCGTCGTCCTGTTCCTGTTCTCGATCCTGCTCGTGTTCTTCGGCACGCTGGCGCAGAAGGGCCAGGGCATCTGGACGGTGGTGGAGTCGTACTTCTACTCGGGGTGGGTGAAGGTCGAACTCCAGTACCTGCTGGAGTTCGGCAAGATCTTCACCCCGTTCGCCGTCGGCCCGTCCGCCACCACCTCGCTGTGGTTCCCGCTGCCCGGCGGGAAGACGATCGGCTGGCTCATGTTCTTCAACCTGCTGTTCGCCCACACCCTGCAACTGGTGAACTTGATCGACGGGGTGCGGAAGCAGGCCGCCCGCACCCGCTCCACCGCCGGCGAGGTGCTGCTGGTGCTGGCCAAGCGGTCGGGCGTCTACGTCCTGCACGCCGGCATCCTGCTGATGCTCATCGGCGAGTGGGTCACCCGCGAGTACGCCGTCGAGCAGCAGATGACCATCACCGCCGGCGAGTGGTCGAACCACACCGTTGACACGAAGAACTTCGAGCTGGCGTTCGTGGACGGGTCGGCGGCGAACGAAGACCGGGTGGCGGTGGTGCCGCTGCAAACGCTGGTCCGCGCGCACGAACAGGGGCGGCGACTCACCCACCCGGACCTGCCGGCCGACGTCGAGGTGGTGCGGCAGTACAAGAACACCCGGCCGGTCGAGGCGGCGGACATGCCGGACAACCCGGCGACCGCCGGCGAGGGGGCGAAGGTCGGGGTGAAGCCGGCGGACGAGGTGCCGGGGGTGGACATGTCCAAGGAGGTGGACATCCCGGCGGTGTACGTGAAACTGTACCGCAAGGGGACGGACGAGCCGGTCGGCGTGTACCTGGCGTGCCTGTGGGTGGACGACCAGCCGGTCCGCCTGGGCGACACCACCTACGCCGTGTCCCTGCGGCGGACGCACTACTACAAGCCGTACAAGCTGCACCTCCGCGCCTTCCACTTCGACCGATACCCGGGCACCCAGACCCCCAAGAACTACGCCAGCGACCTGCGGCTGGAGGACCCGGAACTCGGGCAGGACCGGGAACTCACCATCCGCATGAACGACCCGCTGCGGCACCGCGGCGAGACGTTCTACCAGGCCGACTTCGACAAGAAGACGGAGAAGACGACCATCCTCCAGGTGGTGCGGAACCCCGGCTGGCTGCTGCCGTACATCTCGTGCGTGCTGGTGTTCTTCGGCATGATGATCCACTTCGGCATCAAGCTGGTGACGTTCCTGGTGCGGGCGTTCCGCGGCAAGCCGGCCGTCGCGGCCGGCACGACGGACCTGACCGGCCGCAAGGAACCGCTGTGGTTGAAGCTGCTGCCGCCGCTCGCGGGGGTGGTGTTCGCCGCCTTGCCCCTGTCGTCGGCGTTCCTGCCCAAGCACCCGACGAAGGACCGGCTCGACCTGCAACACGTCGCCACCCTGCCGGTGGTGGACGGCGGGCGGGTGAAGCCGCTGGACACGGTGGCGCGGGTGAACCTGCGGCTGATCACCCACGCCGAGCGGTACGACGACGCGAAGGGGGACAAGCAGCCGGCCATCCGCTGGTTCCTGGACGCGGCCACGTCCGACCCGTCGGCGGCCGACGACCCAAGCACCAAGCTGGAGATCTTCCGCATCGAAAACGACCAGGTGCGGGAGTTGCTCAAGCTGCCCCGCCGCGAGGGGCTGCGGTACTCGATCAACGACCTCCGCCCGCAGTTGCAGGCGCTGCACCTGGAGTCGATAAAGGCCAGCCGGGTGCCGGAGAAGAACCGCGACCTGTACCAGCAGAAGCTGCTCGAACTGCGGCACCACCTGGACCTGTTTCTGGAGGTGGCTCAGGGCCACGCGCCGCTGGTGCTGCCGCCGGACGGGGACATGAACTGGCGGACGGCACGGGACGCTGAGCAGGCTGTCGAGGCGCAACCGGACGATCGCCTGTGGCCGGCCGTGATGAAGGCGCTGGCCACGGCCGGTATCCCACTCAACCCGCGTGAGATGACCGCCGACCAGCAGAAGAAAGCGGCGCAGATCTTCGCTGACGTGCGGGCCAGTGCCCCGCCGCCCGACCGCGGCCTGGCGGCGTGGAACGAGGTGCTCCGCACATACAAGGGCGGCGACCCGCAGGCGTTCGACAAGGCGGTGGCCGAGTACCGCAAGATCACGGACGCGGCGGTGCCGGCGGCCGACCGCGGGCGGGCGAACTTCGAGGTGTACATGAACCAGGCCGGGCTGTTCTGGTGGTGTACCCTGCTGTACATCATCGCCGCCGCCGCCGGCCTGATCGGGTTCGGGTGCGTGACGTTCGCCCCGGCCGCCGGCAACGCCGTCCGCCGCGGCAGCTTCTGGCTGCTGCTGGCCACCTTCCTGGTCCACACGTTCGCCCTCATCGGCCGCATGTACCTGTCCGACCGCTGGGGGGTGTTCGTCACCAACCTGTACTCGTCGGCGGTGTTCATCGGCTGGGGGGTGGTGCTGATCGGGCTGCTGGCCGAGGTGGTGTTCCCGATCGGCGTGGGCAACTTCGTGGCGGCCACCCTGGGAGCGGCCACCACCATCATCGCGCACAACCTGGCCGCGTCCGGCGGGGACACGCTGGAGATGATGCAGGCGGTGCTGGACACCAACTTCTGGCTGGCCACGCACGTCACCACCGTCACCTTCGGGTACGCCGCCACGTATGTGGCCGGGGCGATCGGGCTGGGGTACGTCATCCTGTACCTGTTCCCGGAAGCGATAGTCCTCCGCAAGCGGGTGACGATCGGTTCGGGCGTCCACGCCATCACCACCGACGTGGGCAAGATCCTGGGCCAACTGCTGTACGCGGTGGTGTGCTTCGCCACCCTGCTCAGCTTCGTCGGCACGGTGCTGGGCGGCATCTGGGCGGACCAGAGCTGGGGCCGGTTCTGGGGGTGGGACCCGAAGGAGAACGGGGCGGTGCTGATCGTGGTGTGGAACGCGCTCATCCTGCACGCCCGGTGGGCCGGGCTGGTGAAGGAGCGGGGGATGGCGGTGCTGTCGCTGGTGGGCATCATGATCACCACCTGGAGCTGGTTCGGCACCAACCAGCTTGGCGTCGGGCTGCACGCCTACGGGTTCAACAACCAGCTGGTGACGCTGTGCGACGGGGTGTGGGCGGGCAGCCTGCTGGCACTGCTGGCGGGGGTGCTGCCGTGGCAGTGGGTGTACCGCGGCGGGGCGCCAGCCCCGCCCCCGCGGGCACACCGGGCATGACCCGCCGGGCGGAATGACGAATACTCACGAATGCCCCGCCAATGACGAAGGGAAGAGCCGAGGTGTCTTCCCTTCGTCATTGGCGGGGCATTCGTGAGTATTCGTCATTCGGGATCGGCGCAGCCGATCTCGGCCCGAGGGCATAGGCTTCCGAACACCCCTTCGGGAGCCTGCCCGCCATGTCCGAGAAGAAAGTCCGCGTCGCCATCGTCGGCCTCGGGTTCGGGGCCGAGTTCATCCCCATCTACCAGGCGCACCCGAACGCCGAGATGTACGCGATCTGCCAGCGGAGCAAGGACAAGCTGGACGCGTGCGGCGACAAGTTCGGCATCAAGAAGCGGTACGTCAGCTTCGACGACCTGCTGAAAGACCCGAACGTGGACGCCGTCCACATCAACAGCCCGATCCCGGACCACGGCCCGCAGACCCTGGCGGCTCTTCGCGCCGGCAAGCACGTCGCCTGCACCGTGCCGATGGCCACGTCGAAGGAGCAGATCCAAGAGATCGTCGAGTTGCAGCGGCAGGTGAACAAGACGTACATGATGATGGAGACGGTGGTGTACGCCCGCGAGTACCTGTTCGCCAAGGACCTGTACGACCGCGGGGTGCTGGGCAAGATCCAGTTCCTGCGGGGCAGCCACCAGCAGGACATGGACGGCTGGCCGGGGTACTGGCCGGGCCTGCCGCCGATGTGGTACGCCACCCACTGCGTCAGCCCGTGCCTGGCGGTGATGAGTCAGCCGGGCAAGCCGGCGCTGGCCGAGAGCGTGGTGTGCCACGGGAGTGGCCGCATCCGCGAGGAGTACGTCGGCAAGTACGGCAGCCCGTTCGCCCTGGAGACGGCCACGTTCAAAATCAAGGACACGGACGTGTGCGCCGAGGTCACCCGCACCCTGTTCGACGTGGCCCGCCAGTACCGGGAGAGCTTCGACGTGACCGCGTCGAACGTGTCGTTCGAGTGGCAGCAGGTGGAGGGCGAAGACCCGGTGCTGCACATGCGGGGGCTGCCCGAGCACCAGATCCCGCGGCGGGTGAAGGTGCCGGACTTCGCCGGCCGGCTGCCCGAGCCGATCCGCAAGTTCACCGGCGCCATCCACGACGCCACCCACCTGAGCTTCGTGCAGGGCGGCGGGCACGGCGGGTCGCACCCGCACCTGGCGCACCACTTCCTGATGGCGGTGCTGGGCGAGCAGCCGGCGTTCCCGGACGCCCCGACCAGCGCGAACTGGACGCTGGTGGGCATCTGCGCGCACGAGAGCGCGATGAAGGGCGGGGAGAAGGTGCAGATCCCGATGTATTGACGGCGAGCCGGGTTCTTGGCGAGCCGGGAGCGTGAGCGACCGGAGGTTCATCCCCTCCGGTCGCTCAC
>JALHQU010000342.1 GCA_022841795.1 Fimbriiglobus sp.
AGGGGGTTCTGATCTCCCCCCTCTCCGGCTCGGAGAGGGGGGCCGGGGGGGTGAGGGTCTTGAGGATTTCCTCATTCTTCCTCGCCCCGCTGTTCGCCAGCGTACTCCGCACCCGTGCGGCGAACCCGCGGAAGCCGAACTCCTGGAACAACTCCAGCAGCCGCGGGCCGTCCCAGTCCCGCCGCCGCCAGCCGTCCCAGTCGAGCGGCATCGGCACGTCCCGCCGCAGCGCCACCAGCTTCTTGCTCGTCGCTAGCGTACCGTCAGCGATGGCCTTCTTGAACGACTCCTTCAACTTCGGCCCGCCGAGCTTATCGACGTTCGCAATCAGGTTGTCGAGCGTGCCGTACTCGGTCAGCCACTTGGCCGCCGTCTTCGGCCCGCACCCCGGCACCCCCTTCACGTTGTCCACACTGTCGCCCACCAGCGCCTGGAAGTCGATCACCTGGTCCGGCCGCACGCCCCAGTCGGCCATCAGCCCGGCGGCGTCGAGCGTCACCCCCTTGCGGAGGTTGCGAATCGTCACCTGGTCGCTCAGCAGCTGCCGGCAGTCCTTGTCGGACGAACACAGGACGACGGAATGCCCCCGCTCGGCCGCCTCCGTCGCCACCGTCGCCATGATGTCGTCCGCCTCGAACCCCGGCACCTTCAGCACCGGGACCCGCATGGCCGCCAGCACCTGGTCGATGAGCGGCTCCTGCGAAATCAGGTCGTCCGGCGGCGGGTCGCGGTGCCCCTTGTATTCGGCGAACAGGTCGTCGCGGAACGTCTTCTCCGGGGTGTCGAACGTGGCCAGCAGGTACTCGGCCCCGTGGTCGTACAGGTCCATGATGGCCCGCGTCACCCCGAACACGGCGTTCACCGCCCGCCCGTCCGGGGCGGTCATCGGCGGCAGGCCGTGGTACATCTGGAACACCATCCCGTGGGTGTCCAGCAGATAAACGGTGCTGGGGCGGTCGGGCACGAGCGCATCCGGCGGGAGAATGACGGGACCGCAGGGGGGCGGGCAATCGTTCGGCGAGGCGGGCCGTCGCGGGGATGGTGGGGATCGGTTCCCGGCGGGCGGGTGGGAACGCGAGCGGACGGCTCGAACCGCGTCAGATGGTGATTACCGAGCAGTCTACGAGGGGGGTGCGCGGCGTGTCAAGGGTGGGTGAGTTGAGAGAAGACCTCACCCCCCGGCCCCCTCTCCAAAGTGGAGAGGGGGAGACTCTTGGCCGCGACCTCCGGGAGCGGTGATAGCTCGGCCGCTCCCGGAGGTCGCGGCGAAGACCGGAGACGACTCTCCCTTGAACACCCCCTCTCCCCGTGGGAGAGGGGGCCGGGGGGTGAGGTCTCTTCACTCCACCCCTCGCGCCCGCTACTGTGCCGGTATGACCCCCCTCCGGCTCGGCACCCGCGGCAGCCCGCTCGCCCTGTGGCAGGCCCGGTTCGTCGAATCCCGCCTCGCCCCGCTCGCTGACCTGCGGGCGGTCGAACTCGTCCTCATCGAGACGCACGGCGACCGCGACCAGGCGTCGGCGCTGTCCGCGATGGGCGGGTTCGGGGTGTTCACCAAGGCGATCCAGAACGCTTTGCTCGACCGCCGCGCCGACGTGGCCGTTCACAGCCTGAAAGACCTGCCGACCCTCCCGACCGACGGCCTGGAGCTGACCGCCGTGCCCCCCCGCGGGCCGACCGGCGATGCGTTCGTCTCCCGCAAGCATCGGCAGTTCGACGACCTGCCCCGCGGGGCGACCGTCGGCACGAGTTCCCTCCGCCGCCGCGCCCAACTGCTGAACCGCCGCCCGGACCTGAGCCTGATCGAACTCCGCGGGAACGTGGACACCCGCCTGCGGAAACTGGACGAGCAAACCCTGGACGCCATCATCCTGGCCGAGGCCGGGCTGGTGCGGCTCGGGCTGGCCGACCGCGTCACCGAGGTGCTCGACCCGGACTGGATGCTGCCGGCGGTGGGGCAGGGGGCGATCGGGCTGGAGTGCCGGTCGGACGACGCGGCGTCTCGCCATCTGGCGGAGGGGCTGAACGACCCGAACACCTGGGCACGAGTGACGGCCGAGCGGGCGATGCTGGCGGCGCTGGGCGGTGGATGCCTGGTGCCGATCGGGGCGACCAGCCGGATGGAGGACGGGGTGCTGACCGTCCGCGGGGCGGTGCTCAGCCAGGACGGGAAGCGCCGCATCACCGCCACCCACACCGGCCCGGCGGCTACCCCGCTGGCGGTGGGGCAGGAACTCGCGGCGCTGCTCCTCGGCTACGGCGCCGGGGAGATTCTGGAGACGGACGCGAAGCGCGGGGAACTGCTGGGGTAAATGCAGAGGATGGTCGCAGCAATCCGGTCTGGAGTATGTTACTTGCGACTTTTGTCAGGTGGTGCCCCAGGCTTGACAAGCCGGTAGAGTCGTTGGGCGTCCTGAGTGATCCTTTGCCGCATACCCGCGATCGCGGAATTGATGTCACGAGCCCAGTACATCCGCACCGCAGAACAGAAACCCGGCCCGCTGTCTTCCTCGTGAGAACTCGACGCTACCCCGACTTTGGTATCCTTACCGACCTTCACGATGTATTCTGTGAAGCCGTCGTTGTACTCTCCTTCGGCGATCGCCTGAGCCAACTCCCTCAACCTGCGAGGCTTTAACAGAGCAATGCGGGCCTTTTTCTTCCCGGCTTCAACAAACTCAACTACTTGCTTACCCACCTCCTCGAACACCTCGCGCAATTTCGCCAACTCGCCGACATCATCGACGGCGAAATCACCACAGAAATTCAGATCACGACTACCCAGGAAGTGTGGACAGCCGTCATCCCCGCTTCCGCAGAACGGGCAGGAGAACGAGGAGCTTTCACCTCCGAAGGCGTCTTCTCCGAAGTCGTCATCGTCTTCGAACCCCTCGTCACTGTCCCGGTCCTCTTCCGGCTTATCTGGAATGGCATTTATCCCCACGGCACTCCTCCCATCATTGACCGCATCGTCATGCCTCAGTCGCGCCGATCATACCGCGCGCAGGGGCTGACGCAACGGTTCTGAGTCATGGCTGGCTCGCACCCGCGGCCCTCGCGGGCCGGGTTCGCCAGGAACACCCCCCACCCGCTCCGGTCGCTGCGCTCCCCGGATCGACCTCCCCCGCAAGGGGGGAGGTGAAGAGGCCCGCCGGCTCATGTGTGTCGCGGTTGGTGGCGTCAGCAGTGGACGGGGAGCTTCTTCACCTCCCCCCTTGCGGGGGAGGTCGGCGGCGGTAGCCGACGACGGGTGGGGGGAGAATCCCCTGGTTCGTTCGGCTCGCGGCATCTACTCCGATCCACCCAGTGAGTACGGGATCAGCACCACCTCGTCGTCGAACAGGAACGTGCATCCGCCGGATGCGAAGTTGGGCACGTCCGCGATCGTCGCCTGCCCCTCGGGGGACGCGAGGATCGCTTCCAGGTCGGCGCGGGTGGCGGCGTACAACCCGACGATCAGGTAGTACGGCGGCCGTTCGCCGGGCGTGGCGGACTCGCACTTGCCGATGGTCCAGCCCAGAAGCCCCTGCATCCGCCGCGCGATGGGGATGTGGACGTCGTGGTAGTAGCGGTCGAACGCGGCCGGGTCGGCGGGGTGTCCGTACAGGACGGTGAGCCGGGTCATGGTGGGTCCTCCCGGTGGGTCACTTGTCCTTCTTCGCCGGTTCGGGGATGACCAGTTCCTTCGCGTCCCGCGGGTGGACGAGCACCGCCAGCACCCGCGTCTTGGTCTTGCCGCTCGGGTTGCGGGAGACGGCGTGCAGGGCCATGGCCGGCTCGTAGAACGTGTCCCCGGCCTTCAGCGTCTTCGGCTTGTCGGTGCCGACGGCGAACTCGAACTCGCCCTCCAGCACGTACCCGTAGATGGGGCCGGGGTGGCGGTGCGGGCCGCCGGCGGCGCCCGGCTCGAACGTCACCTCGAAGGTGGTGGCGCGGGCCTTCTTCCCGCCCACCTCTTCCTCCACGTCCACCGCCGACACCACCTTCACCTCCGGCCCCTTGCTCTTGCTGTCGCCGTGCCCGTGCTGGGCGACCACCAGCCCGCCGACCGCGACCACCACCGCGAGCGCGAACACGAAACGGTTCATCGGATCACTCCTGGGTGGACGGGGACTGGCGCATTTTCGCCCCGGCCTGCCGCGATGAGAAACAAAAATCGAAAATGTGCCTGTCCCCCGTCCGCCGAGGGTACACGGGGACAGGCACCGTTTCGGCATTCCCCCCCGACGGGGATGTGTCGGCGACGAAACGGAGCCAGTCCCCTCCGCGGCGGGGTACCGTCCGGCTCGCCTCACCCCGCGATCAGCCGGCCGAGGGCGAACAGCACCCCGCTCAGCAGCATGGTGCCGGGCAGGGTGAGCACCCAGGCCAGCAGGATTCGCCGGGTGGTCTGCCGCTGCACCCCGCTGCCGTTGGCCACCATCGTCCCGGCCACCCCGCTGCTCAGCACCTGGGTGGTGCTCACCGGCACCTTCAGGAATGTGCTGAGCATGATGGTGAGCGCGGCCACCGTCTCGGCCGCCGCCCCCTGCGCGTACGTCAGGTGGGTGGTGCCGATCTTCTCCGCGACGGTGATGACGATCCGCTTGTACCCGACGGTGGTGCC
>JALHQU010000343.1 GCA_022841795.1 Fimbriiglobus sp.
GGTCCTCTATCCGTGTATAACGCAGACCCCCCCGATATTTTGACAGCCCCCACGCATTTTCTTCACGCCGGCTGGTCGAGGTGACGTTCTTCAGGCGTCACTGTCCGAATTCCCGGCACGCCGGAAGCCAATCTTGGCGAACCCGGCCCGCCAGGGCCTCGGGTGCGCGTGAGCTGGCTCGCACCCACGGCCCTGGTGGGCCAGGTTCACCCAAAGTCCGGCTGGTGTTCCCCCTTGCCCGCGGTCCGCTCCGGTGTCACCATAACCCCATGACACCACAACCGTTCGACCTGACCGGCCGGGTCGCCCTCGTCACCGGCGGGAACAAGGGGCTGGGCCGGGCGATGGCCCGCGGGCTGGCCGCCGCCGGCGCCGACGTCTTCCTCGCTTCCCGTAACGAAGCCGAGCTGAAAGCCGTCGCCGAATCCGTGCGGGCGGACACCGGCCGGCGGGCGGAGTACGCGGTGGCCGACGTGAGCGTGCGCGACGACATCAAGACGCTGGCCCGCACCGCCGTCGAGCGGATGGGCAAGATCGACATCCTGGTGAACAACGCCGGCATGAACCACCCGCAGGCCATCGACCAGATCACGGACGAGGCGTGGGACCGGGTGCTGGAGGTGAACCTGACGTCGGTGATGGCCCTCACCCGCGAACTCACCCCGCACATGAAGGAGCGGCGGTGGGGGCGGGTGATCCACATCTCGAGCATCATGGGGCGGGTGTCGAAGGAGCGGCGGAACGCGTACTCGGCGACGAAGACGGCGCTCATCGGGCTGGCCCGCGCGTCGGCCCTCGACCTGGGGCCGTTCGGGGTGACGGTGAACTGCATCGCCCCCGGCCCGTTCCTGACGGACATGCCCATGTCGGTACTGTCGGACGCGGAGAAGCAGGTGTTCGCCGACCGCACCGCGTTGGGCCGGTGGGCGGACCCGAACGAGCTGGTCGGCCCGGTGGTGTTCCTGGCGAGCGACGCGGCCAGCTACGTCACCGGCCACACCCTGCTGGTGGACGGCGGGTACACCGCCCGCTGAACCCCGCCCGTTGTTCACCCGTCCGATAAGATGACCCGCACCGCGGGCCCTTAGCTCAACGGTCAGAGCAGGGGACTCATAATCCCTTGGTTCTCGGTTCGAATCCGAGAGGGCCCACTTCCCGGCTGGGGGCGCCCCCGCCCGCCGCCTCGATCCCCATCCAGCAGATCAGGTGCACCTCGTCCTCGCCGATCGGGGGTAGCGGACTCCGCGGCGGGGCCGGTTGCAGCCCGCTCTCGCGGATCGCCGTCGCCACCGCCGCCGCCTTCGCCTTGTTCCCGCTGTGCTCGGCCGCGAACACCTCTCGCAGCCGGATGTCGATCCGCCGGGGGATGCGGCCGGAGATGGTGGCGATCACCTCGGCCAGTTGCTCCGGGGTGGTGTCCGCCGGCGGGTACTGCCGCAGGAATTCGGCCACCTGCCGCAGGAACGGCGGCACCTTCGGCTGCAGGTTGAACGGGTCGGTGTCGTGCTGCCAGTCGGCGTGGATGGCCCGCCGGGCGAGGGCCCAGTGGGCGAACGCCCCGGCCCGCAGGTCGTCCGGCAGCACCCGCTCGGTGGCCTCGGTGCAGCTCAGCGTCCGCAGGCACAGCGCGTCGTTCTTCACCACCTGCTCGGCAGCCGACGCCCCGAACGGCACGAACCGCACGAACGGCTGGTCGCCCACGGCGGCGGTGAACACGTACCCCCGCTGCGCCCCCTTCGCCACCCCGGACCCGCTCCGCCACGGCAGCCGGCGGATGCGGTCGCCCATCACCAGCAGCGCCTTCCGCAGCGTCTCCCGGTACTCCTCGCCCGACTGGGTGGCGTCGGCGGTGCCGCCGGCCTCGTACAGGCGGGCGTCCCCGGCCCGCAGCTTCTCGATCTCCTTCCGCGTGTCGGTGAACGTGTGGTCCCGCGTCGCCACCCCCTCGATCGGCGGCGCCTCCACCCCCACCGACGCCGACGCCTGGGCCAGCTTCGCCTTCACCCGCACTTCCAGGTCCAGGAGACGGTTCAACTCGTCGTCCGGGAAAAAGGTCCGCAGGAACACCCGCTTGTGCGGGCTGCCGATGCGGTCGATCCGCCCGTGCCGCTGGACCAGCCGCATCGGGTTCCACGGCAGGTCGTAGTTGACGATGTTCCGGCACGTCTGCAAGTTCAGCCCCTCGGCCAGTACGTCGGTCGTCACCAGGATGTCGAACTGGTCCGGCCCGCCGCTCCGCCCGCTCGTCTCGGGGGCGAACCCCTGCACCGCCGCTTCCCGGTTCATCCCGCTGTCCGAGTCGCTCCCCGTCACCGCCGCCAGTCGCCCCCGGTACGCCGTCAGCCGCGGGTCGCTCGTCACCGCGGTTTTCAGGTGCTCGTGAATCCAGTCCACCGTGTCGGCGAAGTACGAGAACACCAGCACCTTGCGGTTCCGCCGCTTCTCCTCTTGGTCCAGCCCGTCCGTCTCCGCCTCGGCCGCGATCTTCGCCAGTTCGTCGCCCAGCGCCGTCAGCTTCGGGTCGGCCGCCCGGCTCACCGGCTTCGCCTTCGCCTCGAACGCCTTCAGCACGGCCAGGTCGACCGCCACGTCCGCCCGCAGCCGCTTGGCGTCGTAGTCGGTCGCGCTCTTCCCCGGCCCGAGCTTCTCGGCCAGTTCGTCCAGCACCTCGTCGGCGTCCACGTCGTCCGCCGCCGACACCTCCCGCAGCAATTTCCCCTCGTACACCACCCCGCTATCTAGCCCCTTCAGAAACACCTCGTGCTCCCGCACCATCTTCGACACCGTCCGGCCGAACGCGAACACCGACGACTCGAACCGCTTGAGCAGCGCCGACCGCAGCAGCCCGATCACCGTCCCCTCGCCGCCGGCCGCCCCGTTCTGGTACCGCTCCGGCTGGTACCGGGCGAGTTTCAGCAGGGGTGGGCCGGCCGGCGGCATGAGCGCCGCCTCCAGCTCGCCCACGAACCCCGGCAGCACCGCGTCCAGCCGGTACTCGATGGTGGACGGCTTCGGGTCGGGGAAGGTGAGCGGCACCGTCCGCCCGTCGAGCAGCTTGATCCGCTCGTTCTGGTAGTGCGTCTTCACGAACTGCCGCGTCCGCTTCACCGTGGTCGCGTCCAGCACCGGCCACAGCACGTCCGGGCTGAGGCTGTCCGGGTCGGTCCGCATCGCCTCCTCGAACGGCTCCCGCAGGCTGGGCACCCCGCGGGCGGCCAGCGCCCCGTCGCTCTTCAGGAAGTACCCGAGCAGCGTGTACAGGTCCCACAGGCTGTTGTTCACCGGGGTGGCGCTCAGCAGCAGCACGTCCTTCGGCACCACGCTGGCCAGCAGTTGCCGCAGCACCCCGGCCCGCTTCGGCGCGTCCGCGTTGCGGTAGTTGTGCGCCTCGTCCAGCACCACCAGCTTGTACTCGTGCAGGCGGGCGGCCAGCGTCCGCTTGTCCCCGCCGAGCTGCTCGTCCGCCGCCAACTGCTCGTACGACACGATCTCGATGAACATGCGGAAGCGGTCCTTGAACTCCTTCCAACTGCCGTCCCGCAGCGCCGCCGGGCACACCAGCAGCGCCTTCTGCCCGTTCCGCTCGTACTTGCGGATCACCTCGGCCGCGGTGAACGTCTTCCCCAGCCCCACCCCGTCGGCCACCAGCGCCCCGCCGTACTCGCCGATGATCCGCTCCACCCGGCGGACCCCGTGCGTCTGAAACGTGGTGAGCGGCAGCGGCCCCGGCTTCTCCTCCGCCTTCGGCCGGTCGAACTCGTCCCCGTACAGGGCGTACAGCGTCCGCAGGAAGATGAGGTACGGCTGTTCGCTGCCGGTCAGCCGCGGGAACACCCCCTTCAGGTCGAACGCGGCGGCCGCCTCCCAGGTGCGGTCGAACCACTGCCACAGCGCTGTCACCGCCGTCGTCCCGCCGTGCCCGAGCACCACCGTCGGCCCGTCGCTCAGCCCGTGCGCGGTCAGGTTCGTTTCCCCGACGAACGCCCCGCCGCCGCCCGTCCGCAGCAGGATCCCCCGCGCCGGCAGGAACTGGCTTTCCAGCCGCTTCACCGCCAGCGTGCCGCCGTCCAGCAGGGTGTGCAGCAGTTCGATGCCGTCGTCCGTTTCGGCGGTGAACGGCAGCCGGTCGCGGGCGGTGGCGACCGCCTGCCGCTGCCGGCTCAGGGCCGCCGTCAGCAGGTCGGCGAACCGCTCCGGCCCGGTCGAGTCGCCCGGCCGCGGCGGGGGCAGGTCGGCCTCCCGCGGCGGTTCCGCCCCGAGCAGCAGTTGCACCGAGTCCCCCTCCCGCAGGAGGGCGGCCAGGGCCAGGAAGCCGGGCAGGTCGAAGAACCCGCTGGCGATGTCCAGGTGGGCGGGCAGCCCCTGGCGGACGCCGTCCAGGTGCTTGCCCACCGCGTCGGCCAGCGTGACGGTGCGGTTATCGACGAACGGGGTGAGGGACATGGGTGGCCTCGCCGGTCGGAGAAAGAAGGAAGAGGGCACGCGGATGACGCGGATTCCAGCGCGGATGAACGCAGATCAAGAAACCGAGTGGTATCGAACCCCGAATGAAAACCGCCGGGGGGTTGGAGTTCACGCTTCAGCGTGAGTGAGCCTGCCTCACG